>JAGRDO010000110.1:7724-23390 GCA_020447005.1 Paracoccaceae bacterium
AACCCGCCCATCGCCTTGTAGAGCGCGGCCGGAATGTTGCGGACACGGAAGACGAAGGTGGTCAGCATGCCGTGATCGCCGCGCCGGGCAAGGTCGGGCTTGCGCGACATCACCAGAAAGCGCGTCGTGTTGTGTTCGGCATCCTCGATATGGCGGGCGAGCACGTCGAGACCATAGATTTCGCCCGCAAGCTCGGACGCAAGCGCGGCCACGGAAGGATCACCCCGTTCGGCGACATCGCGCGCGGCGCGGGCATTGTCGGAACTGACCCGGCCCACGATACCGTGTTCGGTCAGGAAGGCCGCGCATTGCGGCAGAAGGACAAGATGGCTGTAAGCCTCTTTCACGTCCGAAATCCGAGCGCCCGGCACGCCGAGAAGGTTGATATGCACGCGCACGAAGGCTTCGTTGACGATATGCAGGCCGCTGTCGGGCAAAAGCCGGTGGATATCGGCCACGCGGCCATAGGTCGAGTTTTCGACCGGCAGCATCGCAAGTTCGGCCGCGCCGGATTTCACCGCCGCGATGGCGTCCTCGAAGGTGCGGCAGGGCAGGGGCTCCATCCCGGGATAGGTTTCGCGGCAGGCCTGATGCGAATAGGCTCCTGGCTCTCCCTGAAAGGCGATCCGTCCGGTCATGATGCGGGCTCCCTGGCGTTAACCCGGTGGCCGGGCGGTTCGGAGCGCTAACTATACCTTGAAACTTGTCAGGGGAAGCGGGTAGATACCCGCCAAGCAGATTGCCAAGATAGAGGCGCGACATGTTCGACACGATGACGATAACCAAGGCCGGCGGCGCGCTGTGCGGGGCGTTCCTGATTTTCCTTCTGGGCAAGATGGCGGCCGAGTCGCTGTATCACACCGGTGCCGGCGGGCATGGTGGCGAAGAGGCGGCGCAGGCCTATACGATCGACACCGGCGCGTCGGAAGCCAACTCGGCGACGGCAGATGCCGGCCCCGACTTTGCGACGCTTTTCGCCGCGGCCGATGCCGGTGCGGGCGAAAAGGTATTCGGCAAGTGCAAGGCCTGCCACAAGGTTGATGGCACGAACGGCACCGGTCCGCATCTGGACGGCGTCTTTGACCGGGCGGTCGCCTCGGTTGCCGGGTTCGGGTATTCGGATGCGATGGCGGGCCATGGCGGCAACTGGGATGGCGAGACGCTGTTTCACTTCCTTGAAAACCCCAAGGGGTTCATCCCGGGCACCAAGATGTCCTTTGCCGGTTTGAAAAAGCCCGAGGACCGCGCCAACGTGATTGCCTATCTGAAAAGCCTTGGCGGGTAAGCGGCGGCGCTGTCCGGTTTGAGCCAGATCTTGCGGACCACTCCGACGGTTGGGTGGTCCGTTTTCATTTGCGGTCACGGCAAGCTCACAAATTCGCAACTTGATGCGCCGGCTTCAGGCTTCTAGCCTTGCGGGCAGCCATATGCGCCGCTGTGTGCGCACAAAGGGAGATATTGCATGGAAGTCAGTGTCCGGAACGCCCGGAACGCCGTTCAGCGGGCCATGGGGCCGATCGTGCTGTGCGCCCTTGCCGCTGCCGGCTTTTCGGGCGCCGCCCTCGCGCAGGGCGATGTCATCACCGCGCACAGCATCACGACCTTCGGCGAGCCGTCGAAATACCCGGCCGACTTCACGCATCTCGATTATGTCAATCCCGACGCACCCAAGGGTGGCGAGATTTCCGAGGCCGCCTTCGGCACGTTCGACAGCTTCAACCCCTATTCTCAGAAAGGGCGCGCGGCTGCCCTGTCGAATACCGCCTATGAAGACATGATGGTGGGCACCGCCGATGAGATCGGATCGCTCTACTGTCTGATCTGCTCGACCATCGAATATCCCGCCGACAAGGCCTGGGTGATCTTCAACATGCGCCCCGAGGCGCGGTTTTCGGATGGCTCGCCCCTGACCGCGGATGACGTTCTTTTCACCTATGAGATGTTTGCCCGCGAGGGGCTGATTTCCTTCCGCACGGTCCTTGCCCAATTCGTCGAGAAGGTTGAGGTTCTGGACGCGCATCGGGTGAAATACACCTTCAAGGCCGACAGCGCGCCGCGCGAACGCATCCAGATGGCGGGCGGCATGCCGGTGATGTCGAAGGCGTGGTACGACAGGACAGGCGCGAAACTGGATGAAAGCCGGATGGATCCGGGCATCGGCTCGGGCCCCTATGTGCTTGACCATTTCGACGTCAATCAGCGCGTCGTCTACAAGCGCAACCCCGATTACTGGGGCAAGGACCTGCCGATCAATATCGGCCAGAACAATTTCGACACGATCCGCATCGAATATTTCGGGGAAGCCACGGGCGCGCTTGAGGCGTTCAAGACCGGCGCGATCACGTTCCGCAATGAAAACTCGTCGAAGAACTGGGCGACCTCATACGACTTTCCGGCGGTACAGAACGGCTGGGTGACCAAGCAGGAATTGAAGCACGGCAATATCGCCACGGGGCAGAGTTTCGCCATGAACCTGCGCCGCCAGAAGTTTCAGGACCCTCTGGTGCGCGAAGCGCTGGGCCTGATGTTCAATTTCGAATGGTCGAACGATACGCTTTTCTACGGGCTTTACGCCCGCATCAATTCCTTCTGGGAAAACAGCGATCTGGCCGCCACGGGCAAGCCGTCGCCAGAGGAACTGGCGCTCTTGGAGCCGTTGAAGGATCAGTTGCCGCCGGGCGTTCTGACCGATGACGCCGTTCTGGCGCCGGTATCGGGCGCGCGCCAGCTTGACCGGGGCAACCTGCGCAAGGCGGCGGCCCTGCTTGATCAGGCCGGATGGGCGGTGGCGAATGACGGCATGCGCCGCAACGATAAGGGCGAGACGCTGACGATCGAATTCCTTGAGGATGACCCGGCCTTCGACAGGATCGTGAACCCCTTTGTCGAGAACCTGCGCGCGCTGGGTGTCGATGCCAAGCTGAGCCGGGTCGATCCGGCGCAGTATACGAGCCGCACGCGCAGCTTCGATTTCGACATCATCACCGATCAGTTCCCGACCGGCTATGAGCCGGGCGCCGGGCTGCGCCAGTATTTCGGCACCGAAGGGCTGACGGATGTCTTCAACACGCCCGGTCTGTCGGACCCGGCGGTCGATGCGCTGATCACAAAGGTGGTAGAGGCCGACAGTCAGGAAAAGCTGCATGTCGCCGTCAAGGCGCTGGACCGTGTCTTGCGCGCCAAGCGGTTCTGGATCCCGCAGTGGTTCAAGGACAGCCATACGGTGGCCTATTACGACATGTACGGTCGTCCCGACCCCTTGCCCGCCTATGCGCTGGGCGAGTTGAGCTTCTGGTGGTACAACGCCGAAAAGGCCGACAAGCTGAAAGCGGCCGGCGCGTTTAACTGAGCGAAGAGCAGACCGGCCGATGGGCGCCTATATCCTGCGCAGACTGCTGTTGGTGATCCCGACATTGATCGGGATCATGATCCTGAATTTCGGGTTGACGCAATTCGTGCCGGGCGGGCCGATCGAACAGGTTCTGGCGCAGATCGAGGGCGAGGGCGACGTGTTGCGCGGCATCGCGGGCAGCGGGGCCGATGCCGGGACGCGCGACGGTTCGTCCACCGATGGCGGCGCGGTCGATGGCTATATCGGCGCGCGTGGCCTGCCGCCCGAATTTCTGGCCGAGCTTGAGGTGCAGATGGGCTTTGCCCGGATCACCTGCGATGCGGGCCACGAGGGCACGCCCGATCTGAAGGACCCCGCCTGCCACAAGGAAAAGATCCCCACGGTGCAGCGGTTCTTCATCATGATGGGCAAGTATCTGCGCTTTGATTTCGGCGAAAGCCATTTCCGGTCGATCCGGGTGGTCGATCTGGTCATCGAGAAGATGCCGGTATCGATCACGCTTGGTCTGTGGTCGACGCTTCTGGCCTACATGGTCTCGATCCCGCTGGGCATCCGCAAGGCGGTGCGCGACGGCACGCCCTTTGATACCTGGACCTCGGGCGCGATCATCGTCGGCTATGCGATTCCGGGCTTTCTTTTCGCGATCATGCTGATCGTGCTGTTCGCGGGCGGCAGTTACTGGCGCATCTTTCCGCTGCGCGGGCTGACATCGGACAACTGGGCGGACCTCAGCCTGATCGGCAAGGTGCTGGATTACTTCTGGCATATCACGCTGCCGGTCATCGCCTCGACCATCTCGGGTTTTGCGACGCTGACGCTTCTGACCAAGAACAGCTTTCTTGACGAGATCAACAAGCAATATGTGCTGACGGCGCGGGCCAAGGGGCTGAGCGAGCGCAAGGTTCTTTACGGTCACGTCTTCCGCAACGCGATGCTGATCGTGATCGCGGGGTTTCCGGCCCTTTTCGTTTCGGTCCTCTTCGGCGGCGGCCTTCTGATCGAGATCATCTTCTCGCTCGATGGGCTGGGGCGCATGGGCTATGAGGCGGCGTTGCAGCGCGACTATCCGGTGGTATTCGGCACGCTTTACGCCTTTGGCCTGATGGGGCTGGTGATCGGGATCGTCTCGGACCTGATGTATGTGATCGTCGATCCGCGCATCGACTTCGAAAAGCGGGTGGGCTGATGCGACTTTCCCCGCTGAACCAGCGCCGATGGCGGAATTTCAAGGCCAACCGGCGGGCATATTGGTCGCTGTGGATCTTCGTCCTGCTGTTCGGCCTGTCGCTGTTTGCCGAGTTTCTGGCCAATGACAAACCGATCATCGTCAGTTATCGCGGCACGCTGCATTTCCCGATCTTCAAGTTCTATCCCGAAACCGAGTTCGGCGGCGATTTCAGGACCGAGGCGATCTATCGCGATCCGGCGGTGGGCTGCCTGATCCGCACCGGCGGCTTGCAGGGTTGCTGGGATGATCCCGATGGGGTGATCGCCGATGCGGCCGATGGCGATGTCGCAGGGCAGGCGGTCGAGGCCGGCTGGATGCTCTGGCCGCCGATCCCCTATGGCTACAACACGATCAACAATGTCGGCACCGCGCCTTCGGCCCCGGACCGCGATCACTGGCTGGGCACGGACGATACCGCGCGCGATGTTCTGGCGCGGATCATCTACGGGTTCCGGCTGTCGATCCTGTTTGCGCTGATCGTCTCGACCGGGGTGGCGGTCCTTGGCATCGCGGCGGGCGCGGTGCAGGGCTATTTCGGCGGCCGGACCGATCTGATCTTTCAGCGGCTGATCGAGATCTGGACAGGGATGCCGTCGCTTTACGTGATCATCATCCTTTTTGCGATCCTCGGGCGGAGTTTCTGGCTTCTGGTCGTCATCTCCGTCATCTTTGGCTGGCCCGCACTGGTGGGCGTGGTGCGGGCAGAGTTTCTGCGCGCGCGCAACTTCGAATATGTCCGCGCCGCGCGGGCGCTGGGCGTGCGGGACCGGGTGATCATGTTCCGCCACATCCTGCCCAATGCGATGGTCGCCACGGTCACCTTGCTGCCCTTCATCGTCACGGGTGCCATCGGCGGGCTGGCGACGCTCGATTTCCTTGGTTTCGGCCTGCCGTCCTCGCTGCCATCGCTGGGCGAACTGACCCAGCAGGCCAAGCAGAACCTTCAGGCGCCCTGGCTGGGCTTTGCCGCGTTTTTCACCTTTGCGATCATGCTGTCGCTTCTGGTTTTCATCTTCGAGGGCGTCCGCGATGCCTTTGACCCAAGAAAGACCTTCCGGTGACGGCGCCCGTTCTGGACATCCGCGACCTGCGCGTCAGCTTCCGGCAGGATGGCCGGACCATCGAGGCGGTGAAGGGCGTGAGTTTCACCGTCGGCAAGGGCGAGACGGTGGCGCTGGTGGGCGAAAGCGGTTCGGGCAAGTCGGTGACGGCGCTGTCGACGGTGTCTTTGCTCGGGCCGAACGCGTGTGTCGCCGGTTCGGCACGCTACCGTGACCGCGAGATGATCGGCGCGGATGAGGCAACGCTGCGCCATGTGCGCGGCAATGACATCAGCTTCATCTTTCAGGAGCCGATGACCTCGCTCAACCCTCTGCACACGCTGGAACGGCAGATCGCCGAAAGCCTTGTCCTGCATCAGGGCCTGTCGGGCGATGCGGTGCGGGCGCGGATCGTGGAACTCTTGACCAAGGTCGGCATCGACAATCCCGAACGCCGCCTGAAAGATTATCCGCATCAGTTGTCGGGCGGGCAGCGGCAACGGGTGATGATCGCCATGGCGCTGGCCAACGGGCCCGAACTTCTGGTGGCGGATGAGCCGACGACCGCGCTCGACGTGACGATCCAGGCGCAAATCCTTGATCTTCTGGCCGAACTGAAGGACCGAGAGGGCCTGAGCCTTCTATTCATCAGCCACGATCTGGGCATCGTGCGGCGGATCGCCGACCGGGTCTGCGTGATGCAGGGCGGCGAGATCGTCGAACAGGGGCCTGTGGAGGAGATCTTTGCCAATCCCCGCCATCCCTATACGCAAAAGCTGCTTGCCGCGGAGCCGGAGGGCAGGCCGGATCCGGTGCCGGAGGGCGCCGAGGAAATCCTGAGCACCGAAGACTTGCGCATCTGGTTTCCTATTCAGCGCGGGTTCCTGCGCAAGACGGTCGGCCATGTGAAGGCCGTCAACGCGGCCACGCTTTCGGTCAGGGCGGGCGAGACGCTGGGCATCGTCGGGGAAAGCGGATCGGGCAAGACGACGCTGGCGCTGGCGATCATGCGGCTGATCGAGAGCAAGGGGCCGATCCTTTATCTCGGGCAGGATATCTCGGGCTGGCGGCCGCGCGAGCTGCGCCGTCTGCGCCGCGACATGCAGATCGTCTTTCAGGACCCTTACGGCAGCCTGTCGCCCCGGATGACGGCCGAACAGATCATCGCCGAGGGGCTGACGGTTCACGGCGTGGAGCCGGGACGCGACCGGCGCGAGATGGTGGCCGAAATCATGGCCGAGGTCGGGCTGGATCCGGCGACGATGGAACGCTATCCGCATGAATTCTCGGGCGGCCAGCGCCAGCGCATCGCCATTGCCCGCGCGATGATCCTGCGGCCAAGGGTGGTGGTTCTGGATGAACCGACATCTGCGCTGGACATGACGGTGCAGGTACAGATCGTCGAATTGCTGCGCGAACTTCAGCGCAGGCACGGGCTGGCCTATCTGTTCATCAGCCACGATCTGCGCGTGGTCCGGGCGCTGGCCCACAAGGTCATGGTCATGAAGGCGGGCGATATCGTCGAGGCGGGGGCGGGCGATGCCGTCTTTGACGCGCCGCGGACGGATTATACCCGCGAATTGATGGCGGCCGCTTTCGGCCAGCACGGCAAGGGTGCGACGGGCGCGAAAACCAGACAATCGCCGTCATGAAGATCCTGTTCGTCCATCAGAACTTTCCCGGCCAGTTCCTGCATCTGGCGCCCGCGCTTGCCGGGCGCGGACATGAAGTCTGGGCGCTGACGGCCGAAAAGAATGAACGCCCGTCGCCGGTCCGGGTGTTCAAATACCGCACGCCGCCCGAAAACACCGTCAAGGGTGTCGCCCAGACATGGGCCGAGATGGCCGAGCGGGGGGTGATGGTCGCGCGGGCGGCCCATCAGATGCGCGAGAAGCTGGGCTATGTGCCCGATCTGGTCTTCGGCCATGGCGGCTGGGGCGAGACGCTTTTTCTGCGCGAGATCTGGCCCGAGGCGCGGCACCTGACCTATGCCGAATTCTTTTACCGCCCGAGCGGGCTCGACGCCGGGTTCGACCCGGAATTCCCGCGAGAGGGGCTGGCCCCCCGGCTTGGCACCCTTGCACGGCGCACCCATCTTCTGCAGGCCATCCAGGATGCCGACGCCGGGCTGGCGCCGACCGTCTGGCAGGCATCGACCTTCCCGCCCGACATGCGGGCCAAGATCGCGGTCATCCACGACGGGATCGATACCGGGCGCGTCGCCCCCGATGCGTCGGCGAAGCTGACGCTGCCTTCGGGCAAGACCCTGCGGGCGGGCGACGAGGTTCTGAGCTTCGTGAGCCGCAAGCTGGAGCCCTATCGCGGTTTTCACATCTTCATGCGTGCCCTGCCCGGGATCCTTGCGCGGCGGCCCAAGGCAGAGGTGGTCATCGTCGGCGGCGAGGGGCAAAGCTATGGCCCGGCCCCCCGGGATGGAACAAGCTGGAAACAGCGCCTGCTGGCCGAGATTGGCGCGGGGATCGACGCAGAGCGCGTTCATTTCACCGGCCATCTGCCCTATCCGGGCTTTGTGGCCCTGATGCAGGTGACGCGGGTTCACGCCTATCTGACCTATCCTTTCGTTCTGTCGTGGTCGATGCTGGAGGCGATGAGCGCGGGCGCGCTGGTCGTCGGTTCGCGCACGCCGCCGGTCGAAGAGGTGATCACGGATGGCCTGAACGGCCGGCTGGTCGATTTCTTCGATGTCGCCGGCTGGTCCGATGCGCTGGCCCGCGCGCTTGCCGATCCGGACGGGGTGCTGCCGTTGCGCCAAGCGGCACGTGATACCATCGTCGCGGATTACGACCTCAGATCGGTTTGCCTGCCGAAACTGATCGGTTTCGTCGAAAGAAATCGCTGAAGCGCGGGGCCTGCGCTGTCAGATCGCGGGGCTGTGGCCGGATTGCGGGGCTTCGAACGTATCGAGGCTGCGCGCGATCATCCGGGTCAGGGGCCGGGCAAAGCCGGGAACGGTCAGCCCCGCGGGCGCGAGGTCGACCATTTCCCCGAACGCGGACAGGGTGGGTGCCAGTTTGGCCGCGAAGGCTGCGGCATCAAGGCCGAACCTGTCCTGCATCTCGGCCGCATCGATGCGGAAATCGCACATCAGGGCTTCGATCATGCGGGCGCGCAGCCGGTCTTCCCCGTCGAAGGCATAGCCGCGCGCGGTCGAAAAACCGCCCCCGCGGATCGCCTTCACATGGGCCGAGGTCGAGGGTGCGTTCTGGCTGTAGCCTTGTGGAAAACGCGAAATCGCCGAAGCGCCGACGCCGATCAGCGTCTGTGCCGTGTCGTCGGTATAGCCCTGAAAATTGCGGCGCAGCCGGCCTTCCTTCGCGGCTTTCGCCAGCCCGTCGCCCGGCAGGGCGAAGTGATCGATGCCGATCTCGTCATATCCTGCCGCGACGAAAAGACGGCGCGCCGCCTCGAACAGGTGCAGCCGCTCTTCCGGGCGGGGCAGCGTGTCCGAGGGGATCATCACCTGCCGCCGCGCCATCCACGGCACATGCGCATAGCCGTAAAGCGCCACCCGGTCGGGGCGCAGCGAGAGGAGCTTTTCCACCGAAGCGGTGATCCGCGTGGTCGTCTGATCGGGCAGGCCGAACAGGATGTCGGTATTGAGCGAGGTGATCCCCCGCGCCCGAAGCCCATTCGTCGCGCTTTGCGTGACCTCGAAGCTTTGATCGCGGCCGATCTGCTTTTGAATATGCGGATCGAAATCCTGCACGCCGATCGAGGCGCGGTTCATCCCCGCGGCGGCCAAGGCATCAAGGCGCGCGTCGTCGATCTCGTTCGGGTCGATCTCGACCGAAAATTCCGCATCCTCCGCGAGGGGCACGATATCGGTGACCGCGCGCGCCAGCCGTTCGATGCAATCGGGTGGCAGCAGGGTGGGCGTGCCGCCGCCCCAATGCAGGCGGGACAGGGTGACACCGGACGGCAGCGCCCGGCCGATCAGTTCAAGCTCGGCCAGAAGGGTGTCGACATAGGCCCGGACCGGCGCGTCCGACGTGGTGCCCTGCGTTCGGCAGGCGCAGAACCAGCAGAGGCGGCGGCAGAAGGGGACGTGAAGATAAAGCGAAATCGCGCTGCCCGGTGCGACCTGACCGATCCAGTCGGCATGGGTCCCTGCCTGAAAGCCGGGGCGAAAATGCGGGGCGGTGGGATAGGACGTATAGCGCGGAACACGCGCGTCAAATAGTCCGAACCTGGCGAGTTGCGATTCATCAGTCATGCCTCTAGGTTTAGAGGGCGCGAAGCGGCGCGAGCCTTGACCCAGATCAAATAAATGTGGCGATGACCCTTCATCAATCTCTTACGACGGGCCCGAAATGCGGTGACTGTCCGATCCGGCACCGCGCGGTTTGCGCGAAATGCCAGCCTGTCGAGCTGAAAGTGCTGGATACGATCAAGTATTACCGCAGCTTTCAGGCGGGCCAGACGCTGATCTGGGCTGGCGACCGGATGGAGTTCGTGGCCTCGGTGGTGACCGGAATCGCCACGCTGAGCCAGGTGATGGAAGACGGGCGCACACAGACGGTCGGTCTGCTTTTCCCGTCCGATTTCGTCGGACGCCCGGGGCGCGATCTGGCGCCCTACGATGTCACCGCCGTCACCGATGTGATGATGTGCTGCTTTCGCAAGAAGCCGTTCGAAGAGCTTTTGCATTCGACGCCGAATATCGGCCAACGGCTTTTGGAAATGACGCTGGACGAGCTTGATGCCGCGCGCGAATGGATGCTGCTTCTTGGCCGCAAGACCGCGCGGGAAAAGATTGCAAGCCTTCTGGTGATTGTCGCCCAGCGCGCGGCTTCACTGGAAATGCGGATGGCGAAGGGGAAGATGGTCTTCGACCTGCCGCTGACCCGCGAGGCGATGGCCGATTATCTTGGCCTGACGCTGGAAACCGTCAGCCGGCAGATGTCGTCGCTGAAACGGGATGGCGTGATATCTCTGGAAGGCACGCGCCATGTGTCGGTGCCGGATTTCGACCGGCTTCTTGAGGAAGCCGGGGATGATACCGATGGCGGGTTTCTTGGCTGAGCAGCGGCCAAGGGCCCTGTTTGCGACTGCGCTTGCATCCGCCGTCGTGACCGCGACCATGGGGCTGGCGATGGGTGATACGGCCAAACCGGCATTTCGTGTCGCCTGCGCGCTGCCCGGCGGGGCAGAGGCGATCACCGTCGATATATGCGCGGCGTTTCTGGACCGGCTGGCAAGGCTGGAACCGCCCATGGCGCTTTCGGCGGTGCCGCCGGAAGAGGCCGCGGATATCCGTCTTGTCGTCGATGCCGCCTCGGCGGGGCGGATTTCGGCGCGGGTGATCCGGCAGGACGCGGAAGCGCCCCCCCGGGAAACCGCGCTGGGGATTGCCCGGGCCGACGCGCCGCTGGACGCGCAGGCGATCGGGGCGTTTCTCGACCAGTTGATCGCGGATGCCTTCCCGCGCTGAGGCCGGCGCGAAGCGCGGCCTCCGGGGCGCTGCCCCGGACCCCGGAACATTCTGGCCAGAAAGAGGATCAGACAGGATCGCGAGGCGACATCGCCTGATCGCCGTTAATCGACCATGAAGGATTATTGCGCAGTCTGTCACCCGATAGGACGGGCCGTTGGTTTGACACTTCATGCAGTTGCTTTCCCATATCGGGACTTTCACGGGATTGCCCCTCTGGCAGCCGGTCGGCAGCGCCGAAGTGTTCATGACCGGCTTTGGCAGCAGCCTGCGGGTCAATGTCATCGACTATGGCAGCGGGCTGACCTCTCAGTTCACCGTGGGTGCGAACGCCCTTGGCAGTTCGACCGGGCAGATCATCCATTCCACAAGCCAGACCGCGATCGTGACCGGCAGTTTTTCCGGTTCGGTCCTGACGGGCGCGCTTTCGGCGGCGCTGTCCGGGCCGGGGGCCTCGGTCACGGCCTATCTCGGGGCCGGCGGTGCGTTCAGCGAAAGGGTCGAACTGGCCTCGGCCACCGTCTCAGGTCAGACCTGTCTTTTCGCCGCGCAAAGCGATGGCAGCGGATTTTCGGTGCTTTCGGCGAACGGCACGGCACAGCCAGCTTGGATCGCGGATATCGCGGATACAACGCAAAGCTATTCGGCCGGCATTACGGCGATGGTGACGGCCACGATTGGCGGCCGGACGTTTCTGTTCACCGGGTCGGCCACCGAAAGCGGGATCAGCGGCTATGAGGTGACGGCCGGCGGGGGTGTCACGCGCGTCGAATCGATCGGTGTCCACGATCTGGTCCCGCTTGAGACGATCAGCGAAATGCGCACCGTCACGGTTGCGGGCGCGACATATCTGATCGCGGCGGCGGCCACGAATTCCAGCCTGACGGTCATGGAAATCGGCGCGGGGGGAACGCTGACGCCCACTGACCATGTGATCGACGATCTGGCGACCCGGTTCCAGTCGGTTGCCGTCATGGATGCGCTGACGGTTTCGGGGCGCGCGTTCATCACCGCGGCGGGGGCGGATGGCGGGCTGAGCCTCTTCACGCTCTTGCCGGGGGGCAAGCTGATCCACCTGCAAAGCATCGCCGATTCCGCCGCCACGACGCTGATGAATGTCTCTGCCGTGGAAATGACCCTTGTCGGCAGCGAGATTCAGGTCTTCGTCACCTCGGGGGCCGAAGCGGGGATGACGCTCTTCCGCGTCGATCTGTCGGCCGTGGGGCTGACGCTGACCGGCGCGGGGTCCAGCCTGACGGGCGGATCGGGCGATGACATGCTGGTGCAGACATCGGGCAACGGGATGCTGTCGGGGGGGGGCGGCGACGATATCCTGTGCGACGGCAGCGGTTCGGATCAATTGCGCGGCGGGGCGGGCGCGGACCGGTTCGTCATGGTGGCGGACGGGGTCGCTGACACGATCCTTGACTATCAGCCGGGGGTCGACCGGATCGACCTGACGCTCTGGCCCTATCTGCGCAACATCGGCCAGCTGACCATCCAGTCGACCGCGACTGGCGCGGTGATCAGCTATGGGTCCGAAGTGCTGACGGTCCAGTCCTATTCCGGGCAATCCCTGACGGCCGCGGATTTCCCGATTTCCTCGATGCTCAACCTCACCCGCTTTCCGATCACGCGCGGGGTGCCGGTCTATGTGCTTCAGGGCACGAATTCCGCCGAGCAGATCACCGGCACGCCGGATGCGGAGTTCTTCATGGGGCTTGGCGGTGATGACACGCTGGTCGGCGGCGGCGGGGCGGACCAGTTCGACGGCGGCGACGGTTTCGACGTGGTCAGCTTCGCGACGCTGACTAGCGGCCTCATCCTTGACCTGACACTGGTTTCCGCGCCGGGCAGCGGCCCGGTCTTCATCTCGATCGAAGGGATCATCGGCTCGAACTATGCCGACACGATCCGCTGCGGCGGTCTGGCCGACCAGCTTTGGGGGCAGGGCGGCGCGGATGAGCTTTGGGGCGGGGGCGGCAATGACACGCTTTTGGGCGGGGACGGGGATGACACGCTGAACGGCGGTTCGGGCGGCGATGTTCTGAACGGCGGCAACGGGATCGACACGGTGTCCTACGAAGGCTCGGTCGGCTCGCTCCGGGTCGATCTGATGTTTTCCTCGATCAACACCAATATCGCGGCGGGCGATACCTATGTCTCGATCGAGAACCTGATCGGCAGCCAGGGATCTGACAACCTGCGCGGCACGACGGGGGCGAACCTGATCGAGGGCATGGCCAATGTCGACTGGCTTTTCGGGCGGGCGGGCAATGACACGCTGGTCGGCGGCATCGGCGACGATGTGCTTCTGGGCGGGGTGGGGGCCGATGTGCTTGACGGCGGCACGCATCGCGACCGCGCGCAATATTCCGAAAGCCTGACCGCGCTGGTGATCGACCTTCTGAACCCCGCGAACAACACCGGCGAGGCGGCGGGCGATGTCTATATCTCGATCGAGGATCTTGCGGGCGGAAATTACGACGACACGATTTCGGGCGACAATGGCGCGAACCGGCTTTTCGGGCGCGACGGCGCGGATATCCTGTCGGGGCGCGACGGGGACGATTACCTCAACGGGGGCGCGCATGGCGACCGGCTGGACGGCGGGGCGGGCAATGACACGCTGCGCGGCGGCACGCATGTGGACACGTTCGTGTTCAATGCGGGCGCGGATGTGATCGAGGATTTCACCATCGGGGCGGTGACGGCGACCGACACGATCGAGTTTGCGAGCACGCTCTGGGGCGGCGGCGCGATGACCGGGGCCGATATCGTGGCGGCCTATGCCAGCGTCATCGGCGGCCATGTCGTCTTCGATTTCGGCGCGGGCAATACCCTCACGCTTCTCTCCCAATCCTCGACCACCGGCCTTGACGCCCATATCTATTCGGTCTGAGGCAGGGTCCCCGCTTTTCAGGGTGAGGTGCCAAGGCTGCCGGCGCGGCGGCGACGCAGGTGTTCGTCGCGGGCGCCGGACGGCCCTTGCATCGCCCTGACCGTCCGGCCCGCTTGACCCGAGGCCGGTCCGTGGGCGGATTGTCGCCTTTCGGACCAGAATTGGCCGGGGCCGCTGCGACTGTCGCCGCGATGACCTTTTTTTGCCAAAAACCTCTGCCAGTGGAGTTGGCGCACTGTTTTTTGCGTCCGAAGGAGAATTGGATGCCGGCTGACGACCCCCTGCTGCAAGATCCGAACGCAAGCCCGGCGCTTGCGCCGCAGCTTGCGCTGCCGCAGAACCTTTTGCCGTCGGCATCATATACCGAGGTCGCCGATGCCGCGGCAACGACATCCACCGCCTACACGATCAGCGTCGGCGACCAGTTTTCTGGCACGATTTCAAGCGGCACCGATCAGGACTGGGTGCGCATCAACCTGACCGCGGGGCAGACATATGTCTTCACGCTCTGGGGCACGGGCGGAAGCTCGGCGGGTGTCGATGATACGATCCTGCGCCTTTACAACAGCGGCGGCAGCCTGGTCACCTTCAACGACAATGTCGACACGGCCAATGGCAACAAATTTTCCCAGATCACCTATACGGCGTCGAGCAGTGGCACTTTCTACCTGAGTGCCGGTTCCACCGGCGAGCAGGGCAGCTACACGCTTCAGGCGGCAACCAATGTCTATACGCTCGATCAGGTTGTCACGCAGCTGACCGATTTCGGCTGGGGGATCGCCGCGCCGATACATCACGGCGTGACGACGGGCGGATCGATGACCGTCAATATCACCGGCCTGACGGCGGCCGGGCAGCAACTGGCCCGCTGGGCGCTTGAGGCGTGGTCGAACGCGACCGGCATCACCTTTTCCGAGACCGCATCGACCGCCGCCAAGATCATGTTCTACGACGATCTGAATGGGGATATCAACGCGGCCTATGGCGGTCCGAATTCCTATAACCCGAACACCGGTGTCATTTCCTCCGCACTGGTCAATGTCGGCACCAGCTGGATCGCAAGCTATGGCACGACGATCGGAAGCTATTCCTTCCTGACCTATCTGCATGAAATCGGCCACGCGCTGGGGCTTTACCATGCCGGCGCCTATAACGGCACCGGCAGTTTCGCGACCGATGCCACCTTTCTGAACGACAGCTACCAGATGACGGTCATGTCCTATTTCGACATGATCGATAACACCTTTGTCGCCGGTTCCGACTATTTGCCGATCACGCCGATGCTGGCCGACATTGCCGCGGTTGCCGATCTTTATGGCACTACCGTCTCGGCCTATTCGGGCGATACCACATGGGGCGCCAATTCGAATGTCGGCGGTTATCTTGGAACGGTCTTCGGCTATCTTTTCGATGGCGTTGCCGTCAACCCGTCGATCTATAACGGCGGTATGGTCGGGATCACCGTGCAGGACAGCGGCGGGCTCGACACGATCGATCTGAGCTCTGAGACCCTTGGCAACCGGCTTGACCTGAATGCCGAGGCGGTCTCGGATATCCACGGTCTGATCGGCAATATGGTCATCGCTCGGGGCACCGTGATCGAGAACGCGATCGGCGGTTCGGGCAATGACACGATCACCGGCAATGCGGTGGCGAATGACATCCGCGGCGGCGGGGGCAATGACACGCTTT
>JAGRDO010000014.1 GCA_020447005.1 Paracoccaceae bacterium
GACTTCTGGACAAGCGTCACATTCTGCGCGGTTGTGTTGGTAATGTTGGGGCGATCGTAGAGATATGCCTTGGTGACCGCGCCCACGCTCTTCGCAATCCGCCGCTCGAGCGCGTCATAGGCGTAACGCGCCGTGGTCGTCGGAGACGCATACCCCACCAGCCGGTTCTGGCTGTCATAGGCGTAATCCTCCACCGCCCCGCCGGCCTTGGCCGTCCGGCTGATCCGGTTGCCCTTCGCGTCATAGGCGTAGCTGTAGCTGTCATCCTCCAGAAGCTGGTTGTGCCCGTTCGAGCTGTACATCGCCGAGAGGTGCGACGCCGTCCGGTTGCCCTCGCCGTCATAGGCATAGTCCTCGACCGGAACCGGCACACCACCCTGCGCCACCGGAACCCCCTCAGCCACCTGCACGAGGCGGTTGAGCGCGTCGTAGGAGATCGCCCGCGACTTCGCCGGATCGAGAGTGTCGAGGATCGCCGTCAGCTGCCCATCGGGGTCGTAGGCATAGGTCAGGTCGGTGAGCGTGACCCCCGACTGCGCATGGGAAAGCGCGGTCAGGAGGCCGTTCGTATAGCCCCAGCTCGACGCCCGGCCCGAGGTCGAGCTCAGCGAGACCCGCCGACCCTCCCATTATGTCGCTTGCCAGCCAAGAAGGTTAAGCGGACAAATAGTCTGCGTGCGCGGCTACTCGGCGCTTAGATGACCCTTGAGAGAAATTGCGTACAGAACCATAGAAACCGTTCGGAATAGGTACGAGGGGTCAGACGGACCATTCTCAAGATCGTCACAAAGCGTATAGATATCCCAGCTAAGATCACCAATTCCTTTGTTCTGCATCGGATCCGAGTGAATATCAAATAATCCGCCACCTGCGAAATCCCAGTACCCACGATATTCACGTAGATCAATCTCGCTTTCCGGATTGTAGCCCGCCTTCTCGAACGCACACTTGAGGAGCTGCAGAATGTCTTGCTGCGTTAAAGAATATCCCTCTTTTGTAAGCTTATTGCATTCCATTCCTTTTCTCACACTCTCGTACTTTTGCAGTCCAATCCATCACTTGGCGCCGCAGAGAGATAACCCGATTAACAATGTGGAACATGTCAAGGAGCGGGTTCCCGTATCGTAGCTGAAGGTCACGCGGCTGTCGCTGTCCGCCGCCTCGGTCAGATTGCCGCTCCCAATCAGACGCGAAATCACTGTTCGAAATGGGACTGCTCATGGTGGAAAGTCAGCGGTGGTAACACGCGTGGCCGTTCGTGCGGCCCTTTCCATGTCGGATTTCAAGCCCGAGACGTCAACGGCATGACCCAACTTCCTTTCGACGCATGCAAGATAGTACTTCGCATATGACAACAAGTATCTCTCGTCTTGCTCAGGCAAGACTTCTTTGAACTTCTCGTCGATGAAAGTTCGGTATCTTGCCACTGCGCTGGGATAGTCTTTCATTCTATGATAGACATCCCCCTCATAAAGTGTTCTCCGTGCGATTAGTTCAGAGGATGCTTCGATTTTTCCGAGTATATCTAGGGCCTCAGAGTACCGGCCGGCATTGGTGAGGACTCCCGCCTTGTGGAAGCGAAATGAGTCTATTAACGCTTGAATCTTTCGCATGCTCGTCCTTCAGAGTCCCTGGATCCATCGAAGTGTCCGAAGCAAGATAATGATGACCGTCGTCGCCCGGTCCTTGGGCGTCTCAGTATCCGGCTTCCACGTATCGTTTTCAACCCGTGTTTCTGGGCGCCAGTCCTTGGGATCATTGTTATCATCCTGATAGTCCGGCCAATAGGGTGGAATCGGCGGCAACGGGAGCTTCGGCGGCTCCGCATCCGGTTCGTCATCGGGCGGACCGTTGCCCCCCGGTGGCGGTGGAGTACCTTCATCACGCCACGTCGGAGAAATAATACCGATCTGGGCAAGGAACGAACCCAGTGTATTGCCGAGCATGCAGGCGCCGTTCATGACTGAGCCGACGGCGCCCACGCTGACTTGGCCCAACTCATCGCGACATTCTATGGAAACAGTGCAGGCACCCAGCGCAAGCGAAGCGCTTCCCAATGCGAGATTCCTGTATTCCACGGCTGCGAAGTAGCCGGACGGATCTGTGAACCGTTGTGGATTGTTTTCGACATAGGCATAGAGGTTGAGATCCCCCGCACGGAAACCCAGCGGGTCACTTTGCAAGAAGGAAGCCGAGGCCGGATCATACGTACGTCCGCGGAAATGGATCAGCCCGCTCTCGGCGTCATGCTCGCGGCCGGTGAAACCGTAGGGTTGCTCCAGCGCGCCGGTCTCGGTCCGCGCGCCAAAGCTGTCGTAGTCGTAGTCCGCCGCGACCGCGCCGGTAGACAGCGTCACCGCCGAGAGGATCGAGCCCAGCCGGTTGGCGAAGAGGCCCACCGCCGAACCGGTGCCGGGCGCGGTGGTGCCCGCGTAATCCTCGAACTCCAAGGGTTCGTCCACCGTCGGCCCGAAGAGCCAGCGGCGGATCAGCGACCCCGCCCTGAAGTCCAGCGCCCGGTCGTTCGACGTCGTCCGCGTCGGCGACCATCTTTCGCGTCAATTCATTTCTGATGCGGCCTCGTCGAACCGTCGAAATTTGGTACTCGCGAAAAGACCTCGGAGATTTCGATCACACCGTCATTGCCGGAAGCGGGAAATGCCGCCTGCTCAATTTTCGATATGGCACCCAAAAGTGTTTGGCGTTGTTCGGCGTCCAGCTGACCCGCAATTTCTAACGCATCACCGCTCGCTGCCAGCTTAAAGATGATGGTTTCCATGACGTCCGCAACCAGCGGGTCATTATAGCAGCGCATCGCCATTTCCAAAAAATCTGGCAAAAGAAACAGAAAGCCGGTCGTAGAAAGTCGGTGAAAACAGTTTCGTAGACCAACGAAACTCTTGGGACTTGCTGTTTTCCAATTCGCACAGGAAAATTCTTTGGCGTCCACATCCGCACTTGTGGGTGAAATGACATAGAGGCATGATGGTTTTCGAAATTTCGAGAATGCCGCAGCCATTGCTTCGAAGCATCTAGATTCCGCATCACTGGACATTAAAGCACCTGTGAATTCCTCGTCTAAGGTTGTCGATTGCCTCACGATGGCCCTTGTCACCGCCGTTTCCAAGGCAAATATTTGCAAGGAAGCTGCGCCAGAACAATGCTTGCGAAGCTCTCGAAGCTGCAGCACTGCGCCCCCATATGTCCCCCGCTGGCATGCCTTTGCAAGAGGTTCCCAGCTGCTCGATTCGCTTTATTCGATCATGGATTTTCGAATAGAACTCCTGATTGCAGTTGCCTGGCGGAGGATTGTCGGGCGCGGATGAGCCAGGAACTGCAGCAGGTAGATTCTCTACAAAATCAATCGCCCGGAAAACCGCAAGAAGTTTTCCGATTATGTCGGTGGCGCCCGCGTAGACTTCCCCGGTTGCGACCGTTCCAGCAGTGAGACTGTTGGCAAAAACTGCATTCCCATCAGCGGTAGCCGCCTGCAAACCTGCGGGATCACGCTGATTGAAAGGATCATTCGCTACATATCCCGCGATATTTGTCTGCCCGCTTCCGAACTCGATTGGATCGCTCTGCACGAACACGCCCGCTGCCGGATCGTAGGCCCGGGCGCGGTAGTGGTAGAGCCCGCTCTCGGCGTCGTACTCGCGGCCCGTATAGCCGTAGGGCTGGCTCAGCGTTCCCGCCGTCTGGGTCAGCTGGCCGTAGCCGTCATACTCATACCCGGCCACCACCTACCCGGTCGCCGGTTCCGTCACCCAGATCACCGAGCCCTGCCGGTCGGCGTAGAGCGCTCGTTCGGTGCCCGTGCCGACGCCGCTCGTGGCCGTATACTCCTCGAACCCCACCGGCTCATCCACCGTGTCGGAATGCATCCAGCGGCGGGTGAGGATGCCGTCCCGGTACTCCATGACGATGTCGTCATGGGCGAGAGGCCATAGACATAGGCCGTCTCCGCCCCGTCCACGCTCTTCGCGATCCGCCGGTCGAGCGCGTCGTAGGCGTAGCGCGCCGTGGTCGTCGCGGAACTGTAACCTACCAGCCGGTTCTGGCTGTCATAGGCATAGCTTTCCACCGCGCCGTCCGCTTTCGCGGTCCGGCTGATCCGGTTGCCCTTGGCGTCATAAGCGTAGGAATACCCCTCGTCCTCCAGGATCTGGCTGTGCCCGTTCGAGCTGTACATCGCCGAGAGGTGCGACGCCGTCCGGTTGCCCTCGCCGTCATAGGCATAGTCCTCGACCGGAACCGGCACGCCGCCCTGGGCCACCGGAACCCCCTCAGCCACCTGCACGAGGCGGTTCAGCGCGTCATAGGAGATCGCCTGCGACTGCGACGGATCAAGATTGTCGAGGATCGCCGTCAGCTGCCCGTCGGGATCGTAGGCATAGGTGAGATCGGTGAGCGTCACCCCCGACTGCGCATGGGACAGCGCGGTCAGAAGGCCGTTCGTGTAGCCCCAGCTTGACGCCCGGCCCGAGGTCGAGGTCAGCGAGACCCGCCGCCCTCTCCGTCATAGCCGAACGTATAGACCGTCCCCCAGGGCGCGGTCAGCGTCAAAAGCCGGTCCTCGACATCCCAGTCATAGGCGGTCGTGCCGCCAAGCGAATCCGACATGGTCAGGCGGCGGTCGAGTTCGCTGTTCTGGTACGTTTCCCAGATACCGTTGCCATGGCACGAAGCCACGCTCGCGATAGCATTCAACGCAATGCAGATCGCGAGAAGTAGAAAACGATTTGCCCCTTTGACCAAGTGGACACACTAATCAAAATGAATAGCATCAATAGGAACAGGTAGGTATCGTTCCTTCAGCGCTACTGACGCCCTTTTGGTAAGTAGCTCTTGGAGCACCCGTTTGTAGCTACCCCGTGCTTCTCTTATTCCTTCCCTCGCGTCAATTACCTTCAGGAAAAAGTCGCAATACAAGATTATGTATTCGCTGTCGTCATGTGGGCGGATCGCGCCGCACTCGTTCTCAACCTGTTTTGCCTTCATGTAAGCGGCACGCGCATTTACCAAATCCCCCAAAAGGAAATGGCAATCTGCTATCTGGGCAAATACTATTGACTGATATTTCTCAGGCGCGTCCAAAATTTGAAATGACTCTATTGCGCACCTATACTTTTTCTTTGCAAACTTCGTGTTTGCACGCTGAAATCCCCAAAGAAACCGCCTCGAGCGATAGGCGTTTCCGATAATGCTGAGACACTTACCAACCATTTGCTTTTCTCTTCTACATCTAGGACAAGTCATCGCCGCCCAGCAGCAAGTTCAGAATTCGCCACCAAATCGGCAGTTCTGGCCGCTCACGCGGTTGCGGATCAGGTTGTTCCATCTTGGGGTTTTTTGGTGGTCCGGGGAGCGCTGGAATCCAAACAACCTCGAATGTTCCATCTTCCTTTTCAATCACGCCAACCGGTTTTGGTTCCGAATTGGGTATGTCGTTGCTGTCGTCACCCGCAACGGTGCCTCCTTCGTTCTCCCAAACCTCGATATCGGTAAGGTTTAGTATCGTTCTAATGGATCTTGCAAGCGATCGCAGGCCGCTTCCAGCCTCGCCCACTGAACCAACGGCAATCCCCGCACTGCCCGTCCTGAGCGCTCTGTATTCAATGGCAGCAGCAAACGTACCGGCGGGATCCACCCAATTGTAAGGGTTATTCCAAGTGTAAGCGTACAAGTTCGCATCGCCGCCTCCGAAACCGATCGGATCGATCTGCAGGAAGGTGCCGGTTGCGGGGTCGTAGGCGCGGGCGCGCAGGTGGATCAGCCCGCTCTCGGCGTCGTGCTCGCGGCCTGTGTAACCATAGGGCTGTTCCAGCGTGCCGGCCTGCATCCGCGCGCCGTAGGCGTCGTAGTCATACTCCGCAGCGACCGCACCGGTAGAGACCGCCACTGCCGTGACGATGGACCCCAGCCGGTTGGCGAAGAGCTCGGTCACTGAGCCCGAACCCGCCGCGGTTGCCCCGGAATACTCCTCGAACGCCAGCGGCTCGTCGGTTTGCGGCCCGAAGAGCCAGCGGCGGATCGGCGGCCCCGCCTTCTGGACAAGCGTCACATTCTGCGCGGTCGGGTCGGACGCTTACGGTCAATGACACCCTTTGTGAGCTTCACGGGCGGGTGCTGGCGGGTCGGTGTAGGCATGTCGTTGGCTCCCAGTAGGCAGATAAATAGCCGGTGCCGTAAAGCACTGCCAAACTGCGTAGGGCACCATCAATGAGCCAAGCAACTGATTTCACTTGATAATAAAGGATTTTCAAGCATAAGGAAGGACTGTAAAGCGAGGCGGCCCTAGCTTCGGGAGCAGGGGGTCGGAGGTTCGAATCCTCTCGCTCCGACCAAATTTCCCGTCCCCCCCCGGCAATCTGCGGCCCTCCTTCTGCCTTCGCTGGCCAGTATAGCCGCCGCGCGGACCGCAATCGCACGCAGTGCCAGAAGGCTTGCGCCCGGGGAACCCGGGCGCGCAACCGGATCAGGCGCCGTCCGTCGCCGCCGGGCCGAAGGGATAGTCCGAGAGCGGATCGTAAACCGGCGCGCCGCGTCCGAGGGTCGAGCGGAAGAGCGTCACGGCAGAGGCCGTGAACCCCGGCACCGAGGCCGAGCCGAAACGGCCGAGATAGCGGGCCAGCCGCATTTCGTCCTGCGTGGTCAGGCCGCCTGAAAACCGGGCCAGCGTCACATGCGGATGAAAGCGTTCGCGGGGCAGCGCAAACCCGGCCACGGCGGCAAGGCCGCGGATCCTGGCGTGAAGCGCGCGAAGCTCCGCGCTGGCCGCGACGGCGGCATGCAGGCTTGACGGGCGCTTGCCGCCAAAGACCCCGAGACCCGCGAATTCGATACGGGGCGCGGGCAGGCGCAGGGCTTCCAGCCCGTCATGCAGCGCCTCCAGCTCGGCCACGCTGCGGTCATCGAGAAAGGCAAGTGTCAGGTGCAGGTTTTCGGCCGGAACCTCGCGCCCGAGAGGCAGGTCGGCCTGAAGGCGTTCAAGCGCCGCGCGGGTTTCGTCCGCCAGCGCGATCGCGAGAAAACAGCGCATCATCCCCCCTTCCCTTCGCCCCGTGACATCACCTGCCAGCAATGCATGTTTCGCGAACCGATGTCAGCCCTTGCGCCCGCGCGCCATCTGCCGCAGGGTCGCGCGGACCGAAACGGGCTTATCGGCAGGGGCGAATGCGGGCGGGGCTGTTCTTTCTGGTGGCGGGCTATGTCCTGTCGCAGTTCTACCGCGCCTTTCTTGCGGTGCTGGCGCCGGTGCTCGCGACCGAGATCGGTGCCACACCTTCCGATCTGGCCCTGTCATCCGGCATCTGGTTCTTCATCTTCGCCGCGATGCAGATGCCGGTCGGCGTGGCGCTGGACCGGATCGGGCCTCGGCGCACGGCGGCGGTGTTGCTTGGGCTTGGCGGGGCGATCGGGGCGGCGATCTTTGCGATGGCAGAGGGGCCGTGGGCGATCCATCTGGCCATGGCGCTGATCGGCATCGGGTGTTCGCCCGTCCTGATGGCGTCCTATTACATCTTCGCGCGGCTTTATCCGCCCGCGATCTTCGGAACCCTTGCCGGCGCGGTGATCGGCATCGGTTCGCTTGGCAATATCGCGGGCGCGGCCCCGCTTGCATGGCTGGTCACGGCGGTGGGCTGGCGCAGCGCGCTCTGGGGCCTTGCGGCCGTGACGGCGGGGGTTGCGCTGGCGCTTTGGGTCTTTGTCCGCGATCCCGAGCGGGCCGAGCCCGAGGCCGCCGCGCAATCGGCATCCTTCCTGGCATTGATGCGCCGCCCGGGGCTTTGGCCGGTTCTCGTGCTGATGGCGGTGGCCTATGCGCCCGCCGCGGCGATCCGCGGGCTTTGGGCCGGGCCCTACCTGTCCGAGACCTTCGGCGCGGATGCCGCGACGATCGGGCGATCGACGCTGATCATGGCGCTGGCCATGGTGGCGGGCAGCTTTGCCTATGGCCCGCTCGACCGGATTTTCGGCACGCGCAAATGGGTGGTCTTTGCCGGCAATGCCGGGGCGGCGCTTTGCCTTGGCGGGCTGATGCTGGCACCTGCGGCGGGTATCTGGCAGGCCACGGCCCTTCTGGCGGGGCTGGGGCTGTTCGGGTCTTCCTTTCCGGCGATCATGGCGCATGGGCGGGCCTTCTTTCCGCCCGAGATGATCGGGCGGGGCGTGACCTTCCTGAACATGTTCGGCATCGGCGGCGCGGGCATCCTGCAATTCGCCTCGGGCCGGTTCCACGCGGCCACCTCGGGCCCGGGCATCGCGGCGACGGATGGCTATGCGCTGCTTTTCGGCTTTTTCCTGCTGCCGCTGGTCATCGGCCTTGGCCTTTACCTTTTCAGCCGCGATACCGAGACCTGAACGAAGCCGGAATGCTGCAACCGCAAAGCAGCCCTTTTCATGCAGCCTGCAATCGTTTATGGGGCCTTGTTCCTGCGTATGAGGAGACCCCGACATGGGCTATCGAGTCGTCGTTGCGGGCGCCACGGGCAATGTGGGCCGCGAAATGCTGAACATCCTTGCCGAGCGGGAATTTCCCGTCGACGAGATTGCAGCCCTTGCCAGCCGCAAGTCGCTGGGGACCGAGGTGTCCTTTGGCGAAAAGACCGTCAGGACACAGGATCTCGACACCTTCGATTTCACCGGCTGGGACATCGCGCTTTTTGCCGTCGGCTCGGACGCGACCAAGACCTATGCGCCCAAGGCCGCCAAGGCCGGCTGCGTGGTGATCGATAATTCGTCGCTCTATCGCTATGACCCGGAAATTCCGCTGGTCGTGCCCGAGGTCAACCCCGAGGCGGTGGAAGACTACAAGAACCGCATGATCATCGCCAACCCCAACTGTTCGACCGCGCAGATGGTGGTTGCGCTGAAGCCCTTGCATGACCGCGCCCGGATCAAGCGGGTGGTCGTGGCGACCTATCAATCGGTCTCGGGCGCGGGCAAGGAAGGCATCGACGAGCTTTGGGACCAGACCAAGGGCATGTATGTGCCGGGTCAGGAAGTCGAGCCGAAGAAATTCTCCAAGCAGATCGCCTTCAACGTCATCCCGCATATCGATGTCTTCCTCGACAGCGGCGAGACGAAAGAGGAATGGAAGATGGTCGCCGAGANNGAGACCAAGAAGATCCTCGACAAGAAGATCAAGGTCACCGCGACCTGCGTGCGCGTGCCGGTCTTCGTCGGCCATTCCGAGGCGATCAACATCGAGTTCGAGGACTTTCTGGACGAGGACGAGGCCCGCGACATCCTGCGCGAGGCGCCGGGCGTTCTGGTCGTCGACAAGCGCGAGCCGGGCGGATACGTCACGCCGGTGGAATGCGTGGGCGATTACGCGACCTTCGTCAGCCGCATCCGTCAGGACAGCACGATCGAGAACGGGCTGAACCTGTGGTGCGTTTCCGACAACCTGAGGAAGGGTGCCGCGCTCAATGCGGTGCAGATCGCCGAGGTTCTGGGCAACCGCTGCCTGAAGAAGGGCTGAGACGCGCGCCCGGCACGGGCCGGTCATCAAAGGACAGGGGCGCCCTTCGGGGCGCCCTTTTTCCTTGTGGACAATGCGGCGTGGCCGGTTAGGGTCGGCCCACCTTCCGGTGCCCGCCTCGCGGCGGGAGAATCGGGAACGCGGTGCAGATCCGCGACGTGCCCAACGCTGTAAGGGGGACCGTCGGACAGAGCCCACTGGCCAAGGCCGGGAAGGGGTCCGGGCGGGGCGAACCCAAGTCAGAAGACCGGCCGGAAGGGATGGCGCGGGCCGCGTGGACGGCGGCCTGCGTGGCCCATCCCAAGGGGACCAAGATGGCCGATACCCTGACCGCGCCCGGCGCGACCGATTGCTATGACACCGAAGAGCGCCGCGCGCTTTACCGCACCATTCTGGAACGCCGCGACGTGCGGTCCGATTTCCGGCCCGACCCGATCGCGCCCGACCGGTTGGCGCGGGTGCTGCTGGCCGCCCATCACGCGCCGTCCGTGGGCTTCATGCAGCCTTGGGATTTCATCCTGCTGCGCGATGAGGCCCGGCGCCGCCGCGTGCATGCGCTGTTTTCAGGCGCCAATGCCGAGGCGGCGGCGATGTTCGCCGGGGCGCGGCAGGAAAGCTATCGGCGCATGAAGCTGGAAGGCATTCTTGAGGCGCCGCTGAACATCTGCGTGACCTGCGACCGCAGCCGCGCCGGGCCGGTGGTGCTGGGGCGCACCCATATCCGCGAGACCGACCTTTATTCGACGGTCTGCGCGGTGCAGAACCTGTGGCTGGCCGCGCGGGCCGAGGGGCTGGGCATGGGATGGGTGTCGATCCTTGACAATGCCGCGCTGGCCGGGGTGCTTGGCCTGCCTGAAGGCGTCGTGCCGGTGGCGTATCTCTGCATCGGTCATGTGCGCGGTTTCCGGCGCGCGCCGGAACTGGAGGCGGCGGGCTGGCGCAGCCGCCAGCCCTTGTCGGCCCATGTCCATGCAGAGGGCTGGGGTGGCGCCGTGGCGCCCGAGATGCGCGGCAGGCTGGACCGGTTGCAGGACACGATCCGCGCCGGCAGTTTCATCGACGGGCCCGATATCTGACAGGCTGGGGGCGATCTTGCGGGGGTTGGCGGGGAAAAGCGCTTGAATGAGCGGCGGTATCGGCGCGAGGGTGGGGAAACGGTTGTTACCTTGCGAGGATTCGATGCGTCTTTTGGCCCCTGCCCTTATCCTTCTGCCCTTGTCGGCCCTTGCGGACAGCTACGAAATTCGCGCCGTAACAGAGCGGGTGACCGTCTATCCAGAAGGCGCGCAGGTCGAGCGCACGGTGACCCTTTCCGCCCCGGCGGGCGCGCATCGGGTTGTCGTGACCGGCATCCCGGCCGATCTGCAGTTCGGTCAGTTCCGGCTGGACCTTCCCGAGGGGATCATCCTTGGCACCTCGACCTATGCCGAGGACCGCCTGGCCGTGACCGGCGAGGACAAGAGCGCGGCGGTGCTTGCGGCCGAGGCCGCGATCGAGGCGGCCGAGGAGGCGCTGGCCGTGAAGGACGACGCCATCGCCGTCATCCGCGCGCGGGTGGAGGCGGCCGAGGCGCGGATTGCCTTTCTGAACCGTCTGGGGGGCGAGGACCTGAACGAGGGGGCGCTGCGCGAGGCGGCTGACCAGATCGGCGCCGAGGTTGCCCGCGCCCGGGCCGAGGCCATCGCGGCCCGCACCGAAATCCGCGCCGCGGGGCGCGGGCGGGACGATGCCGCCGAGGCGCTGGAGGATGCGCGGCAGGCGCTGGCGGCGCTGGTGGCCGAGGGCGAGGATGGCGGACTTCTGACGCTTGAGCTGGAGAAGACAACCGGCGAGGACGTGACGCTGACGGTGACGACCTATACCGAGCGGGCGTATTGGGCGCCGGTCTATGACCTTTATCTGACGACCATGCCCGAGCCTGCCCTCCATGTCGCGCGCGGTGCCATGATCCAGCAGGAAAGCGGCGAGGACTGGGCCTCGGTAGATCTCACGCTCTCGACCGCGCAGATCGATGGGCGGCTGGAGCCATGGCGTCCACGGGCCGATCTTGTGGCCATCGAAAGCGAGGAAGAGCGGCGGTTGCGCGAAGAGCGATATTTGCGGGAAATGGGCGAGGTCGGTGGCATGGCGATGCCAATGGTGGAAGAGGACGCTGGCCCCTCATTTTATGCCGAATTGGGCCGGGTCGGCGATGTCGTGACCTATCACTATCCGCATCCGCTTGACCTTCGCAGTGGGGCAGAGGGCCTGCGCGTGACGCTCGACGGGTTCGACCTGCGGCCCGATATCTTCGCCACTGCCGTGCCGCTGCATGACGACACCGCCTATCTGACCGCCGATACCACCAACACCTCCGGTCAGATCATCCTGCCCGGGCTGACCATGCTTTATGTCGACGGGGCGCTGAAAGGCACGGGCGAGATGCCCCTTATCGCCGAGGGCGATCATGCCGAGATCGGCTTTGGCGTGCTTGAGGCGGTCCGCCTGTCGCGGCAGGTGCCCGGGCGCAGCCAGGGCGGGCGCGGCATCCTCGGCTCGTCGAATGCGCGCGAAGAGGCGGTGCAGATCGAGGTCCGCAACCTTTCCGACCGCGACTGGCCGGTACGGGTTTACGACACGGTGCCCTATTCCGAGCAGGACGATCTGGTGGTCAGCTATACCGCCGTTCCGCCGGTCAGCGCCGAGGCCGAGGATGGCCGGCGTGGCCTTCTGCGCTGGGACATGGAACTGGCCGCAGGTGCGACGGCGAGGATCGAGCTGAACAGCAAGCTGAGCTGGCCTTCCGGCATGGTGCTGGTCGAATGACGCGCCCTAGCTTTGCCCGGCGCTGGCAAGCGCCTTGTTCAGGTCGCCCGTGTCGATCCGGCCGCTTTCTGGTGATCAAACCGCGGCGCTTGGCAGGGTATCCCGCGCAGCGGCCTTCCATTCCTTAGAAAACCGTCCTGAGAAGATCGGAAAACCGGTACTCTTTGGCGAGCCGCGACAGATTCCCGAACACTTCCCGTGGATCGCTGCCTTCGGGGTCGTCGTAGGGTATATAGTGCTTTCCGGCGATAAACGGCTCGGCCAGCGGCTCGGATATAAGCACCTTGCCCGCGCGATAGGCGCTGAGGAGCCTTGGCACTTCCGCGTAAGCGCCATCTTCGCGGTGGATATTGATAACGGCGCTGGCAGAAGCAATTTTTCTGGCAAGACTGTCGCCATACGTTCCTGGCGGCACGACCTCAACCTTTGTAAATGCCGATATGTCGCGGAGGATTCTTTCACGCCTTTCGCTGATGCTTCCGAAGAAGACCAGGGGGGGCATCACCCGGAACAAACTCGAACTCCGCGTCGGGGAAAACCCATGGGCCAAAGTGAAAGCCGCCGGTCAAGGGTTCGTAAGCGCGCTTGTTCGCCAGTGAGAAGTCCAGAACCTCATCGTAGGGATCGACGATGCGCTGTCTGCGGCCCTGCCATTTGTAGGTAGACATCTTGAGGCCATGGGTATCGTAATAATGCTCGGTTTGGATGCCCAGAGCCTTGTGCTCATCGGGAATGCGCCGGGCGCGCGGATGCATGATACCTACGTAAACCGTGCCCGTTCTGTCGAAATCATCCGGCAAACCCGCTGCCAGAGTATGTGTGACTTCTGTCATGATCGGACGCGGCGGATAGGAAAAACGGATCCCGCCTTTCTGAAATGTTATCCAGTCTCTACCCATTAAAGAGGTCTACCTTTTCTTTGCCGGAGCGTGTGCGGCCGAAGGCCAATCGGCAGATAAGTTGCCCAAAGCCGCTCGATGGGCAAGTGTCTTCAGCCCCGCGCGGTGTCCGAACCCGCCATCCGCCGCCCAGCCAGGCGGCTGGCGATACCGGTAAGACACCCCGTGCATCACCGTCGATAAAGGTGCGGTTCCCGGCATCCATGAGCGCCGGCAGTGCCATTCCCGCCCCGCCCGAAACACCTTCCGCCACTGGCAAGGGCAGCGGCGGAAGGAGCGTGCCGGTCAGATCGATCTGCCGCGGATGGCGGCGCTTCGTGTCGGTGTCGCGCGGAATGCTGCGGGCGAGACGCCGGCAGGTCCGGGCGGCAGGCCGGGCCGGCTTTCCGGCTGGCTGCCCTTCGAATGACGCGCCCTAGCTTTGCCCGGCGCTGGCAAGCGCCTTGTTCAGGTCGCCCGCTTCCTCGCAACTGCCGCAAAGGTCCTGCAGGCGTTTGAGGTTGGCCCTGGCGCTGTCATATTGCTGGGTCAGCACGAAAAGCTCGCCCTGATATTCCAGTGCGCCGAGGTGCTTGGGGTCGATCTTCAGGGCCGTCTCGTAATAGCGGGCGGCGTTGTCATATTGCTTCATCTTGCGGCTGGCGAAACCCATCAGGTTCCAGGCATCGGCGTTGCGCGGTTCGGCCTTGACGATGACGGCAAGGGATTTCAACGCGTTGCGATAGTCGCCCGCGTCGATCTGGCCGCGCGCCGAGGCGAGAGTGACGCCCGCCGACTGGCTGGTGCCGCCGCTGCTGCTGCTGCCGCCGGAATCGGCGGACATCGCCGGCAAGGCGGCAATCGCGAGCGGGACCGAAAGAAGGGCCGCGCAAAGGGGGCGGAGGCATGAGACAGCAGGCATGTGAAAACTCTCCCGTTGATGCGGGCGCATGATAACACGCCGCGCCGGGGTCATGCCTCACATTCCGGAGAGTGGCGCGGGCCCGACGCCGACCGGCCGCCGCCCGGCCCCTTGCGGGGCGAAAAAGGTCAGGGCGCGGCGCTGCCGGGGCATCCGGAAAGGGGCCGGAGCTCAGGCGGCATGCGAAGGGGCGGGGGGTGCGGGCAGGCGCGCCGGGCGATCCGTTTCCGGGCCGGAAGACGGGGCGGCGAAAAGCCCGGCGGTGGCCCGCAGGTCGCCGGGAAAGGGCGCGCGGAACTTGAGCACAAGCGCGGCGAGGCTGTGGCCAAGATCGCCGAGCCGCATGATCGGCCGGTCGAGGGGCCAGGAATGCACGGCAAGCCCGCCTTCGGGCGCGCGGCGCAGCACATAGCCCGACGCGCGAAGCCGCCGCTGAAGATCGAGCCAGTCGCGCGCGATATGGATCGCCTGACAGATCACCTCATCCTCGGGGCGCAGCCGCGCGGGGCTGCGGTCAAGCGCCGAGCGCAGGACGGCGCGCAGGTAATCCGACGGGCTGCATCCGGCCGTTTCGGCGGCGCGGCCAAGCGCGCGAAGCATGTCGACGGAAAGCGAGACGGTGACGGTCTGATCCTGTTCCATGGGATCAGCCTGAGCCGAATCAGGTTAACGGGCGGTGAGTGCTGCCCCGGAGGGGGCGGTCAGATCGAGACGAAGCGGCGTTGGGCGGGATCGTACTGTTCCAGCCCGCCCTGGCCGATATCGTTCCACAGCCCGTGCACGGTCAGTTCATCCGCCTCGACCCGCGCCTTCACGAAGGGGAAGGTCATCAGGTTTTCAAGACTGACGAGCACTGCCTCTTTTTCCAGCGCGGCAAGCTGATCGTCTTCGGGCAGATCCTTGATACGGTCATAGCCGGGGCGGAGGATGTCCATCCACCGGCCGACGAAGCTGCTTTTCTGCTCAAGCTCGGGCGCGTGGCCCGAACACATCGCATGGCAGCCCTGAACCCCGCCGCAGGAAGAATGGCCGACAACGATCAGATGCGCGATCTTCAGCGTGTTGACGGCATATTCGACCGCCGCCGAGGTGCCGTGATTCTGGCCGTCCGGGGTGTAGGGCGGCACGAGGTTGGCGATGTTGCGGTGAATGAAGAACTCGCCCTGATCGGCGCCGAAGATCGACGTGACATGCACCCGGCTGTCGCAGCAGGAAATCACCANNTCACCATCGCGCGCGGGCGCTGGCCATCCTCGGCAAGGCGCCGGTACCAGGCGCGGTTTTCCGTCCAGGTGGTCGCGCGCCAGCCGTGGTAACGCTGAACAAGGTAGGATGGCAGCGGTTTGACATTTTCCATCTTGCGGTGTCCCCGTTCTGACCTTTGCCCCAGCACATAATGACGAAACCGGTAGAATTCGAGAGGTTTTCCCGATCCGGTCAAGGATTTCTTGAGACTGTCTTGTCACTTTCGCAGGGCGCGTGGGGCGCAGGGATTGATTGGGGAACGGGTGGTGAAACTCGCGATACTTCAGCATGACGAAGGCGTCAGGCTTGATCCGGACCGGCTGGCGGCCCTTTACGCCGAGCTTGGAGAGACGGGGGCGGAAGCGGTGATCGCGAAGGCGATGGAGGAGCTTTCCTCGCGCCTGGGCGAGGTGCAGCGGCTGAGCGATCATGGAAAACCCGCCGAGCTGGCGCGCAGTGCGCGCCTGTTGTGCAAGGTGGCCGATCAGATCGGCATGACAAGTTTCGCGCGGGTCGCCGACGATGTGCGCGCCACGGCCGATGCCGGCGATCACGCCGGGCAGGCGGCAACGCTGGCGCGGCTGGTCAGGATCGGCGACCGGTCGCTGAATGCGGTGTGGGATCTGCGCGACATGACGATCTGAGCCCTTGCGGGCGCGGGCGGGGCGGTTAGTGTTGCGGCCGAACCGCAATGAGGTCTTGCCGTCATGACACCCGCTTTCGCTGATCCCGGCGCACCGTCGCGCCCGCTGCATCTGGTCGCCATGGACGATTGTGCCGCCTTCGTCGCCGCGCGCGGCGGGGCCGGGGGCAGATGGCTGGAGGCCAACGGATTTACCGGTGCGCTGGGCCAGCTTTGCCTTTTGCCGGGGGCCGACGGGGCGCCGGCCGCCGCTGTCTTCGGCATGGGTTCGGCGGGCGAGCGGAGCCGGGGCCGGTTCCATCTGGCGAAGGCCGCACAGGCCCTGCCCGAAGGCGCATGGCATCTTGAGGGCGATCTGCCGGCGGGCGCGGCCGAAGAGGCCGCTTTGGGCTGGCTGCTGTCGGCCTATCACTTCGGGCGCTACAAGGCGGGCAAGGCGCAGGGCGCTGTTCTCAAGCTGCCCGGCGGGGTCGACGGCGCGCGCCTTCTGGCGATCGCCGAGGGCGAGGTCCTGACCCGCGACCTGATCAATACCCCGGCATCCGACATGGGGCCGGACGAGTTGGAGGCCGCCGCGCGCGGCCTTGCCAAGGCCCATGGCGCCAGGGTCGAGGTGACGCCGGGCGACGATCTGCTGGCCGCCAACTTCCCGATGATCCATGCGGTGGGCCGCGCTTCGCCCCGCGCGCCCCGGCTGATCGACATGCGGTGGGGAAGTGCCGGGCCCCGGCTGACGCTGGTCGGCAAGGGTGTCTGTTTCGACACCGGCGGGCTGGACCTGAAGCCCGCCGCTTCGATGGGGCTGATGAAGAAGGACATGGGCGGGGCGGCCACGGTGCTGGGGCTGGCGCATATGATCATGGCGCTGGGGCTGAAGCTGCGGCTGCGCGTCCTGATCCCGGCGGTGGAAAACGCCGTCGCGGGCAATGCCTATCGCCCGCAGGATATCCTGACCAGCCGCAAGGGCCTGACGGTCGAGATCAACAATACCGATGCCGAAGGGCGGCTGGTTCTGGCGGATGCCCTGGCGCTGGCGGATGAGGAAAAGCCCGATCTGGTGATCTCGATGGCGACGCTGACGGGGGCGGCGCGGGTGGCGGTCGGGCCGGACCTTGCGCCCTATTACTGCGATGACGACGGGGTGGCGGCGGCGATCGCGGCGGGCGGCGCCGGCGTGGCCGATCCGGTCTGGCGGATGCCGTTCTGGGAACCCTATGAGGCGATGATCGAGCCGGGGATCGCCGATCTTGACAATGCGCCATCGGGGGGGATGGCCGGATCGATCACCGCGGCGCTTTTCCTGCGGCGCTTCGTGACCGACAGCCCGCGCTATGTGCATTTCGACATCTACGGCTGGCAGCCGGTGGCCGCGCCGGCCCGCCCGAAAGGCGGCGTCGGTCAGGGGGCGCGGGCGCTCCTGGCGGCATTGCCGGAGCTTTTGGGCCTATGACCGACCGGCGGCTGACCCCGGCGAACGGGCGGGTGGCGCATCTGTCGCTGAAAGGCAGGGTGGCGGCGGGGCGTTTCGTCGCGGGCGACTGGGCGCGGGTTGGCGTGCCGGTGGCCGATCTGCTGGCCTCGCCCGGTGGCGCGCGCGACCGGCAGGTTCTGCTGGGCGACAGGGTTCTGGTGCTGGAACGCGCGGGCGGCTTTGCCTTTCTGCGGGCCGAAAAGGACGGCTATTGCGGCTATGTGGCCGAGACGGCGCTGGACGCGGATGCGGAGGTCACGCATTGGGTCTCGGCCCCGGCCTGCCACATCTATTCCGCCCCCGATATAAAACAGCCCGAACGCGCGCGGCTGACGCTGGGCGCGCGGGTGCGGGTGGCCGGGCAATCGGGGCCGTTCGCGGAACTGGCGCAGGGCGGCTTTGTCCCTGCCCGTCATCTTGCCCGGATCGGCGACTGGGCCGATGACCCGGCCGAGGTCGCCGGGCTTCTGGCGGGCACGCCCTATCTTTGGGGCGGCAATTCGCGTGACGGGCTGGATTGCTCGGGGCTGGTGCAGGCGGCGATGCTGGCCTCGGGCCGCGACTGCCCCGGCGACAGCGACATGCAGGAGACGTTCTTTCCCCCGCGCCCCGAAGGCGACGAAAGCTTTCGGCGTGGCGATCTGATCTTCTGGAAGGGGCATGTGGCGCTTGCCCTGGATGCCACGCGGATGATCCATGCCAATGCCCATCACATGGCGGTGGCCGAAGAGGACATTGCCGGCGCGATCGAACGCATCAAGGCGCATGGCGGCGGCATGCCGACATCGGTCCGCCGCCCGTGACGGGGCGCTAGTCGACCGGGCGGATGAGCTTGCGTTCGAGGATGCGCAGCACGGCGGCAAGGTCATGCCCGCGCTTGAGCACCTGCCCGTCCATGCCGAGTACCGCGTACATGCCCTGCCTGCCGCGCAGGCGGGGACGCTTTTCGATCCGGTAGATCGGAAACTCGGCCGCGCGCCGGAAGATCGAGAACACCGCCACCTCGCGCAGGAACGACATCGCGTAATCGCGCCATTCGCCGGCCGCCACCATGCGCCCGTAGACCCCAAGGATAAGGCCCAGTTCCGTCCGGTCGAAGGAAACCTGATCGGGCGGCCGGGCAGAGAAGGAGGGCGGCGTGTGAACCGTCATGACGAAAATGTTAGCGCGAAAAGCCGCCATGTCAAAGCGCCAGATTTCTGCCGCGAAAACATGCCCGGTCCGGCGCAGCTTTACCAAACTGGCGCCGCAAATGACCGGCAGATCATGGGCCAGCGACACGTTCGGGCGCCGGCGGGGCGGTCAACAGCCCCCACCCAACCGCTCTGCCGGTCAGCCTGTCGCCATTAACCCCGCTTCGGCGGGGTTTCTTTTTTGCCGAGCGTGCTTTGGCTGAAGCTTTCCGGCGGGGGTGATCTCAAGGCAAGCCCGCCGTCGGCGTCCACAGCCCATCAAGGCGAGAGGCTTCATGATCGCCGGGCCACGGGGGCATGGTGATGCAAATGAACGTTAACGGGGTTTCCCCCGTGTTACGATATTGGAACGCCGTCCCCACGGGGATATCTATAGCAACGCCCGGCACGAGCCGCGTCACCCGTTCCTGTTCGTCATCGCGCCGCCAGATCTCGCCTTCGCCGTCGAGGACATACCAGAACTCGCTGACCGTCCCGTGAACGGTCGCCCGATTGATCTGGCCGGGCGGGACGGTGCTGTGGATCATGTTTCCCGTGGTCCCATCCATCATGAAGCGGATATCGGCCCCGGCCGGAGATTTCGCATCGGCAACCAATGGCAGGATCGATTCTTTCACGGGCTTCCCTCCGGTCATGCAGGTTTCATCCGGGCTGCCACCCTGTCAACGGGCATGACAGACCGCCCGGTCGGCCGGGCAATCGGGAGACGTGGACGAATTGCCCGCGCCGCGGGGGTTTCGGGCTGAAGCCTTCCGCCCGGTCCCTGCCGCCCGGCCCCCCGCCGCCCACAGAATTGCCCCGATCTTGGCATGTCGCCGCTACATTGAGCTTTTACAATTGCGATGTTAGGTTGATGTCACGCCCAGCGCCGGGGCGGTACGGCGCGCAACCCAGGAGGACGATGTCCTGTATCATGCTGAAAATGCGGTGCATGCCGGTGCCGCAGGGTCGGACGCGATGAAAATTGCTCCGACAGACGTGCAAAGCGATGCCCTGCTCGCCCGTATCCTTTCATCTCTGGACGACGACAAGGCCGAGGAGGTCGTCACGATCGACCTGCGCGGGCGGTCGTCGGTTGCCGATCACATGGTCGTCTGTTCGGGCCGTTCGTCCCGTCAGGTGGGGGCCATCGCCGAAAAGCTGATCGACCGGCTGAAGGCCGATTTCGGGCGCAGCTGCAAGGTGGAAGGCAAGGAACAGGGCGACTGGGTGCTGATCGACTGCGGCGATGTCGTGGTCCATGTCTTCCGCCCGGAAGTGCGCGATTTCTATCAGCTTGAAAAGATGTGGATGCCCGCGGGCGGCGAGGGCAAGGCCAGCCGGCCGGTCTGATGCGCCTGCATATCTGCGCGGTGGGCCGCCTGCGGACGGGGCCCGAACGCGCGCTGATCGACGATTATCTGCAAAGGTTCGACCGGACCGGCCGGGCGCTTGGGCTTGGCCCGGTTCTTGTCCATGAGGTCGAGGACAGGAAGGGTGGCGGCATGGCCGCCGAGGCCGCGCTGTTGGAGCGCGCGCTGCCGCAGGGCGCCTATGTCATGGTGCTGGACGAACGGGGGCGGCAAATGACCTCGCCCGACTTCGCGGCACAAATGGCCGGGCTGCGCGATGGCGGGCGGCAGGACATGGCGCTGGTCATCGGCGGGGCGGACGGGCTGAGCCCGGCGTTCCGGCAGCGGGCGGATGCCGCGCTTTCCTTTGGCGCGATGGTCTGGCCGCACATGCTGGTGCGGGTGATGCTGGCCGAACAGCTGTACCGTGCGGCATCGATCCTTGCGGGCGCGCCTTATCACCGGGTTTGATCCGGGGGGGGCATGGCGGCTTGCGCATGGTTGCGAAGGACGGGGAGGCGGCCTAGAAGGTGGCCCATCGCAAGAAGGATCGTCCCATGACCGCACCCCGCCCCGTCGTTCTGTGTATCCTCGATGGCTGGGGCCTGCGCGCCGAGACGGCGGGCAATGCCGTCGCGCTTGCGAATACGCCGAACTATGACCGGATCATGCAGGCCTGCCCCAGCGCGCAGCTGATCACCCATGGCCCGGATGCCGGGCTGCCAAGCGGGCAGATGGGCAATTCGGAAGTGGGCCACACCAATATCGGCGCGGGCCGGGTGGTGGCGATGGATCTGGGCCAGATCGATCTGGCGATCGAGGACCGGAGTTTCTTTTCCAACGCGGCGATCACGGCGTTCGCCCAAAGCCTGAAGGCCGATGGCGGCACGGCGCATCTGATGGGCGTCATCTCGGACGGGGGTGTGCATGGCCATATCGACCATGTCATCGCGGCGGCCGAGGCGATTGCCGGGGCGGGGGTTCGGGTGGCGCTGCATGCCGTGACGGACGGGCGCGACGTGGCGCCGAAATCGGCGGAAGGCTTCATCGCCGATCTGGTGGCCCGCCTGCCTGCGGGGGCCTATGTGGCAACCGTGACCGGACGCTATTACGCGATGGACCGGGACAACCGGTGGGAGCGGGTGGAAAAGGCCTATCACGCGATGGTCGGCGGCAGGGGGCTGAACGCGCCTGACGCCGGGGCGGCGGTCGCGGCCGGATATGCGCGCGGCGAGACCGACGAATTCTTCCTGCCGACCGTGATCGGGGATTATGCGGGGGCGCGGGATGGCGACGGGTTCTTCTGCCTCAACTTCCGTGCCGACCGCGCGCGCGAGATCCTGCTGGCCGTGGGCGAGGATGCCTTTACCGGCTTTGATCGCGGCAGACGCCCGCATTGGGCGGCCCTTCTCGGGATGGTCGATTACTCCAAGACGCATGATGCCTTCATGGCGGCGGCCTATCCCAAGCGCCCGGTCGTCAACACGCTGGGCGCGTGGGTCGCGGGCAAGGGCCTGCGCCAGTTCCGGCTGGCCGAGACCGAAAAATACCCCCATGTCACCTTCTTTCTGAACGGCGGCAAGGAAGTGCCCGAGGCGGGCGAGGACAGGTATATGGCGCCGTCGCCCAAGGTGGCGACCTATGACCTGCAACCGGAAATGTCGGCGGACGAGGTCAGCGACCAGTTCGTCGCGGCGATCGGCAAGGGCTATGACCTGATCGTGGTCAACTATGCCAATCCCGACATGGTCGGCCATACCGGCGATCTGAAGGCGGCGATCGCCGCCGTCGAATCGGTGGATCGCGGGCTGGGGCGTGTGATCACCGCGCTGGAAGCGGCCGGCGGTGCGATGATCGTGACCGCCGATCACGGCAATTGCGAGGTGATGATCGATCCGGTCACGGGCGGGCCGCATACGGCACATACCACCAATCCGGTACCGGTGGTGCTGGTGGGCGGGCCTGCGGGGGCGCGGCTGCGCAACGGGCGGCTGGCCGATCTGGCGCCGAGCCTTCTGGAGCTGATGGGTCTGCCGCTGCCGCCGGAAATGACCGGGCAAAGTCTGATCGAGCGGTCATGAGGCTGATCCGGGTCTTCGCGGTTCTGGCCTGCCTTGCGGGCAGCGCCGTGGCCGCGCCTGACCCGGCCGTGCCCGCCGCCGAGGATGCCGCAAGGCAACTGCGCGAGGCGATTCTGGCCCTTGATGCGGCGAGCGGCGCGCGCAACCGTGTCGCCGCGCTGACCCAGACCATCGAAGCCTATGAAGGCGGGCTTGCCGCGCTGCGCGACGCGCTGCGCCGCACCTCGGTCCGCCAGGCCGAAATCACATCGGAACTCGATGGCCGCCGCGCGCGGCTGGCCGAACTTCTGGGTGCGATGACCGCGATCGAGGCCAATCGCGACACGCTCAGCCTGTTGCATCCCGATGGCCCCTTGGCGACGGCCCGCGCCGCCATGTTGCTGAGTGCCGTCACCCCGGCCCTTCAGACCGAGGCCGAGCCTTACCGCAAGGCGCTGGCGGAGCTGACGCGGCTGCGCGCGTTGCAGGGCGAAGTGGCCGAGCTTTTGCAGCGCGGCCTGACGGCGGCGCAGGGCGCGCGCACCGCTCTCAGCCAGGCGATGCAGGACCGCACCGATCTGCCGAAGCGGTTTCTGGAAGACCCCGAGGAACTGACCCTGCTGGTCGACAGCGCCGACAGTCTGGACGCCTTCGCCATCGGGCTTTCGGGGATGGAAACCGATATCGGCGCGCCGCTTGAGGATTTCGCCTCGGCCCGGGGCCATCTGCCGATGCCGGTGAGGGGCAGCCTGCTGCGCCGGTTTGGCGAGGCCGACGCCGCCGGGATCGAACGCCCAGGCCTGGTCATCGCGACGCGGCCCGCGGCGCTGGTCACGGCGCCCTGGCCGGCGACGATCCGGTATCGCGGCCCGCTTCTCGACTACGGAAATGTGATGATCGTCGAGCCCGCGGCAGGTTATCTTCTGGTTCTGGCCGGGCTGGGTGTGGTCTATGGTGAAATCGGCGATGTGGTCGAGGCGGGCGCACCCCTTGGCCTTATGGGAGGGGCCGACACGATGCCGGCGGCAATTGGCCTGCCGGTGACGGAAAGCGCTGGCGGTGGCCAGACGGAAACGCTTTATATGGAACTGAGACAGGGCAAGGAGCCCGTGGACCCCTCGGCGTGGTTCACCGAAACAAGGGATGACTGAGCGATGAGGAAATTCGTGATGGCCGCTGGCGGCGGCGTTCTGGCCGGGGCCATTCTTGCGACGCAGATCGCGGGGCCGCTTCTTGCTCAGGAAACCGGCAAGCCCGCGTCCGTCTATGAACAGCTTGATCTTTTCGGCGATATTTTCGAACGCATCCGCAGCCAGTATGTGGAACCGGTGGATGAGGGCAAGCTGATCGAGGCGGCGATCAACGGGATGCTGACCTCGCTCGATCCGCATTCGAGCTATCTGGCGGCCAAGGATTTCGAGGATATGCGCGTGCAGACGCGCGGCGAATTCGGCGGGCTTGGCATCGAGGTGACGCAGGAAGAGGGCTTCATCAAGGTGGTGTCGCCGATCGACGGCACGCCGGCGGCGCAGGCGGGCATCCAGTCGGGCGATTTCATCACCCATGTCGACGGCGAAAGCGTGCTGGGGCTGACACTCGATCAGGCGGTGGACAAGATGCGCGGACCGGTCGGTTCCGAGATTGTCGTGACCATCGCGCGCAAGGGAACGGACGAGCCTTTCGACGTGTCGATCATCCGTGACACGATCAAGCTGACGGCGGCGAAGGGCCGGCTGGAGGGGCACACCGTCGTGCTCCGGGTGACGACTTTCAACGACCAGACCTATCCGAATATGGAAGAGGCGCTGAAAAAGGCCGTGGACGAGGCTGGCGGGATCGACAAGGTCAACGGCTTTGTCCTTGATCTGCGCAACAACCCCGGCGGCCTTCTGACACAGGCGATCGAGGTTTCGGACGCCTTCCTTGACAAGGGCGAGATCGTTTCGACCCGGGGGCGCAATCCGCAGGACAGCGAAAGGTTCAACGCCAAGCCCGGCGATCTGGCCGAGGGCAAGCCGATGGTCGTGCTGATCAACGGCGGGTCGGCTTCGGCTTCGGAAATCGTGACCGGGGCCTTGCAGGACCATCACCGCGCGATCGTCGTCGGCACCAAGAGCTTTGGCAAGGGCTCGGTCCAGACGGTTATCCCGCTGCGCGGCGATGGCGCGATGCGTTTGACCACGGCGCGCTATTACACGCCGTCGGGCCGCTCGATCCAGGCTTTGGGCATTTCGCCCGACATCGTGGTCGAGGCGCCGAAGGTCGAGCCGGTGGACCCGGCCAAGGCCGAGGCGGAAAAGGAATCGGCCGCGACCCGGTCGCGGTCCGAGGCCGACCTGCGCGGCGCGATTTCCAACGATTCGATGACCGAGGACGAAAAGCGCATGCTGGAGGAAGAGCAGCAGAAGGCCGAAGAGGCCGCGAAGCTGCGCGATGAGGATTACCAGCTGGCCTATGCCATCGACATCCTGAAGGGCCTGTCTGCGATCCAGTCCGATGGCGGGGTCGGGCAGGCCGCGAACTGAGACGGTCAGGGGGCACGGACATGGCCGGCCAGAAGGCGGACGCCTTGCCTTATCGTCCCTGTGTCGGGGTCATGCTGATCAATGCCGAGGGCCGGATATTCGCCGGCCAGCGGCGCGACAGCGCCACGGCCGCGTGGCAGATGCCGCAGGGGGGCATCGACGAAGGCGAAAAGCCGCGCCGCGCCGCCCTGCGCGAGCTTTGGGAAGAAACCGGCGTGACCGCCGATCTGGCCGAGTTCGTCGCCAAGTCGGACGGCTGGGTGACCTATGATCTGCCGCCCGAACTGGTGGGCAGGGTCTGGGGCGGAAAGTATCGCGGGCAAAGGCAGCGCTGGTTCCTTTTCCGGTTCACCGGGCGCGACGATCAGATCGACATCGCGACCGAACACCCGGAATTCTCGCGCTGGCGCTGGATCGGCGCGGATGAGATGATCGCGGAAATCGTGCCCTTCAAGCGCGCGGTCTATGAACAGGTGGTCGCCGAATTCCGCCCGTGGCTGAGCTGACCGAAACCGCCAGATTGCGGCAGGGTCTTTGTCGACAATATCGAAACAAATCCATATTCCTGCCCCAATCCGTTGATAGCGACGCCGGTAATGATGACCGTCGATTTCACACCTCGCGATCCCAAGCCGAAAGCCCCGCGGCGCGGCCTGCGCGATCATGCCGTGATGGCAGGGCTGGTCGTGCTGTTTCTGGCCGGGCTTGCCGGTCTGATCGGCGCGACGGGCTGGCAGGAGGTGCGCGATCAGGTCGCGCGCCTGACGCCGTGGCAGGGGGCGGTGCTTCTGGCGCTGTCGCTGGCCAATTACCTGTTGCGCGGGCTGCGCTGGCATGTCTTTGCCCGCAGGCTGGGCCTGCCCACCGGGGCGGTTCAGGACATGCGCCATTTCCTTGGCGGCTTCGCCATGGTGATCACCCCCGGACGGGTGGGCGAGCTGGTGCGGATGCGCTGGCTGAGGCGCGAGACCGGTTGGGCCTATGAACGCACCGCGCCGCTGGCGCTGATGGACCGTGCTTCGGACCTGGCCGCCATGGCGCTGATCCTCGCGCTGTCGGTGGCGCTGGCGGCGCGCGGGGTGCCCGGCGCGGTCCCCGTCGCGGTCGCGGCGCTTGCCGTGGCCTTTGCCGCGACACGGCCGCGGCTGGTGACGGGGGGCGTGACGCTTGCGCATCGGCTGACCGGGCGGATGCCACGGCTTTTCGCGCGGGCGCGAAGCGCGGCGCGGCTTTTGGAACGGGTCGCGGGGTTTCGCACGCTGGGGCCGGCGCTGGCGCTGGGGATCGCGGGCTGGCTGGCCGAGGGCTATGCCTTTCATCTGCTACTGGGCTGGATGGGGGCCGATATCGGTTTCTGGAAGGCCGTCCTGATCTTTGTCTTCGCGACGCTGGCGGGCGGGTTGACCGGATCTCCGGGCGGGCTGGGCGGGGCCGAAGCGGCGATGATCGCGCTTCTGGCGCTTGACGGCGTGCCGATGGAGGTTTCGGTGCCGGCGACGGCGATCATCCGCATCACGACACTCTGGTTCGCGCTGGGGATCGGCATGGCCGTCTTTCCCATCGCGGAACGCTATTCCTTGAGGGGGGCACATGCTCTGGAAAGAGGCTGAGTATCACGGCTGGGGCCGCGCGCTGTCGGCAAAGGGCGAGATTGCCCGGCCCGAGCGTGTGGCCGCGCTGAAGGCACTGATGAAGGACGGGCTGGTTCCGGCGGTGGGCATGCGCCGGTCCTATGGTGACGCGGGCCTGAACGATGGCGGCCGGGTGATCGAGATGTCACGGCTGGACCGGATGCTGTCCTTCGATGCCAGGACCGGTATCCTTGATGTCGAGGCGGGTGCCCGCATCGCCGGGATTGCGGCGGCCTTTGCGCCGAAGGGATGGCTTCCCGCCGTCATGCCGGGCACCGGCTTTGCCACGGTGGGCGGCTGCATCGCGCAGGACGTGCATGGCAAGAACCATCATCATGCCGGGTCATTCTGCGAACATGTGGTTTCGCTGACGCTGATGAACGCCACGGGCGTGCATGAGGTCAGCCCCAAGGACACGCCCGACCTTTTTCGCGCGACGGCGGGCGGGCTGGGCCAGACCGGAGTGATCCTGTCGGCGCGGCTGAAGCTTCTGGCGGCCAGGGGCGACGTCATGATCGTGACCGAACGGCGCGTCGAGGCTTGGGACGAATTCCTTGCCCTGCTGGACGCCAGCGCGGCGACCTACAGCGTCGGCTGGATCGACGCGACGGCGCGCGGCGATGCCCTGGGGCGCGGGATATTGGAGGAAGGCGAAACCGGATCGGGCCTTGTCCCGAAGCGCGACAAGTATCGCAAGGTGCCCTTCAACGCGCCGCATTTCGCGTTGTCCGGCCCGGTCGTGCGGGCCTTCAACAATGCCTATTACCGGCGGGTGCCGGAATCCGGGCGGACCATCGTCAAACCGATTTCGGATTTCTTCTTCCCGCTGGACAAGATCCATGACTGGAACCGGCTTTACGGCAAGCGCGGGTTCCATCAGTTCCAGTGCGTGGTGCCCCTTGGGTCCGCGCCCGCGCTGCGCGACATGCTGGAAGACATCGCCAATTCCGGACTTGCCTCGCCCCTTGCCGTGCTGAAACGCATGGGTCCGGGGCGGGCGGGTTATCTGTCCTTCCCGATGGAGGGCTATACGCTGGCCGTCGATTTCCCGAACCGGGCCGAGGCGCGCGAGCTGATCCGCAAGCTTGAGGCGCGGACCGTGGCGGCCGACGGGCGGCTTTACTTTGCCAAGGACAGTCTGGCGCGGGGCGAGGACATGCGCGCGATGTATCCGGAACTGCCCGAATGGCAGGCCGAAGCCGCGAAGGCCGATCCCAAGGGCGAACTTCTGACCGATCTCGTCCGCCGCCTGAAACTGAGGAGCGCATGATGAACAGCACATGGATCATTCTTGGCGCGACCTCGTCGATGGCGCGGGCCTTTGCGCGGGCGGTGGCGGCCGAAGGATCGGCGGTGCTTCTGGCCGGGCGCGATCAGGCGGAACTGGCCGCGCTGGCGGGCGACTGCGTCCTGCGTGGCGCGCGGCTGGCCGAGGCGCTGGAGTTCGATGCGCGCAAGCCGAAGGGGTTTGCCGCGCTGATCGAGAGGATGGCGGAAGAGGAGGGCGAACTGAATGCCGCCGTCTTCGTCGGCTCCATGCCCGAACAGGCGGCGATCGATGCCGATCCCGCGCTGATCGACGGGGTTGTCACCGACAGCCATACCGGGCCTGCGCGGTTCCTTCAGATGCTTGCGCCTTTGATCGAGGAACGCGGCGGCGGGACGGTTGTGGGTGTCGGTTCGGTCGCGGGCGACAGGGGGCGGATCGGCAACTATGTCTATGGCTCGGCCAAGGCCGGGTTCGCCACCTATCTGTCGGGGCTGCGCAACCGGCTGACCCGCGCTGGCGGGCATGTGGTGACGGTCAAGCCCGGCTTTGTCGATACGGCGATGACATGGGGCCTGCCGGGCATGTTCCTTGTCGCCTCGCCCGAGGCGGTGGCGGCGGATATTCTGAAAGCGGTCCGAAAGAAGCGCAACGTGATCTATACGCCCTTCTTCTGGCGCTACATCATGCTGATCATCCGGCACGTGCCGGAATTCATCTTCAAGAAGCTGAGCATCTGAAGGGATGGCGGCGCCGGTCAGCCGCCGAACCATTCGCTCCACAGACCGGCCGCCCAGAACATCAGGCTGAGCGTGATCATCAGAAGGCCGATGCCGAACTTGTCGCGCATGGCAAAGACGATGGGATCATGGTCCTGCTTGCCGAACCAGCCCAGCAGCACCATGCGCAGCAGCCACCATGCCATCGGGATCATCGCGGCCCAGAGGATCCACGTCGTCGGATAAAGCTCCTGCCCCTGCTGGCTGAGCGAGTAGAGAAAGAAGATCACAAGCGCGCCGATCGTGCCAAGACCGGCGACATTCAGAAGATCGCCCCGGTCGGGGCGGCCATAGCCGCGCCCGGGAAGGCGTTCGTCCGACTTGGCCAGTGTCAGTTCCGTCAGGCGCTTGACGCAGCCAAGAGTGACGAAGATCGGGAAGATGAAGATCAACATGTAGATCGAGACATCGACCTGCCCCGCCGCCGCGCCGGCGATGACGCGGATCGTGTAAAGGGCGGCCAGGGTCGCGATGTCGACCCAGCGCATCCGCTTGAGCTTCAGCGAATAGGCGAGCGACAGGACCATATAAAGCAGGATGACCCCGAGAAATGCCCAGTTGAGCATCGCGGCAATGCCAAGCGACAGAAGCGCCAGCACGACGAAGGCCACCATGCCGACGACGATGGGAACATCGCCCGAGGCATAGGGCCTTCGGCATTTCGTCTGGTGCAGGCGGTCGGCTTCAAGATCGAGAAGATCGTTGACGATATATATGGACGATGCCGCCGCCGAAAAGGCGACGATGCCGAAGAGGATCGGGATCAGGGTTTCCAGATCGAAGCGATGGGCGGCGATCATCGCCAGAAGCAACAGGACGTTCTTGACCCATTGATGCGGACGGAAGGATTTGATCAGCGCCCGCCATTTCCAGCCGCCGGGCATCTCGACCACGTTCTGGCCGTTGCCGCTGAGCGCGCGGGCCGAGACGACGTGGCCGACGACGACGGCGTTTTCGGCCTTTTCCCAGACCGCGAGATCGGCGCTTGAATCGCCGGCATAGTCGAACCCGCGTTCTCCAAAGGCCTCGACCAGCGCGGCGGCCTTGGCCGCACCCTTGAGATTGGTGCTGCCGTCCGAGGCGAAGACACGCTCGCTCAGCCCGTATTCGGCGGCAAGCGGGGCGACAAGGCTGCGGTCGGACGCAGAGGCGAAGATCACCTCGCGCCCGGCCATGCGGTTTTTCAGCGCAAGGTCGGCGACATCGGCATTGACCGGCAAAAGGTCCACCCGCAGGGGGGCAATGCGCGCAAGCTCGGCCTTCATCCGTTCGGGATGGCTGATGTTTCGCACCACGGCAGACAATGTCGCGCCCGGCGCCCGGCCCAGCCCGGCCCAGAAGGTCTCGAACAGCATGTCGGTGCGCAAAAATGTGCCATCAACATCAAGGACGAGCGGTTTCATGTCAGTCATTGCCGGTAAATCATCCTTTGCGGGCGAAGACGCAGCCGTCTGTCACCAGATCGGGCGGCGTCAGGCAGAGGCCCCGCGCCACGGCCCATGCGGCCAGAACCTTGGGCACATAATCGCGTGTTTCCGAATAGGGCGGAACGCCGCCATTGTTCTTCACCGCGTTTTCGCCGGCATTGTAGGCGGCAAGCACCATCAGGGGGTCGCGGTTGAATTCGCCCATGAGCCAGTCGAGATAGGCGACACCGCCCTTGATGTTCTGCACCGGGTCAACCCGGTCGGCAACGCCGAACCGGTCGGCCGTGGCCGGGATCAGCTGCATCAGCCCGACGGCACCGGCCGAGGACACGGCATCCTTTCGGCCCGCGCTTTCGATTCCGATCACGGCCAGAACCAGGGCTGGCGACACCCGGGTGCCGACGGTGGCCGCAAGGATGCTGGCCCCATGTGCATCGGCAATGTCCTTGAGCGCCTGAAGCCGGGGTGCCGCGACGTTTTGCCCGTTCGGACCACGCGTGAGCGCCTCGAGCGCCTGGGGGAACCGGCCCGCGCCGTCGCCCAGTGCCGGCGAGACGGCGGTCCAGAACCAGTCGTACTTGCCCGGAGCGGCGGGCGCGGCGGGCGCCACGCCGGGTGCGGCGCCGCCGCGCGGGATGGGGTTTTCCGGCGGGGGCAGGGTGGGCGCGGCAAGGCGGCGCGCCTGTTCGGCCGGATCGATCTGCACGGTGATGCGCTTGCCCGCCGCGGGCGACGACGCCGAGATGCGCTTGAACGTGAAGACGGGATAGTCCGAAGCGGGTGCCTGTTCCTGGGCGATGGCATGACCGGGCACCACCATCGCGCCCAAGCAAAGCGCCAGTGCCAGTTTGCACAACATGAAGCCTGTCCTGCCTGCCAAGGTTTTTCGTTGCGACTTTGTCTCAAATTCGCGAAGTAATGGCCAGAAAATCCGTTGCATCGTTCGCAAAGGCGGCCCCTTACTGACCTTTCCGCAACAGGCTTTTTGGCCATTTCAAATTTTTTAAAAAAATATATCTATTAAAATCAGATAGTTACGCCAATATCGGCGGCAAAGCCCGCTCAACCCCAAAATGTACGATGTCCGCCAAACTCCTGCCACGTTTGAGGGGCCATATGAGCCCATGCCGCGATGGAGACGGGCAAGGACATGCCGCCCGGCAACGCGAAACGCGGTTGTGTAACGGGCGAAGTAAATGGAGAGAGACATGAAAGCGTTCAAGATTGCGAAGAAATTCAATAACGACGAAGACGGTGCTGTGACGGTTGACTGGGTCGTTCTGACCGCGGCTGTCGTCGGCCTTGGTGTTGCGGCCCTTGCCGCCGTGCGTTCGGGCACGACCAACCTGACCGGCAAGATCAACAGCTACCTGTCGTCGGTTTCGATCAACTGATCGATCGCAAGTTTCGCATGCGGAAGCGTGCGACGGACCGCGCCCCCCCCGGGGCGCGGTTTTTTGTTGTCCGCGGTCCGGTGCCGCGATTGCGCGGCGAGGGTGGACAGGGGCGGACAGGGGTGGACAGGGGCGAGGACGCACAAATATCGCCAACATTTCATTAAATTGAACGACCGCTGCCCCAGTTGAGCCACGAATCCCCGCCATAACTGACCTTGCCGCAACGAACACGGGAACCGGCTCTGCCACCCGAAACAGACCTGCGGATGGTAGAGTACGAACCTTATGGAGAGAGACATGAAAGCGTTCAAGATTGCGAAGAAATTCAATAACGACGAAGACGGTGCTGTGACGGTTGACTGGGTCGTTCTGACCGCAGCTGTCGTCGGCCTTGGTGTTGCGGCCCTTGCCGCCGTGCGTTCGGGCACGACCAACCTGACCGGCAAGATCAACAGCTACCTGTCGTCGGTTTCGATCAACTGATCGATCGCAAGTTTCGCACGCGAAAGCGTGCGACGGACCGCGCCCCCCGGGGCGCGGTTCTTCTTTTTTGCCGCTGACACAGGTCAACGATCCGCGCCCGGGCCGGAAAATACGAAAAAATGCACGATCAATGCCCAAATCCTGCCACGGAGATCAGGTCAGATGACTCTGTAAAGGACGGCGGAACCTGCTTTCTTGCTTCGTATGTCCGAGTCTATGGGCCCTCGTGTCCGAAGTGATGGAGTGAAGGATGACTGAGTATTTCGACATCAAGCGGTTCCGCGACGAGGAAGATGGCGCCGTGACTGTGGATTGGGTTGTGCTTACGGCCAGTGTCTGCGGCCTGGTGGTTCTGGCGATGGCGGGCCTGCAAGGCAACATGACGTCGATCGGCCAGGCTGTGCAGAACTATCTGTCCAGCACCAGCGTCAACTGAGGCGACCGACCAGAATGGATGAGCGAGCGCCCCTCTGCGGCGCTCGTTTTTTTGATAACTCCCCTTGCATCGTTTCTCAATTCGATAAAATACCTTGGGGCAGGCCCTCTTTGACCACCATTTCGCCGCATTCCTGGGTAACCTGGGCGGTAACACAATAGCCAGCAGTGCGGTCGGAAACCCGCCGCCCTGATGAAAGGACGAAGGATGCGTTTGGTATTCGGTTTGGTTTTGGTTCTTGGCATCGCCTTGGCCGGTTTCGCCGTCTATATGGCGCAGGGGTTCATTGCGCAGACGCAGGCCGAACGCGACAGGCTGGCGGCGGAGCAGGCGCTTGCGCCGCGTCTGGTGACGGTCGTCGTCGCCAAGAAGCAGCTGAAATACGGTGACCGTCTGACCCGGAATGACCTTGAAGTGGTCAGGTGGGAAGCGGGCAAGGTTCCAGAGACCACCTTCAACGCGATCGTGGCACCCCAGGGTGGCGACCCGGCCATCGTCCCGGTCTTCTGGGAAGGGGAAACCCGTCCGCGCGCGGCGCTGCGCAGCTATGAACCTTTCGAACCGATCCTTGGCAGCAAGGTCACCGAGCCGGGCGTCGATGCCGGCATCATGGCGAACCTTTCCGCCGGGATGCGGGCATTCACGATCAATGTCGACGTGTCTTCGGGTGTGTCGGGCTTCCTGCGCCCCGGCGATCAGGTCGATATCTACTGGAGCGGCAATATCAACGGGCGCGATGCGACAAAGCTGATCGACAAGTCGGTGCGGCTGATTGCCATCGACCAGAGCGCCGATGCCGACCGCAGCGCCGAAACGGTGATCGCGCGGACGGTGACGGTCGAGGCGACGCCGACGCAGGTTGCGTCGCTGGCGCTGGCGCAACAGACCGGGCGTCTGACGCTGGCGCTTGTGGGCGCGGGCGATACGACGACGGCCGAGTCGATCGAGATCGATCGCAACGCCTTGCTTGGCATCGTCGAGAAGGCGGCGCCGGTCGAACAGGCGCCCGACAAGGTCTGCACGATCCGCACCAACAAGGGCGGCGAGATCGTCGAAACCGTCATCCCCTGCACCAATTGACCCGCGCAGGCGCCGCCCGGCGCCTGACCGGTGACCTACCTGATCTGGTGTCGGCTTGGGCGCACGACGCTACAACTTCCCGACTGTTGCGACTTGTCCACATAAGAACCGGCCGCCAACCGGTTGATTCTTGCAAACAAACCGCATCTGGCGCATTGTTGCGGCAATCTGGGCATAAAGACCCAACCCTGAGGCGTGATCGGAGAGGCAGGTCACATGAGCATGAAAAAGACTATTGCGGCAGCAATGCTGAGCGTGTCGTTCAGTATTCTCGCCATTCCCTCCGCCCAGGCGGAAACCCTGAAAATCGTCAGCGGTTCGGCATCCAGCGCACTTAACGTTCCCATGAACAGGGCGGTTGTTGTCGAATCCGAAACCCCGTTTGCCGAGCTTTCGATCGCCAACCCGGGCATCGCGGATATTTCCACGCTGTCGGACCGGTCGATCTATGTTCTCGGCAAGGCGCCGGGCCGCACGACCCTGACGCTGCTGGCGCCGGACGGAACGCTGATCACCAATGTCGATGTGCAGGTTTCGCTCGATGTCGCGGAATTCAAGGAACGGCTTCAGCAGATCCTTCCGGGCGAACCGATCGAGATCCGCACCGCCAATGACGGCATCGTGCTGTCGGGTGTCGTCTCATCGACCGTAAAGCTGGACCGGGCGCTTGACCTGGCCGAACGCTATGCGCCGGGGCGGGTGTCGAACCTGATGGTTGTGGGCGGGGTTCAGCAGGTGATGCTGAAGGTCCGTTTCGCCGAGATGCAGCGGTCGGTGACCAAGCAGCTTGAGGCAGGCGTCAGCGCGGGCCTGTCGACCTCGAACCTTGCCGGGGCTTTCGGGCTTGGCTCGGGCTCGCTGGTTGTCGGCGCCCCCGATCCGGTCACGAAAGTTTCCCCCGCGACGCCCGCGGTCATCTCCAACCCCGAAAACTCGGGGCAGGCGCTTTTCAGTTTCGGGGCTGGTGCGTTCCAGTTCAACGTTCTGCTTGAGGCGCTGGAGAACAAGGGTCTGGTCCGCACGCTGGCCGAACCCAACCTGACCGCGCTTTCGGGTCAGGAAGCCAAGTTCCTTGCCGGCGGCGAATACCCGATCCCGGTCAGCGACAACGATGGGATCACCATCGAATACAAGCGCTTCGGGGTCGAGCTGGCCTTTACCCCCCGCGTCGTCGATGGCGACATCATCAACCTGATGATCAACGCGGCTGTGTCCGGTGTGGACAACTCCAACTCGATCATCACCAACGGCTTTGAGGTCAAGGCCTTCCGCCGGCGCGAGACGGAAACCACCGTCGAGATGCGCGACGGCGAAAGCTTTGCCATCGCCGGTCTTCTGCAGGACGACTTTCAGGACCTGAACGGTCAGGTGCCGTGGCTGGGTGACATCCCGGTTCTGGGGGCATTGTTCCGCAGCACCAACTATCAGCGCAACCAGACCGAGCTTGTGATCATCGTCACACCGCATCTGGTGTCGCCGGTGCGCGGCGAGGCGCTGGCCCTGCCGACCGACCGCGTGCGCCCGCCGAGCGAGGCCGAGCTTTTCCTCTTTGGCAAGACCGCTTCGACCGGCAAGTCCAAGGGCGCGCTGGGCGAGGTCGCCAAGCAGGACTATTCCGGCTCCTACGGCTATGTGATGGAGTAAGACCATGCGGATTATCCTAAGCACCGTTCTGTTGTCGGCCAGCGCGATCGCGCTGTCCGGTTGCAGCAAGGAAACCAACGTGTTCCGCGACATCTATGCCGAGGCCGGGTCGGAAGTGGAGACCGGCGATTTCGGCAACGCGACGATGAACAACACGATGGTCCAGTCCGGTCAGCGCGACATGGTCATCGACCTGACCCGGCGTTTCGGCGCCGAGGTGCCGAACACGGTGAATTTCGCCTTCAACCAGTCGACGCTTGACGCCGAGGCCCGCGCCGCGCTGGACAAGCAGGCGGACTGGATCCGGCAATTCCCCGAAGTCACCTTCCGCGTCTACGGCCACACCGATCTTGTCGGTTCGGACAGCTACAACAAGGCGCTGGGTCTGCGCCGGGCCAAGGCCGTTGTCGCCTATCTGAGCAGCCGGGGGATCGGGCGCGCGCGGCTTGAGGCTGTCGTGTCCTACGGCGAAACCCAGCCGCTGGTCTTCGTGCAGACCGAGGAACGGCGCAACCGCCGTACCGTCACCGAGGTTTCGGGATTCGTCTCGAAGAACCCGCTGGTGCTGAACGGCAAGTATGCCGCGATCATCATGCGCGAATATGTTGCCAGCGCCATGCCGGAACATACCCAGAAAGAAATCTCGGGCGGCGGGCAGAGTGCGGGCTCGGGCGGCTGACGCCAAAAAGTAAATTGTTTCGTAAGAAGGGCGGTCTTTGGCAACAAAGGCCGCCCTTCTTCGCTTATCGTCTCCAATAACCGCACAAATACGATCTTTTAGCCCCATTATTGCCAAGATTTTCCCGGAGTTTCGAAACCCGGAAGTAATGGCACGGCGGCAGAGTCGTGTCGGGTGACTCTGTTTTGGCCCAAGGCGATTCGGTGTGTCGATACCCCGGACCGCGCAGCCGGATGCAGATGCCTTGCAATGAAGGACGTGTGGGAATGAGCAGCGTAGCAGCCTTGCAACCGGAGCCGGCACCGATCCTCGCGTGCACGATTTCGCGCGATGTCAGCAACTTCGACCTGTTGATCGAAGATATGGAGACCGAACTGGGCGAAAGCTGGGGCGACCTGACTTTCGACGATGCGGTTCTCTTTCTGAACCAGCCGGACGCGGATTCGCTGGAATTCGTCGCGGTCGCGGTCAATGCCGAAGATGAAAGCGATCTGGCGAGGATATCGGGCATCATCACGACCGCCAAGGAAAAGGCGGTTCGGGTCATCCTGATCGCCGAGGAAGTCAGCCCGATCGCATTGCATCAGCTGCTGAAGCTCGGCGCCGATGACTTCGTGCCCTATCCCTTGCCGGAAAACGCGCTGCATGATGCGATCGAGCGTCTGCGCAAGGCGCCGGCGGTGGATGAGGTGCTGTCGCAGAATGTCGCGACACCGGCCTTCAAACCCAGCGGCGACCGCCACGGCGTCATCCTGCCGGTCCACGGCCTTGCCGGGGGAACGGGCGCGACGACGCTGGCCGTCAACCTTGCGTGGGAACTTGCCACGATCCAGAAAGAGGACGCACCGCGCGTCTGCCTGCTGGATTTCGATTTCCAGTACGGGTCGATCTCGACCTATCTTGACCTGCCCCGCCGTGAAGCCGTTTACGAAATGCTTTCGGATACGGCATCGGTCGACAATGTCAGCTTCCTGCAATCGCTGCTGACGTTCAACGACAAGCTGCATGTCATGACGGCACCGTCCGAGATGCTGCCGCTGGACATCGTGACACCCGATGACATCAACCGCGTTCTTGACGTCGCACGGGCGAATTTCGACTTTGTCGTCATCGACATGCCGTCGACGGTGGTTCAGTGGACCGAGGCGGTTCTGCATCAGGCGCAGATCTACCTTGCCACGATCGAGCTGGACATGCGGTCGGCCCAGAACACGCTGCGGATGATCCGCGCGCTGAAGGCCGAGGAACTGCCTTACGAAAAGCTGCGCTATGTCCTGAACCGCGCGCCGAAATTCACCGATCTTTCCGGCAAGGGCCGGGTCAAGCGGCTGGCGGAAAGCCTCGACATCTCGATCGAGCTGCAATTGCCGGACGGGTCCAAGCAGGTGACGCAGTCCAACGACCACGGCCTGCCGCTGGCCGAGACCGCGCCGAAAAACCCGCTTCGCCGCGATATCGCGAAACTTGCAAAATCGATTTTCGATGTCAGCCGCTCGGCTGAAGCCGCAACTGCCTGATCCCGAGGGGGTGTAGATGTTTTCCCGTTACAAGAAGCCCACGGCCGGGGAACCGGCAGCAGCAGCGCCCAAGGCCGAGGCGCCCGCGGCGGCGAACGTAAAGCCGATGGCCGCGCGCCGGCCCGGCGTTGGCGGCACGGCGCCGGCGGTTGCGATCGACAAGGAAAAGAAGCGCAAGGAGCGCATGGGCGAACTGAAGGTCGAGCTGCACAAGCGCCTTCTGGACAACCTGAACCTTTCGGCGCTGGAACATGCCAGCGAGGCCGAGCTTCGTCAGGAAATCGTCTCGATCTCGACCGAGGCGCTGGAAGAACTTTCGGTTGTCCTGAACAAGGACGAGCGCAGTGTCCTGTTCCAGGAGCTTTATCACGAGGTGATGGGCCTTGGCCCGCTTGAGCCGCTTTTGCAGGACGACACCGTCAACGATATTCTGGTCAACGGCCCGCAGCAGGTTTTTGTCGAACGGGCGGGCAAGCTGTCGCTGACCGACACGACCTTCAAGGACGAACGCCACCTTCTGCGGATCATCGACAAGATCGTTTCGGCCGTGGGCCGGCGGGTCGACGAATCGAACCCCTATGTGGACGCCCGTCTTGCCGACGGCTCGCGTTTCAACGCGATGGTGCCGCCGATCGCGGTGGACGGATCGCTTGTCTCGATCCGGAAATTCAAGAAGGAAAAGCTGGGTGTCGACGATCTGGTCAAGTTCGGCGCCTTCACCGAAGAAATGGCGGCCTATCTTCAGGCCGCGGTCGCAACCCGTCTGAATGTCATCGTCTCGGGCGGTACGGGTTCGGGTAAGACGACCACGCTGAACGCCCTGTCGTCCTTCATCGACGATGCCGAGCGCATCCTGACCATCGAGGACACGGCGGAACTTCAGCTGCAACAGACCCATGTGGGCCGGATGGAAAGCCGTCCGGCAAACGTTGAAGGACGCGGCGCCGTCACCCAGCGCGACTGTCTGAGAAACGCGCTGCGGATGCGCCCGGACCGGATCATCGTCGGTGAAACGCGCGGCGAGGAAGTCATCGACATGCTTCAGGCCATGAACACCGGCCATGACGGGTCGATGACCACGATCCACGCCAACAGCGCGCGCGACGGTATCAGCCGTCTGGAAAACATGATCGCCATGGCCGGGATCGAAATGCCGATCAAGGCCGTGCGCAGCCAGATCGCCAGCGCCGTGAACCTGATCGTTCAGGCCAGCCGTCTTCAGGACGGTTCGCGCCGGATGACCTCGATCACCGAAATCACCGGGATGGAAGGCGATGTCATCTCGATGCAGGAAATCTTCCGTTACGAACGGCTGGGCCTTGCGCCCGACGGCAAGATCGTCGGCCGCTTCACCGCGACCGGCGTGCGTTCGGCCTATGCCGACCGCTTCCGTGCCTGGGGTTACGATCTGCCGGCCTCGATCTATGAACCTGTAGCGGCGGAGTAACGGACATGATCATCAGCCCGACCCCGATCATCTATGGCCTGATCTTCATCGCGGTCCTTCTTCTGGTCGAGGGCCTGTATCTTGTCGTCTTCGGCAAGTCGATCTCGCTGAATTCCAAGGTCAACCGCCGGCTCGACCTTCTGGAAAAGGGCGGTCAGCGCGAACAGGTGCTGGAACAGCTTCGCAAGGAAGCCAGCCAGCATCTGAAGGCCAAGGGAATTCCGCTTTACTCGATCCTGGCGTCGAAGGCGCAAAAGGCCAATATCGCCTTTTCCCCGAAGGCACTGATGGGCGTCATGGCGCTTTTGACGGTCGTGGCCTTTATCGGGCTGAAGATCGGAACCTCGGCCTCGACCCCGATCCAGATCGCCGTTTCGATCCTGATGGGGGTGGGCGCGGTCTATCTCTGGATCAGCCGCAAGGCCAAGAAACGCATGGATCTGGTCGAGGAACAACTGCCGGATGCGGTCGAACTGATGGTGCGGTCCTTGCGCGTCGGCCACCCGTTTTCATCGGCGATCCAGATCGTTGCCAAGGAAGTCCCGGACCCTTTGGGAACCGAATTCGGCATGATCGCGGATGAAAGCGCGTATGGGCGCGAGATTTCGGAATCCCTGAAGGATCTGGCCGAACGCATGGACATGCAGGATCTGCGCTTCCTTGCCGTCGCGGTCACCATCCAGCAGCAGTCGGGCGGCAACCTTGCCGAAATCCTCGACGGGCTTGCCAAGGTGATCCGGGCGCGCTTCCGGCTGTTCCGCCGTGTGCGCGCGATCACGGCCGAGGCCAAATGGTCGGGCGTCTTCCTGTCGGCCTTCCCGCTGGGCGTGCTTCTGGTCATCCAGATCCTGAAACCGGATTACTTCGATACGGTGAAGGACACCGCCGCTTTCGTACCGGCCGCGCTGATTGTTTTCACCTTCCTGGGTATCAACGTCATCTTCATGAAGATGATGGTGAACATCAAGGTCTGAGGGGCACCTGAGATGCTGACACAGCTCAACGATTTCCTGATCGCAAAACTCGGCCCGCTCGGCCCGCTCTTCGCGGTGGCCGTGCTGGGCATCGTGCTGATGGCGATCACCCTGCCTACCTTCCTGAAGAAGCGCGCCGATCCCTATGCGAAGCTGAAAGATGCGACGGGGCCGTCGAATGCGGCGTCGAACAATGGCAAGCTTCAGAAAAAGACGCTGCGCCACGGCAACAGTTCAAAGAAGCTCGACAAGTTCGCGACCTTCCTCGAACCGAAGTCGGAAGAGGAGATGACCTCATCGCGGCTGAAGATGACGCGCGCGGGATATCGCAGCAAGGGCGCTGTGCGAACCTTCCATGCGATCCAGTTCATTCTGGGTATCGTCTTCCTGATCGGCGGGGTGATCTATGCGCTTATCGCGTCGGCGAGCGGCGAGATTTCGACCACGACCCTGATCCTTGCCGTTCTGCTGCCCGGTGCCGTCGGCTATTACATCCCCAGATACTGGATCGAAAAGCGTATCGGTTCGCGCCAGGCCGAAATCCAGAACGGGTTTCCCGACGCGCTCGACATGCTTCTGGTCTGCGTGGAAGCGGGCCAGTCTCTCGATCAGGGCATTATCCGCGTGTCAAAGGAACTGTCGGCGGGCTATCCGGCGCTGGCCGAGGAATTCGAGATCGTCGCGCAGGAGGTCAAGGCCGGCAAGGACAAGTCGAGCGTGCTGCGGGCATTTTCGGAACGGTCCGGCGTGCAGGACGTGGCGTCCTTCGTGACGGTCATGATCCAGTCGCAGACCTTCGGCACCTCGATCGCGGAAGCGCTGCGGGTCTATGCCAGCGAAATGCGCGACAAACGCGTGATGCGCGCCGAAGAAGCGGCGAACAAGCTGCCGACGAAGATGACGCTCGGCACCATGATGTTCACGGTTCCGCCACTGCTGATCATTCTTGTGGGACCCTCGGTCTACGATATGCTACAGCTGTTCCAGAACTTCAGACTTTGAGGCAATGGCAGTCATACGCGCAGCATTAATCGTTGCCACCGGAATTCTCGCCGCCTGTCAGCCGACAGGCGGCGCTTCCGTTGATCCCAATTCGCCTTTCGCGCCCTCGGGCCCGGTTAGCGACGAAGGATCGATCGACGGATTGATCGTCGGCCACCGGCTGATGGCGGCAGGGGAATACGAACTCGCGCTCAGGGCCTATCTGCGCGGGGCGTCGGAACATGGCGCGACGGTCGATGTCCTGTCCGCGATCGGATCGGCCGATCTCAAGCTCGGCCGGCTTGGTCAGGCCGAAAACATGCTGCGCCGCGCGATCGAAGAGGATGAAACCTTCGTTCCGGCCTGGAACAATCTGGGCGTGGTCCTGATGGAGCAAGGCAAGGTCGCCGAAGCAAGCCGGGTGTTCCGTACCGCCTTTGCCCTGGATAGTGGCCAATCGGACGCCATTCGCGAAAATCTGCGCCTTGCGCTCGCCAAGTTCGAAAATCAATCCTATGATCCGCCCAATAATAACGAATTTGCGTTGGTGAGACGCGGGCACGGGCAATTCCTGCTTCTCTCCACACCCTGAGGCAAGAGCAGCAAAGGACGCAGCAACATGCGCCACCCTATCCTGATTTCCCTCTGCATCGCGGGGGCGATGGGCCTGTCGGCCTGTCAGAAAGATTCCGAGGCCGAAGTCGAACGCGCCTTGAAGGACATCAATGTCATCGACGAATCCAATCTGAACGACGTGATGCTGAACGCGTCCGACCCGAACGAGGCGGTCGCCTATTTCTCCAAGGCCGCGACCAGCAACCCGGACCGGATCGACCTGCGCCGGGGGCTTGCCAAGGCGCTGGTGCGGGCGAAAAAGCCGACCGAGGCCGCGCAGGTCTGGCGGACGGTGATCGCCAGCAAGGAGGGAACGAACGACGACCGCGTGATGCTGGCCGATGCGCTGATCCGGGCCAACCAGTGGCAGCAGGCCGAGGCGGAACTGAACACGATTCCGCCCACCTATGAAACCTATGAGCGTTACCGTCTTGAAGCGATGGTGGCCGACGCCAACAAGAAATGGTCGAAGGCCGACAGTTTCTATGAAACCGCTTTCGGGCTGACGACGAAGCCGGCCAGCGTCCTGAACAACTGGGGCTATTCCAAGCTGACGCGCGGGGAATATTCGGCCGCCGAGAAGCTGTTCAACGAGGCGCTGACCTATGACAGCGCGAACTTCACCACCAAGAACAACCTTGTCCTGTCGCGGGCCGCGCAACGCAAATACACGATGCCGATCATCCCGATGACCCAGTCCGAACGTGCGCAGCTTCTCTACACATCGGCCCTGAGCGCGATCAAGCAGGGCGACGTCACCATCGGCAAGAGCATGCTTGAGGACGCGGTCGAGACCAGCCCGCGCTACTTCGAGGAAGCCGCGCGCGCGCTTGAGGCGCTGAATTCAACCGTCGTGAAGGGCTGATCGCATGCTGGGGCTGGACGGGGAAACCGCGACGAAGATCCTGCTGCTTTGCGTTCTGCCGGTTTGCGCCTGGGTGGCGTGGTCCGACCTGAAGACGATGAAAATCCCGAACCGGTCGGTTCTGGCCGTGATGGCGATCTTCTTCTTTGTCGGGCTTCTGGTCTATCCGCTGGAGACATGGGCGTGGCGCTGGCTGAATTTCGTGGTTGTCCTTGGTATCGGGTTCATCCTGAACGCGGTTGCCGGTGTGGGCGGGGGCGACGCGAAATTCGCCGCCGCCGCCGCGCCCTATTTCAACCCCGCCTCGCTGCCGCTGGTGCTGCCGCTTTTCGCGGCCTTCCTGCTTGGGGCGTTCGTCGCGCATCGTATCCTGCGCGCGATCCCCTTGGTCCGGCGGCTGACGCCGGACTGGGTTTCGTGGAAGCGCAAGGATTTCCCGATGGGCCTTGCCCTTGTCGGAACCTTCGTCACCTATCTGGCGCTGGTGGCTTTCCCTGATTTCCGTCAGGGATTTGTCGATTTGCTGACCGCAAGCAAGACGTAAAGTTCGGTGCGGCGCAGTTCGGTCAGGCTGCGCCCGCTTTCGGTCAGTGCCTTCAGCATGCCCGCGCGCAGTTTGGTTGACATCGGGCAGAGCGGCACCACCACGTAATCGGCATTGTCGATGCCGGGCAGGCCGCCATAGGTCCAGGGTGCGGCGCCGCGCACCGGTTTGAAATCACCGAACATCCAATAGGCCGAGAAGAGGTCGGTTCCGATAAGGTGGCTGCCGCCATAGCCCGCCGCCGCAAGATCGGCGGTCACGGTTTCGAACCATGCGTTCGTGCCGCCTTCAAGCTGGCATTCGGGCAGGGCTTGGCCGTTCAGCATCGCAGGATCGGGCCGTTCGGTCCGCGACCGGTAGGACGCAAAGGGCGTATCCGACCCGTCATAGGGCGATGTGCGGTTGACCGTGTAAAGCCGGGGCCCGAAGGCCAGGACATCCGCCGTGGCGGGCATGCCGGGCAGAAGCGGCACGAAATCCTTGGTGTCCATCGCCAGATGCCGCCACGGGCTGAAGGCAAGGTTGATGGCCGTGGGCAGGCCGAAGGCAAGGCAGAGGATCGCGGCCCGGGTCAGCGCCCTTCGCAGATCCCAGCCCAGCCCGTTCGTCACCCCCATCGCGCCGGGCCGCAGCGTCACGAAGATCAGCGCCAGAAGGTAAAGCCATTGCGGATCGTTCCCGAAGTTCTGGTAGGTGATGTAGAAAAGCCCCGGCACAAGCAGAAGAAGCGCCATCCCCTCGACCGCGCGCCCGGCCTGACGCAAGAGGATCACACCGGCAAGGGCGGTGATGCTGCCCCCGGCATAAAGCGGCAGGGTGATCGTGTCGCCAAGGCTTTCGCCCGGCTGCTGGCGAATGTCCGAACCGGCAACCGCCAGAAGATCGCCAAGATAGGCGAGCCAGAATTGCGGACCGGCAAGCAACGTGACCACAAGCGCCGCGGCCAGCCCGGCGATGAGGGCCCAGAGGATCGCCCGAAGGCGCCGCCGTGCAAGCAAGGCAACCAGAAGCGCGGGCGACAGGGCCACGAAATAGGTCACCTTGATCAGGACAAGCGCCGCCATGCCCAGCCCGATCAGGATCCCCTCCAGCCGTTCGTGCCCTGCCCCGGCCGGTTCCATGATCGCCAGGGGCACGATGATATAGGCGATGGCCCATGCCCAGCGATTGTAATGCATGGAAATCGACACGGCCTTGTGCGCCTCGCCATGAACGAGGGCAAGGCAGAGGACCAGAACCGAGGCGCAGAAGACATATTGCCAGACCCCGTGAAACCGGCTGCGGGCGACATGGATCGCGGGCGGCAGAAGCGTGGCCGCGACAAGGATCTGGCCATAGAAGATGGCATGGCCAAGCCCGGCGCCGGCCTTGACGAACAGCACGACCGGCGCAAGTGCCAGAATGCCGATCGGGGTCATGAAGTCGAGATGCGGCCACTCGCCAGAGGCCATGCGCAGCACCAGCTCGGCCAGATGCATCGTGTCGCCTTCGTGCTTGCCAAGGTAAAACGCGCCCTTGAGCAGCGGCGCCGCGCCGAACAGCACCAGAAGACACAGCGAAAACAGCCAGAGATTTATTGGTCTAACGCGGTTCATTCGGCCCAATGATCCTGAATTGTTTCCATGTTTTGGCCACAATAGCCCGGCAGATTGGCGCTGTGAATCCCAATGCGGCCTGCCCGGTGCGGAAGCATCCGAAACGGGCATTTTCGCCGATTGCGCGCCTGGAAGGTCTGACCGAATGAACATGCAAGTGCCAAATGTCATTGCGCCCACCCCGCCGCGTTCGATGGGCGATACCGGCCTTTCGATGGTGATGATGCGCGACATCCTTCTGAAGACGATGTTCCGCATGAACCTTGAAACGGTTTCGGAGATTTCGCGCACCATCGCGATGCCAATTCCGGTGACGCAGGAGCTGATCGACCTTGCCCGTGGCCAGAAACTTCTGGAAGCGACGGGGACGCTGCATGCCAACTCGGGCGGCGAGATGGGGTATCAGCTGGCCGATGCGGGCAAGGCGCGCGCCCTCGACGCGCTGTCGCAATCGGAATATTACGGCGCCATGCCGGTGCCCTTGGACGTCTACCGCGAACAGGTCAAGAAACAGTCGATCCGCAACGTCCGCATGACCCGCCAGCAACTGACCGGGGCCATGGGGCATCTGATCCTTCCCGACGAATTGCTGGATCACCTCGGGCCCGCGGTCGGTGCCGGGCGCTCGATCCTGATGTATGGCCCGCCGGGCAACGGCAAATCCTCGATCTCGAACGGGATCCGCGATGCGATCGGCGACAAGATCTTTGTGCCGCGCGCCATCGAATATGCCGGGCAGGTGATCACGGTCTATGACCCGATCGTGCACAGTGCGGCCGAACAATCCGAGGACGATCCCTCGATGTTGCGCCGGTCTTCGAACCGGTTCGACAACCGCTATGTGCTGTGCGAGCGTCCGACGGTGATTACCGGCGGTGAACTGTCGCTCGACATGCTCGACCTGACCTATAACCCGACGGCGCGGACCTATACCGCGTCCTTGCAGATGAAAGCCACCGGCGGCGTGTTCATCATCGACGACCTTGGCCGTCAGGCCGAGCCGCCGCAGAAGATCGTCAACCGCTGGATCGTTCCCCTTGAGGAAAACCGCGATATCCTTGCCCTGCAATCGGGCGAGAAGTTCGAGGTGCCCTTCGATACGCTGGTGATCTTCTCGACCAACTTCCACCCGAACGAGATCTTCGACAAGGCGGCGCTGCGCCGGATCTTCTTCAAGATCAAGATCGACGGGCCGAACCAGGAAATGTTCCTGAAAATCTTCGCGATGGTGGCAAAGAAAAAGAAGATGCCGCTTAACGAAAAGGCGCTTTTGCACCTGCTGAAGACCAAGTATCCGACAATCAACAACATCTACGCGAACTATCAGCCGGTTTTCCTGATCGACCAGATGATTTCGATTTGCGAATTCGAGGGCATCCCCTATCAAATGACGCCAGAGCTGATCGACCGGGCATGGGCCAATATGTTCGTAAGAGACGAAAAGATCGTTCACTGATGCCAGAGATCGGGATCGCCGGAACCGGGGCCGCAGCGCGACTGTTTGCGCTGCGCTTGGCATCGGCGGGTTTGCAGGCGGTGCAGATCGCGCCCCAAAGCCGGGCGTCCGAGCTTTCGGCCGGGATGCGCGCGCTGCGCACGCTTGTTCTGGCACCGCGCGACATTCTGGAAACCGAAGCCTTGCTTTTCGAGGGGCAGTGTCTGGCGTCGACCCTTCCGCTGCTCGACACGATCATCATCGCGGCGACGCTTCATCCGCGATTCGTGCGGGCCCTGCGTGGCCGGATCGATGCCGGTATCGGATTGGTCGATGCGCCATGGACGGGCACGCTGCGTGCCGCCGAAGAGGGGCAGATATCCTTCTTTCTGGGTGGCGAAAGCGCTGTCATCGCGCGGCATGAGCACCTGTTTTCGGCGCTTGCCCGCGGAGCCGTCCGCATGGGCGAGTTCGGCACCGGCATGTCGGCCAAGATCCTCAGCGATCACTTCGCGGTGGCTTCGGGCGCCCTGACGCGGCTTGCGCTCGACTGGGCCGAAGCCCAGGGACTTGACGAAGCACATATGCTCGACATTGCCGGCAAGCTCTTGATGGCGCCGGAGATGCCCGGTTTCGGTTGCGATCTTGGCGACGGGGCGGGTGATGACCGGATCAGCGATCTCATGCGCGGGATCGAAGCATCCTTCGATACCGCACTTGCGGGGGCGCATCTGACCCCGCCGCGACGGACGCGGCAAATCACACCGGGCGCGAGGCCCCGCCCGCTTCACTAGTTGCAGCGCGGGCCGGCAAGTCTAGACTGCCGGAATGCGCCCCTTGCCATCACAGTTCCACACCTGGTTTTCTGCCCGCGGATGGCAGATCCATCCCCATCAGCAGGCGCTGCTGGATCGGGCCGATCACCCCGCGCTGCTTCTGGTCGCGCCGACCGGGGGCGGCAAGACATTGGCGGGTTTCCTGCCGACGCTGGCCGAACTGGCCGAACTGGCCGGGCAGGGGCCGGGGCGGGGCGGGCTGCACACGCTTTATATCTCGCCGCTCAAGGCCCTTGCGGCCGACATCAGGCGCAACCTCTCGCGCCCCATCGCCGAAATGGACCTGCCGATCCGGGTCGAGGACAGGACGGGCGATACCTCACAGACGAAACGCCGCCGGCAGCGGGCCGACCCGCCGCATATCCTTCTGACCACGCCGGAAAGCCTTGCGCTTCTGCTCAGCTATGAGGACGCGCCACGCATTTTCGCGGGGTTGTCGCGGGTCATCATCGACGAGGTCCACGCGCTTTCCGAATCCAAGCGCGGGGACCAATTGATGCTGGCGCTTGCGCGGCTTTCGGGCCTTGCCCCCGGGCTGCGCCGCGTCGGCCTTTCGGCAACGGTCGAAGACCCGGCCGCCATCGCCCGTTTTCTTGCCCGCCACCCGGATCCTTGCGACATCATCCATGCCGATCCGGGGCCGGACCCCGATATCGCCATGCTGCAAACCGAAGGCCCGCCCCCCTGGGCCGGTGGCGGCGGACGCTATGCCATCCCCGAGGTTCTGGCTGAAATCAGGCGCCACCGGACCACGCTGATCTTTCACAACACCCGCGCGCAGGCCGAGCTGTTCTTCCGCGACCTCTGGCTCGCGAATGACGAAGGGCTGCCGGTCGGCATCCATCACGGATCGCTTTCACGCGAGGCGCGCGAAAAGGTCGAGGCCGCCATGGTCGCCGGCGCCCTGCGCGCCGTCGTCTGCACCGGGTCGCTGGACCTTGGCATCGACTGGGGCGATGTCGACCTCGTCATCCAGATCGGCGCGCCGAAGAACGTCAAGCGGCTGGTCCAGCGGATCGGCCGCGCGAACCACCGCTACAACGCGCCCTCCAAGGCGTTGCTGGTCCCGGCGAACCGGTGGGAGGTGGTCGAATGTCAGGCCGCGCTGCAGGCCGTGCGCGACCGCGATCTTGACGGCGACCCGCGCGGTCCGGGGCCGCGCGATGTCCTTTGCCAGCACATCCTGATTTCGGCCTGTTCGGGGCCGTTCGATGCCGACAGGCTGTTTGCCGAGGTCACGAGCGCCGGCCCCTATGCGGCGTTGTCGCGGCCCGATTTCGATGCCTGCCTGGAATTCTGCGCCACAGGAGGTTACGCGCTGCGCGCCTATGACCGCTGGCGGCGGCTTCTCTTGCGGGACGGGCTCTGGCAGCTGCGCGACCCGCGCGCGACCCGCGATATCCGCATGAATATCGGCACGATCACCGATGCCGAAATGGTCAAGGTGCGCTGGCAGAACCGCCTTGGCGGCCAGCCTCTGGGCGAGGTCGAGGAAAGCTTCGCCTCCAAACTCGCCCCCGGCGACACGTTCCAGATCGGCGGCAAGGTGGTGCGCTATGTCGGCCTGCGCGAGATGGCGCTCGAGGTGGCGCCTGCCCCGGGACGCGAACCGAAGATCCCCGTCTATTCCGGCACGAAATTCTCCACCTCCACACAGCTTTCCCAGCGAATCCTGCGAATGCTGGCCCAGCGGACCTGGCCGGAGCTGCCCGGCCATACGGCGGAATGGCTGGGTTTGCAGCGTGAGATCTCGCGCCTTCCGCAAAGCGACCGGCTTCTGGTCGAAACCTTCACCGCCGAAGGGCGCGCGCATCTGTGCGCTTACGGATTCATGGGCCGGAACGCCCAGCAGACGCTGGGGCTTCTTCTGACCAAGCGCATGGAAGAGACGGGGCTCAATCCGCTTGGCTTTGTCGCTTCCGATTACGCGACGCTCATCTGGGGGCTTGACCCGGTGCCCGATCCGGCCGCGCTGTTCGACCGGGCGGCCCTTCGGGACGGGCTGGACGGCTGGCTGGCCGGCAATGCGGTGATGAAACGCACCTTCCGCAACGTGGCGCTGGTGGCCGGGCTGATCGTGCGCAACCATCCCGGCGCGCGGAAATCGGGACGGCAGGCCACGTTCTCCTCCGATATCCTTTACGACACGCTCAGACGGCACGACCCGGACCATCTCCTTTTGCAGGTGACGCGGGAAGAGGCGATGCGCGGCCTCGTCGGTTTCGGCCGGATCGCCGCGCTTCTCGACCGGATCGGCGGCCGGATCGATCACCTGCCGCTGTCGCGGATCCCTCCGCTGGCCGCACCGCTTTTGCTGGAACACGGGCGGGTGCCGGTCGACGGCGCCGCGCGCGAACGCCTCGCCGATGCCGAGGCCGCAAGGCTGATGGCCGAGGCCGGGCTCAGCCTGTGACCGCCGGAAGGGTCCGCGCGGCAAGGCGCAATGCGTGGCTTGGCGCGCGCGTCGCCGCCGGCAGGGCCGGGTCATAGGCCGCGCGGACAAGCGCTGCAATCTCGGGGCGCAGGAAGATCCCGTCACCGGCCATGGCCAGCGGCGACCGCTCCTGAAACGCGGCGTCCGACCACAAGAGAATGCTCTGCACCGCGAGGTTCAGCGCGACAGTTTCGGCCGCCATCCCCGCAAGACTGTCATCCATCCGCAGAAAGGCGATGCAGGCGCGGATCGCGCCATCCGCCTCAAAACGGAAAAGCCGGTACTGATTGGCGCCCTCCGCCTCAAGCCGCGAAACCAGAGGCCCCAGCCCCTCGACCAGCCGGTCAAGTCCCGGAACCTCGGACAACTCGCGCCACTCGCGGAAAAAGAAGACCATCAGATTGGTGCCCTGCTCGGGGTCGGTCTCGGCCATCCGGTGCCCGGCCAGCGTCACCACCGCCTCGACCGCGCCCTTGATCACCGCGAGCGTGGCATCGTCGACCCCGAAGACCACCGGCACGACCGGCCGCGCCCAGCGGGCGAAAACATAATCGCCGTCCCCCCTGGTAAAATGGCTGCGGATTTCGCTTTCCTGCATCATCGCTTTCATCGTGGCCAAAATACCTCCGCCGGAGGCATAGTCGGTTCCCGCACCGGGCTCAACCGCCAGCGGCCGGGGCTACTTGCCGAAAAGCTCGGCCTGTGCGGCGGCGTTCGGCGCGGCAAGCCCCAGATGTGTCCAGGCCTTCGCGGCCAGCATCCGCCCGCGCGGGCTGCGCTGGATCAGGCCCTGCTGCAAAAGGAAAGGCTCGATCACCTCTTCGATCGCGTCGCGGCTTTCGGACAGCGCCGCCGAAATCGTCTCGACCCCGACCGGTCCGCCGGCATAGTTTTCGGCGATCAGCGACAGATAGCGCCGGTCGGCGCCGTCAAGGCCAAGGTGATCGACGCCGAGCCGCGTCAGCGCGGAATCGGCGATCTCTCGCGTCAGCCGCCCGTCGCCCTCGACCAGCGCGAAATCGACGACCCGGCGCAGAAGCCGGCCGGCGATCCGTGGCGTCCCGCGCGCGCGCCGCGCGATCTCGCGCGTGCCATCGCCCTCGGCCGCGATCCCCATCATCCGGGCGCCCCGCGCGACGATGTGGTCAAGCTCGGGCACCGTGTAGAATTGCAGCCGCGACGGAATGCCGAACCGGTCGCGCAAGGGTGTCGTCAAAAGGCCAAGCCGCGTCGTCGCGCCGACCAGCGTGAAGGGCTGCAACTCGATCCTGACCGTGCGCGCCGCCGGCCCTTCGCCGATGACCAGATCAAGCTCGAAATCCTCCATCGCGGGGTAAAGCACCTCTTCCACCGCGGGGTTGAGCCGATGAATCTCGTCGATGAACAGAACGTCGCGCGGCTCAAGATTGGTCAGGATCGCGGCCAGATCGCCCGCCCGCGCCAGCACCGGACCCGAGGTCATGCGGAAATTGACACCAAGTTCCTTGGCCATGATCTGCGCCAGCGTCGTCTTGCCCAGACCGGGCGGGCCGTGAAACAGCGTGTGGTCCATCGCCTCGCCGCGCTGGCGCGCGCTGGCGATGAAGACCCGCAGATTTGCCCGCAACTCCTCTTGCCCGACGAAATCCGACAGGCTTTGCGGCCGCATCGGGCGATCGGTATCCTCGGGTTGCGGCGCGGGCCGAAGGGTCGGGTCGGGTTCCATTCCTAGCCTTTCGGAGCCAGAAGTTTCAGCGCGGCGCGGATCAGGACCGGCGCGTCGGCGCCGTCCTGCGCGCCTGCCGCCTCGGCCACGGCGGCGGCGGCTTCGCCCTGACCATAGCCCAGATTGATCAGGGCCGAGAGCGCGTCGGCCGAGGCAGAGGCCGAACCCGACGGGGGTTTCGGCGCGGGTCGGGGCACGGGTGGCCGCGCGGCTGCGTCTTCCAGCAGCATGTCGGCGGGCGCCTCGACCGTCAGGGCGCCGCCAAGTGCCATGACGGCGGGCGCCTTGTCCTTCAGCTCATGCACGACGCGCTGGGCCAGTTTCGGGCCGACACCCGGTGCGGCCTTGACGGCGGCGGCATCGCCCAATGCGATGGCGCGGCCCACGCCCTCGGGACCGAGCGTGCCGAGAATGGCCATCGAGGCCTTGGCCCCCACGCCCTGAACCGAGGTCAGGAGCCGGTGCCATTCCTTTTCCAGCAGCGTCGGGAAGCCGAACAGCTGCAACAGGTCCTCGCGCACCAGAAGATCGGTATAAAGGGCCGCCGCCTCGCCGACAGGGGGCAGCGCGGCCGCCGTACGCTGCGAGACGTGGACGATATAACCCACGCCGCGCACGTCGATCAGCACGTGATCGGCCGCACGGTGCAGGATCACCCCGGCGATACGCCCGATCATGCCGCCCCCCTGATCGCCGCTTGCAGGCGCCCCGCGCTTTGCAAATGGTGGGCGTGGCAAATGGCGATGGCCAGCGCGTCGGCGGCATCGGCCCCGGCCAGGTGCACGCCGGGAAGCTGGTGGCGGACCATATGGGCGATCTGGGTCTTGTCGGCGTGGCCGACACCGACCACCGCCTTTTTCACCGAATTCGGGGCGTATTCGCCGACGGCGATCCCCGCCTGCGCCGGCACGAGCATGGCGATCCCGCGCGCCTGCCCCAGTTTCAGCGTGCCCGCCCCGTCCTTGTTGACAAAGGTCTGTTCGACGGCGGCGGCGTCCGGCCCATGGGCCGCCATGACAGCCGTCAAAGCATCGAAAAGCGACAGAAGGCGCGTGCCGAGATCATCGCCCTGCGCGTGAATGATGCCATTCGCGATATGGCTGAGTCGCGATCCGGCGACCTCGATCACCCCCCAGCCGAGGTTTCTGAGGCCGGGATCGATCCCAATGACACGCATCTGCTCGCCCATCTGTTGCTTTTTTCACACGACTAGCACGAATAGCGAACATCGCAAAGGGAAATGGCCGGTTGCGGCTGATCACGGGCGCGCGACAATCGCGGCCTGAAATCGTCGCCGCATGTGCGAAATGCGACCTTTGGAGGGTTTTGAGAAACGGTTTGATAGCAAAGTGTTAGCCGCGGATGAAGCTATGCAGACATTGCATGTCAGGTCTGATCCCGGCGCGGTTGCTGCGCCGCAGCGGAAGAACTAGATCGGCCTCGGAAAGCGGAAGGAAGCAATTCGCTCCTTCCTGTCAGAAAGGAAACAACCATGTCTGTCATGACAACCAACCGTCCCGTTTCGTCCCTCTTCGGCGGCATCGCCGGTGGACTTGTTTCGACCGTCGTCGCCTGGAACGAAGCCCGTTCGACCCGCAACGCCCTGTCGCGTCTTTCGGATCGTGAACTGGACGATATCGGCCTGTGCCGCGGCGACATCGACACCATCGCTTCGCACCTGTGAGTGCGCTTCAAAGCTGGCGTGCAGAAGGCACGCCAAGGAAAAGGCCGTGACAGGATGCCTCCGTCACGGCCTTTTTCATTTCCGAAAGGCTTAATGGATCAGCGCGCGCAGCCCGTCTGATACCGCCACGGTCAAAGGGTCGGCCTGCAGCACATAGGCGCCCGCCGCCCCGACAGCCGTGCCGTCGCGAAGGGCGGCAATGCGTTCCTGATAAAGATCGGGCCCGATGACGGTATGTACCGTGGCCTTGATGACGACAACCGCCACGAGAACCATGACCAGCGGGGCGAAAAGGCCCAGCCGCCGCCGCGCAGGCCGCTTCAGCCGGTTGTAATAGGACATGCCGAGCGTACCTTCGGCCTCAAACCCGCCACCGGCCTCATGGATACGCTCGATGCGCCCGAGCCGACCGTAAAAGCGTTGCATGTTCCGATCGACCATGTCGATCTCCCTGATAGAAAATCCCACGTTTCCCCATGCAAGATGAGGGTGTGAAGAAATTTTGTCCAAAATAGGGCAGAGGGCAAGGAAGGCCCGGTATGCGGCGCCTTATTGCTCACGCCTGAGAACCAATGTCGTCCATTCGCCGATTTCGTCCAGACTGACCTTGGCAAAGCCATTTTCGCGATACACGCGCAGGACCTCTTGCGCCTGGGTGTTGAGAATCCCCGAAAGGATCGCATGGCCGCCCGCCGCCAGATGCGCCGCCATGTCGGGCGCCAGCGCAATCAGCGGACCCTTGAGGATATTGGCGAATATCAGGTCATAGGGGGCGCGCGCGGCAAGGTCGGGATTGGCAAATCCCGCGGCTTCGACACAGTGGATGCGGTCGCCAAGGCTGTTTGCCAGGGCATTCGCACGTGCCACGTCAACCGCTACGGGGTCGATGTCGGACGCGATGACGGGATCGGGCCAGATCGACGCCGCCGCCAGCGCCAGAACCGCCGTACCACAGCCGATATCGGCCACGCTGCGGCCGCGGAAACCCGCCCGGTCCAGCCGGTCGAGCGCCAGAAGGCAGCCTTTCGTGGTGCCGTGATGGCCGGTGCCGAAGGCCATCGCGGCCTCGATCAGCAGCGGCACACAGTTTTCGGGAACCCGGTCGGCATCGTGGCTGCCATAGACGAAAAACCGCCCGGCCTCGACCGGTTGCAATTCGCGCCGGACATGCGCGACCCAGTCGGTCTCGGGCACTTCCGAGACGGCGAAAGGCTTTGCCCCGTAGATCGCCGCCATCAGGGCAAGCTCGATCTCATCCGGTTCCGCCTCGAAATAGATGCCAACCTCATAGCGGCCCGATCCGTCCTCGATCTCGAAGCAGCCGATGCCGGTCGGTTCGGGCAGGAAGTTTTCCATCGCCTCGGCCAATGCCTCGGCCGGTTCGCGGGATGGCAGGGTCGTCAGGGCGGAATAGGTCGGCATCGTTATCCTTCCCGGGTTGGGGTGCCGCAGGTGGACGCGCTCATACGCCCGCAAAGGGATGGCCGCAACCCTGGCGTCAATCCGCGCCCTGCCGCCGCAAGGGCGATCCCGGCGCCGGCCGGTTGAGCGAGCGGATGTAAAGCCATGCGAGGAAGGCAGCAGCCCCCCCCGCGATCAGGTTGGCCAGAAGGTTTGCCCAGATCACCCCCGTCGCGCCGAAAGCGCCGGTCAGGGCCACGCCAAGGGGGAACATCAAAATACCGTCGCGGAACCAGTTGGCGCCGGTTGACCAGACCGGGCGGCCAAGGTTGTTGAACGTCGCATTCGCGACGAAGAGCGCCCCGGTAAAGACGAAGCCGCCCGCTGCATAATGGGTGAAGCTCCGCACGACCTCTGCCCCTTCGGCGGAAAGGCCGAAGGACCGGACGACAAAGTCGCTGGCCGCGATCATCAGGACCCATGTCACCGCCGTGTAGGCGGCGCAGAAGATCAGCGCGGACCAGAAGGCCCCCGCCACGCGGTCCGGCCGGCGCGCGCCGTAATTCTGCCCGATGATCCCGCCGATGGCGCCCGACAGCGCGAAAATCCCGCCGAAGGCGACAATGGTCATCCGCATCACCACACCCCAGCCGGCAACGGCGCTTTCGCCGTGGCTGGCGATTTCGCGCGTCAGGATCCAGTTGCCGAAGGGGGTGGAAATCTGGGTGGCGATGGCGGGAAGGGCGATGGCCAGAAAGGGCCGCGTGAACATCCGGATATCGGCAAGCGCCGGGCGCGCGAGCAGGTCATGCTTGCGGATCGCGAACCAGAGACCCAGAGCGCACATCGCCCCCCGGGCGATCACGATCGAAATCGCGGCGCCGGTGACGTCCCAGCCCAGCCACACGATGAAGAGCGGGTCGAGGATGACCGCGACGCCGCCGGCGATCATCGTGACCAGCATCGACCGCCACGCATCCCCGACCGCGCGCAGCAACGCCGAACATGCGATGCCGACGGCGATGACCGGCATCGAGGGCAATGTGATCGAAAGGAAGTGCTCGGCGAAATCGAGCACCGCACCTTCGGCGCCGGACGCCGACAGAACCTGCGTCCGGAAAATCCAGATCAGGGCCGACACCGCCGTTTGCGCCACGACCATGACCATCAGCCCGGTGGTCGCGATGCGCCTTGCGCGCGCGGGATCGCCCATGCCGATCGTGCGCGACACCAGCGCCACGGCACCGATCATCATTCCGATGGCGGCCGACATGACGGCAAACTGGATCGTGCCCGCAATGCCGACGGCGGCGATCATCGCCTCGACCCGAAGCTGAGAGATCCACCAGAGCGCCAGAAAATCGACGAGGAAGGTGAACGAAAGACCCAGCGCACCGGAAAGCGACATCGTCACGACATGCCGCATCAGGCTGCCGGTGACGAATTTCCCCTGCGCCGGTTTCATTCCGCCGCCTGCATCCGGCCCCGCGCGAACACGGTTTCATGTCCGGGTTCGGGGTGACGCGGGATCATCAGCGCCAGAAGTAGCGATACCCCCGCCATCCCGGCCGCAAGGGCGAAGACGGCGCCCGGCGATGTCACCCAGAGATAGCCGAGAAGGGCAGGAAGAAACACGGCCGCGATATGGTTGATGGTGAAGGCCACGGCAGCCGTGGGCGCGATGTCGCCGGGGCTTGCGATCTTCTGGAAATAGGTCTTCAGCGCGAAGGCGAGCGAGAAGAAAAGGTGGTCGATCACATAGAGCGCGGCGGCCACAAGCACGCCCCAGCCGAACCAGTAGATGCCGCCATAGGCCAGAAAGACGCAAAGCAGCCCGGCATGTTCGAAGATCAGCGCATTGCGTTCGCCGAACCGGCCGACAGCCCGGCCCAAGAAGGGGGCAAAGACCATGTTGGCCAGAAAGTTGATCAGGAACAGCGCCGTGACCTCATGCACCTGAAACCCGAAGCGTTCGACCATCATGAAGGCGGCGAAGACGACGAAGATCTGCCGCCGCGCGCCGGCCATGAACTGCAACAGGTAGTAAAGCCAGTAGCGGCGGCGCAGGACGAAGGTCTTCAGCTGCGGTTCGGGGGCTTCGAACTGCGGATAGGCAAACATCGCGAAAACCGCGATGGCCAGCGTCAGCCCGCCCGAGACGCCATAGACGATGCCATAGCTGAGGTTCAGCGTCTTCCATGTCAGCATGATCAGGCCGTAAGCCACCAGGGATGCACCCGATCCGATGGCGACGATCCAGCCTAGGGTCTGCGGGGCATGCTTCTTGTCGATCCACTGAAGTTGCAGCGACTGGTTCACGGTTTCGAAATAGTGAAACCCGATCGAGGACAGAAGCGTGACCATGAGGATGCCGCCCAGCGACGGAAACATGGCGGTCACGGCGGTTGCCGCGCCCAGAAGCGCCAGCGCCACCAGCGCCAGAACCTGTTCGCGCATGGCCCAGAGAAGCACGATCACTCCGATCGCCAGAAAACCGGGGATCTCGCGCACGGTATGCAGCCAGCCGATCTCGACCCCGGTGAAACCGGCGGCCTCCTTGACGAAGTTGTTGAGAAGCGCCGACCAGGTCGAAAAGGCGATGGGCATGGCGGCGGCCATCAGGAACAGAAGAAAGGCCGGCTGACGCCAGCGGGGCAGGTGGGCCGCCTCTTTCAGGGTGATGGTGTGCGCGCCGAACATGCCGACCACATACGCGCAATTGCGGACCTTGGCGAGGGGGGCAGACAGCATTATCGGCAGGCGATGACATGAAGGCTTGTCCCCCGTCGCACTGCGCCGCTAGGATTTGATCAAAAGCGACAGCGCCCCGGGGGAGGGAAGCAATCATGAAAAGTGTTTTCGCGGCCGGGGCCGAGCTTGCGGCCTATCTGAAAGACCATCCCGAAACCGAATGGCTGGACGCGCTGATGATCGACCTTTGCGGCAACGCGTTCGGCAAGCGGCTGCCCGTTTCGCAGGCGGGTTCCGTCTTTGGCCACGGCACGCCGGTCTGCGCGGCGATGCAGCTTGTCGATGTGATCGGCAATACCGCCGATCCGATGGGGCGCGGTTTTTCGGACGGCGACCCGGACGGGCTGGCGCGCGCCCTGCCGGGACGGATCGCGCCTGTGCCGTGGTCCGGGGGGAAGGGGGCGCAGGTGCTGTGCGAAATGACCGGTGCCGCGGATAGCGAACCTTTCTGGTACGAACCGCGCAATGTCCTGCGCGGGGTTCTGGGCCGGTTTCAGGGCCTTGGGTTGCGCCCGGTGGCGGCATTGGAGCTTGAATTCTACCTGATCGATCCGGCGCGGGCCGATGGCGGCGCGCCCTTGGCGCCCGCCTCGCCGGCCAACGGACGGCGGGAAAGCCGCGGGCAGGTCCTGTCGCTGGCCAAGCTGGACGAATTCGCGCCGGTTCTGGATGCGATCCGCGCCGCCGCGCGGGATCAGGGCCTGCCGGTCACGACGATGATCAGCGAATATGGCGCGGGCCAGTTCGAGATCAACCTGCTCCACCGGGACGACATCCTTGCGGCCGCCGACGATGCGGCCCTGTTGCGCCGCGTGGTGCAGGGGGCCGCGCGGGCGGCAGGGCTGGATGCGACATTCATGTCAAAACCCTTCGCGGGCGCCTCTGGCAACGGGTTGCACATCCACCTGTCGCTGCTGGATGCGACGGGCGCCAATGTTCTGGCCGCGGGTCATCCCGATGGCGACCGGATGCTGGGCCATGCGGTGGCCGGGCTGCAGGCGACAATGCATGAGGCGATGGCGATCTTTGCGCCGAACCTGAATGTCTATCGCCGGTTCGAACCCGATGCCTTCACGCCCGTCACGCGGGACTGGGGTGTCAACAACCGGTCGGTGGCGTTCCGCGTGCCCGCCAGCCCCGACGGCGCCTCGCGCCGGATCGAACACCGGGTGGCGGGGGCGGAGGCCAACCCCTATCTGGTGACAGCGGCGGTTCTGGCGGGGGTTCTCTACGGGATCGAGAACCGGCTTTGCGCGACCGAACCGCATGGTGGAAATGCCGGGTCGGAACTGGCCACGGACCTGCCCCTGACGATGTGGCGTGCGCTCGACGCGATGCGTGGCGCGACGCTTCTGCCCGCCTATCTTGGCGCGGATTACCTGAAGATCTATGCCGAGGTGAAGGAGGCTGAATTTCAGGCGTTCATGTCCGAAATCTCGGCCCGGGAATACGAATGGTACCTGTAACCCGCGCCCCGGCTGCGCCCGGTCAGTAAAAGCTTTGCGGGTCGATATCGATGGCAAGACGCAGGTTCGCGGGCAGGCGGATCTGCGCGACCCATTCGGCCAGCGCGGGTTGCAACGCCACGCCCTTGGCGGCCTTGACAAGAAGCCGGACCCGGTGACGGCCCCTGATCCGGGCGACGGGGGCCGGGGCAGGGCCGAAGACCTGCGCGCCGATCTTGCGAAGCGGAGCATCGCGGCGGGCAAGCTCGCCGCCGATATCGAAGACGGTTTGCGCATCGGGTGCCGACAGGATGATCCCGGCAAGCCGGCCGAAGGGCGGCATGCCCGCCGCCTCGCGTTCGGCGGCTTCCGCGCGCCAGAACGCATCCTCGTCCCCCGAGACGATCGCCCGGATCACCGGATGGTCGGGCTGATGGCTTTGCAGCATCGCCACGCCCGGCCTGTCGCTGCGCCCCGCCCGGCCCGAGACCTGCCGCATCAGTTGAAAGGTGCGTTCCGCCGCGCGCAGGTCAGAGCCCTGCAACCCGAGATCGGCGTCGATAACCCCGACAAGCGTCAGCAGCGGAAAGTTGTGCCCCTTGGCCACAAGCTGGGTGCCGATGATGATATCCGCCCCGCCCTCGGCGATCGCGCGGATCGCGTCCTTCAGCGCGCGGGCCGAGCTGAAAAGGTCCGACGAAAGCACCGCCACGCGCGCCTCGGGAAAGCGGGCGGCAACCTCTTCGGCCAGCCTTTCGACACCGGGGCCGACCGGGGCCAGACGGTTCTCGGCCCGGCACGAGGGGCAGGCCGCCGGCATTGGTTTCGTCTCGCCGCATTGGTGGCAGACAAGGCGTTTGAGAAAACGGTGCTCGACCATCCGCGCGTCGCAGTGATCGCAGCCGATCTGATGCCCGCAGGCCCGGCAGATCGTGACGGGCGCATAGCCCCGCCGGTTGAGAAACAAGAGCGCCTGTTCGCCCGCCGCGATCCGCGCCGAAACCGCGCGGGCCAGCGTCGGGCTGATCCAGCGGTTCTGCTCCAGCGCCTCGTTCCGCATGTCGATGACCGAAAGCTCCGGCATTTCGGCCACGCCAAAGCGCGAGGTAAGGTCGATCCGCGCGTATTTGCCCGCCTCGGCATTGCTCCAGCTTTCAAGGCTTGGCGTCGCCGACGCGAGCACCACCTGCGCATCGGCCAGCGAGGCGCGCAGCACCGCCATGTCGCGCGCGTTGTAAAGCACGCCGTCTTCCTGCTTGTAGGAGGTGTCATGTTCCTCATCGACAACGACAAGACCGAGATCGCGGAAGGGCAGGAACAAGGCCGATCGCGCGCCGACCACGAGCGAGACCCCGCCCTCGCCCGCCATGCGCCAAAGCCGGCGGCGTTCGGTTTGCGTCACGCCCGAATGCCATTCGCCCGGCATTGCGCCAAAGCGATCCTCGACCCGGGTCAGGAATTCCGCTGTCAGCGCAATCTCGGGCAGGAGAACCAGCGCCTGCCTGCCCTGACGCAGGCATTCGGCCACTGCCTCGAGGTAAACCTCGGTCTTGCCCGAACCGGTGACGCCCTTCAGCAGGGTCGTGCCATAACGCTGTGCCGCGATGCCGCCGCGCAACTGCCCGGCCGCCCGCGCCTGATCCTCGGCCAGGGGCTTGCCGGGCAGATCGGGGTCGAGCGCGGGATAGGGCAGATCGCGGGCGGCTTCCTCCTCGGCCACGACGCCAAGCTTGACCAGACCCTTGACGACGCTGCTGGAAACCCCGGCCAGCCCGGCCAGTTCGCCCAGGGTGAAGGCGGCACCGCCGTATTCATCGAGAATATCGAGCACCCGGGCACGGGCGTCGGTCATCCGGTCAGGCTCGGCCCAGCCCTTGCGGTAGACGCGCCGGGGGCCGGGCGGATCGGCAAGGCCGGGCGCGCGGGTTGCAAGGCGCAGCATCGCGGGCATCGGCGTCAGCGTGTATTCGGCGGCGCGGGTCAGGAAGGCGCGCATCGCATCGCCCATCGGGGCCGCATCGAGAACGCGGGTCACGGGCCGAACCTTGGCAAGGTCAAATCCGCCCTCGCCGGCGCCCCACACCACACCCAGTACCCGGCGCGGGCCAAGCGGAACCTCGACAAAGGCGCCAAGAAAGCAGCCGCCTTCGGGCGCGCGGTAGTCCAGCGCCCGGCCAAGGGGTTCGGTCGTCAGGACCGAGATCAGCGCGTTCGCGTCGAAAAAGCCCGCCTCTGTCACCCGCGCCCCCCGATCACGGGTTCCTGCCGCCCGATGTTTGCGCTAAAGAGGCGCCGAAACGAAGCCGCCATCTGAGGGAGTGCTGCCATGAAATTCTTCGTCGATACCGCCGACACCGCCGCGATCAAGGAATTGAACGACCTTGGCATGGTGGACGGCGTCACGACCAACCCTTCGCTGATCCTGAAATCGGGCCGGGACATCGTCGAAGTGACCAAGGAGATCTGTGACATGGTCTCGGGTCCCGTTTCCGCTGAAGTCGTGGCCACCGAGGCCAAGGCGATGATTGCCGAAGGCCTGAAGCTTGCCAAGATCGCTCCGAACATCGCGATCAAGGTGCCGTTGACCTGGGATGGACTTGCCGCCTGCAAGGCTTTCGCATCCGAAGGCCACATGGTCAATGTCACTCTTTGCTTTTCGGCCGCGCAGGCCATTCTTGCCGCCAAGGCCGGCGCCGCGTTCATTTCGCCCTTCATCGGCCGGCTGGACGACAACAATATCGACGGGGTCGAGCTGATCCACGAAATCCGTACGATCTATGACAATTACAACTTCTCGACCGAGGTGCTCGCCGCCTCGATCCGTTCGGTCAATCACATCACCGAATGCGCCAAGATCGGCGCGGATGTCGTCACCGCGCCGCCAAATGTGATCAAGGCCATGGCGAACCACGTGCTGACCGACAAGGGGCTTGACCAGTTCCTGAAGGACTGGGCCAAGACCGGCCAGAAAATCCTCTGATCCGGACCGAGCACCGCGATCCGCCGGGCGGCCTTCGTGCAACGCCGCCCGGCCGGTCGGACCCGGGCGGAAAAAAAGAAAAGCAATCGTACAGGGGGCCTGATAAGGTCAGGCAAACACTGACACAAACGATACCGGGGGCAGGCATGGCGGAAACGGCGAATATCGCGGCCGAGCTGAGAGACAAGTTGATCGCGGAGCCGGAAGTGATTCTGGAAGACCGGGATCTCATGAAGGCGCTGATCGTCGCCAATGAGCGGGCGATGGGCGCCAATATCGTCGATCTGCGCGGCATCGCGATGGAGCGCCTTGAGGCGCGGCTGGACCGTCTGGAGGATACGCACCGATCCGTGATTGCGGCGGCCTATGAAAACCTTGCCGGGACAAACCAGATTCACCGCGCGATCCTGCGCATGCTGGACCCGATCGGGTTCGAGGAGTTTCTGAAGGACCTGGGCGGTGAGGTCGCGCAGATCCTGCGGGTGGACTGTGTCCGCCTTGTTCTTGAAACGCGGCAGACCGATCGCGATCCGGTGCTTCAGCGTCTTGGCGATGTGCTTTGCGTGGCTGAACCGGGATTTGTCGAATCCTATCTGGCCGGTGGCCGGTCCGCCCCGGTGCGTCCCGTCGTTCTGCGCCAGACGCTGCCGGAAAGCGAAACCGTCTATGGCCGTTCGGGCGACTGGATCCGGTCGGAAGCCGCCCTGCGCCTTGACCTTGGCGCGGGAAAGCTGCCGGGCATGCTGGTGCTCGGGGCCGAGGACCCGCATCAGTTCCGGGCCAATCAGGGCACCGATCTTCTTGGGTTCTTCGCGGGCGTCTTCGAACGCGCGATGCGGCGCTGGCTGGCCTGAGGTGGGGCGATGAGCCTTGCCCTTACACCTGCGTTGCGTGACGCACTGGAAGGCTGGCTTGATCATCTTGGCGCGCTTGATGGGGCTGCGGACAACACGCTGAAGGCCTACCGGTCCGATGTGGCCGCGTTTCTGGCGTTTCAGGCCGGGCATCAGGGGGGGGCGCTGGGGCCGGCAGGCGTGGCGGCGCTGAAACAGGGCGATCTGCGGGCGTGGATGGCGCATGAGCGCGGGCGGGGCACATCGGCGCGGTCGCTGGCGCGATCGCTGTCCGCGGTCAAGGGATTTGCGCGCTGGTACGCTGACCGGCAGGGGTTCGATCCGACGGCGATCCTTGCCGCGCGCAGCCCCAAATATCAGCGCAAGCTGCCGCGCCCCCTGAGCGAGGACGCCGCGCGCGAGGTGATCGGGCTGATCGGCAGCCAGCCGCGCCAGGACTGGATCGCGGCACGCGATGCGGCTGTCGTCACCCTTCTATACGGTTGCGGGTTGCGGATTTCCGAGGCGCTGGCCCTGAAAGGGTCGGATGCCGAACTGCCCGAAACGCTGCGCATTCTGGGCAAGGGCGGCAAGGAACGCATCGTCCCGGTTATCCCCGCCGCCCGCCGCGCGGTTTCAGCCTATGTCCGGCTTTGTCCGGCCGATATCGCCGCCGAACCGCAGAAGGCGCTGTTCCGGGGCGCGCGCGGCGGTCCGCTCAATCCCCGGCTTGTCGCGCTTGCGATGGAGCAGGCCCGTGCCGGGCTGGGCCTGCCGGCCACCGCGACGCCCCATGCGATGCGCCACAGCTTCGCGACCCACCTTCTGTCCGCCGGGGGGGACCTGCGGGCGATTCAGGAATTGCTGGGCCACGCATCGCTTTCGACGACGCAGGCCTATACGGCCGTCGATACGACCCGGCTGATGGAGATTTACGATCGGGCGCATCCGCGCGCGTGACTGGGAAACGGGAACGAAGAATGAGCCTCAGGATCAAGGCACTGCTGGTGCATCTTTTCACCGCCACCGGCGCGGTACTGTCGATGCTGGCGATGCTGGCGGCGGTCGAGGAGAAATGGAGCCTCATGTTCCTGTGGCTGGTCGTCGCCCTGATCGTCGATGGCATCGACGGGCCTCTGGCGCGGCATTACCATGTCAAGGCCAACTGGCCGACCTATGACGGTGTGCTGCTGGACCTTATCATCGACTATCTGACTTACGTCTTCATACCGGCCTTCGCGCTTTTCCAGTCCGGGCTTTTGCCGGGATGGACCGGCTGGCTGGCGATCATCGTCATCACCTATGCCAGCGTCATCTACTTCGTCGATACGCGCATGAAGACCCGCGACAATTCCTTTGCCGGTTTTCCGGCGTGCTGGAACATGGTGGTTCTGGTGCTCTTCGCGCTGGAGCCGAACTTTTATCTGATGCTGGGGGTCATCGTCGTTCTGGCCGCGACGATGTTCACGAACCTGAAATTCGTCCACCCGGTCAGGACAGAGCGCTGGCGCTGGATCACATTGCCCGTGGCGCTGGCCTGGGTTGCCTTTGCGGCCCGCGCGGCCTGGGTCGATTTCGCGGCGGGAAACATTGCCCATTGGGGGCTTGCCGTTACCTCGGTCTATCTGCTGGTCGCCGGAATGATCCAGCAAGCGACCGAACCACGCGGCTGACCGTCCTTACCCTGCCGCGCCCGGCTTTTCCCGCCACCGCCGCTGGCGTGCCAAAAAGGCCGCGTATTCGGCCGCGCTGGGCCGCCGGCCGGCGAATGTCTCGACATAGGTCGGCGCGTGCTTCAGGCGCTTTTCCAGCGGCTCCGAGGGTTCGACCTCAAAATACCCGACCTGGGTCAGATAGAGCGTGCTGGCGCGGATGTCCGCTTCCTGCCGGTCAAATCCATGGCGTTCGAACATCTCGCGGATTGCGTCCAGACGGTCACGGTCGGCCTCGACGATCCGCGCCCGGACCCGCGGATCCGAGCGGCCCCAGCCGCGCATCGCGTAATCGAAGCGGGGGTCGAAAAGGTCGGGCGACATCCAGCAATCGAAGATGTTGAGAACCGCCGCCGAAATCGATTCGGCCGGAAGTTCGGTCTGCCGGATCAGGTTGCCGGTGTTCTTGGTCTGCCACAATGCGATCAGAGCGTCGAGCAATGCGTCGCGATCCTCGAAATGCCAGTAAAAGCTGGTTCGCGACAGGCGCAGCTTTCGGGCCAGCGGCTGAATCTTCACCGCCTCCACGCCGCCTTGCAGGAATACCTCATAGGCACCGGCTATCCAGCCGGATCTGGTCCCCCGCCAACCGCGGTCAAGTTGCGCATCCCCGTCTGTCATTGGGCCTAGTAAGCAATTTCGGTTCAGGTTGTCCCCAAAAAATCGACATTCATGTCGGTTTTTGGCGTCAAGGCCCGGATCGCGGCAATAGACTGGTCGCAGAATCAGACCAATTCAAAGCGAGGGCACCGTGGCTTCTTCCGACCCGCTTCTTCAGCCTTACACGTTGAAGCACCTGACGCTGAAAAACCGGATCATGACGACCAGCCATGAACCGGCCTATCCCGAGGACGGGCTGCCCAAGGACCGCTACCGCGCCTATCATGTCGAACGCGCCAAGGCGGGTGTCGCGATGACGATGACGGCTGGCTCCGCCTCGGTCAGCCGCGACAGCCCGCCCGTCTTCAACAATGTCCTTGTCTGGAAGGACGAGGTTGTCGGCTGGATGAAGAAGCTGGCCGACGAATGCCATGACCACGGCTGCGCCGTGATGATCCAGCTGACCCATCTGGGCCGCAGGACCGGCTGGGACAAGGGCGCATGGCTGCCATCCGTCAGTTCAACGCGGGACCGCGAGCCTGCCCACCGCCGGTTCCCGAAACTGGCCGAAGACTGGGACATGCCCCGCATCATCGGCGATTTCGCCGATGCCGCCGAAAGGATGAAGCTGGCCGGGCTCGACGGGGTCGAGATCATGACGCATGGCCATCTTCTCGATCAGTTCATCTCGCCCCTGACCAACGATCTTGACGGACCCTACGGCAAGGAAAGCCTTGCGACACGGATGCGCCTGACGCTTGAAATCATCGATGCGGTCCGCCGCCGGGTGGGCGACGATTTCATCGTCGGCACCCGCTTTGCGCCCGACGAGGCGGAAGAGGGCGGCATCACCGAGGAAATGGGGGTCGAGATGGCCCATATGTTCAAGGCCACGGGGCAGGTCGATTACCTGAACATCAATCGTGGCCGTATCCATACCGATCCGGCGATGACCGACATGATCCCGATACAGGGAATGCGTTCGGCGCCGCATCTGGACCTTGCCGGCCGCATCCGGGCCGAAGTGGGCATGCCCACCTTCCATGCCGCGCGCATCGCCGATGTGGCGACCGCGCGCCATGCGGTCGTGACCGGGCAGCTGGACATGGTCGGCATGACCCGGGCGCATATGGCCGATCCCTATATCGTCCAGAAGATCCGCGAAGGCCGCGAACACGACATCCGCCCCTGTGTCGGCGCGACCTATTGCCTTGACCGCATCTATGGCGCGGGTGAGGCGCTTTGCATTCACAACCCGGCCACCGGGCGCGAATTGACGATGCCGAACATCATTGTCCGGGCGCCACGGGCCAGGCGGGTGGTGATCGTCGGGGCGGGGCCGGGCGGGCTTGAGGCGGCGCGCGTCGCGGCCGAACGTGGCCACAGTGTCGTGGTCTTCGAAGCCGCCGATCAACCGGGCGGGCAGGTGCGCCTGACGGCGCAGACCCGGCGCAGGTCAGAGATGATCGGGATCATCGACTGGCGCATGGCACAATGCGCCGCCCGTGATGTCGAGTTCCGCTTCAACACCTGGGCCGAGGCCGAAGACGTCATGGCGCTTGACCCAGATGTCGTGATCGTCGCGACCGGCGGCTTGCCGCACAAGGACATTCTGGCGACGGGCAACGATCTGACGGTGACGTCATGGGATATCCTGTCGGGCGATGTGAAACCCGGCCGTGACGTGCTGATCTATGACGAGGCGGGCGATCATGCGGCCTTGCAGGCGGCCGATATCCTTGCCGCCAGCGGCGCCAAGGTCGAGATCATGACCCGTGACCGCAGCTTTGCCCCCGATGTCATGGCAATGAACCTTGTGCCCTACATGCGCAGCCTGCAGGAAAAGGATGTGACCTTCACGGTGACGTGGCTTCTGAAGGGGGTGGCAAGGGCCGGCAACCGTCTTATGGCCACGCTCGGCACGGATTATTCAAGGTTCACGCGGCAGAAGGACTATGACCAGATCGTCGTCAACTATGGCACCTTGCCGAATGCCGACATCTACTTTGACCTGAAGGAGCATTCGCGCAACCGGGGCGAAGTGGATCAGGCCGCGCTGATCGAGGGCAGGCCACAGACGATCGCGACCAACCCCGGCGGAACCTTCCAGCTTTTCCGCATCGGCGATGCGGTAAGCGCGCGGAACACGCATGCGGCGATCTATGACGGGCTGCGCTATTTGAAAGATATCTGAGTCCGGTCCTTTTCCTTTTCATCGGGATGGGTAGACTGTCGGTTCGAATCCGGCGTCGAGACCGGAGAGGACACGACTGTCACTGCAGAGAGGAAACCTTCATGCGATACCTTGCGGCGAAGACGGCCGGAGAGGCGGCAGCGGCACTGGCGGCGGAACCCGGTCTGACCCGGATCCTCGCCGGCGGCACGGACGTTCTGGTGCAATTGAAGTCGGGGCTCGTCGAGCCTGCGCTGATCGTCGATATCAAGCAGATCCCGGGGATCGCCGAGATCGTGGCCGAGGATGGCGGATACCGGATCGGTGCGGCCGTGCCCAATGCCGTTCTTGGCGAACATGCCGGGGTCGTGGCGATGTGGCCGGGTGTTGTCGAAGGCGCGAACCTGATCGGTTCGACCCAGGTGCAGGGGCGCTGCACCATGGTCGGCAACCTCTGCAACGGCTCGCCCGCGGGCGACGCGGTGCCGGGTCTGATCGCGGCGAATGCCGTGGCCCGCATCGTCGGCCCGAACGGGCAGCGCGACCTGCCGGTCGCCGATATACCCACAGGTCCGGGCAAGACCAGCCTTGCCAAGGGCGAGGTCATCACCTCGGTCTTCCTGCCCGCGCGGCCGGCACGTGCGTCGGACGCCTATCTGCGGTTCATCCCGCGCACCGAAATGGACATTGCCGTGGCCTCTGCCGCGGTGTCGCTGGAACTGAATGCCGATGATACGGTCAAGGCGGCGCGCGTCGTGCTGGGGGCCGTGGCGCCGACGGTGATCGTGGCCGAAGAAGCCGGTCGCATCTGTGTCGGATCGAAGCTGGATGAGGCGACGCTGGCCCGCATGGCCGCGGCCTGCGAGGCCGTCGCAAAACCCATCGATGACAAGCGCGGAACCGTGGCGTTCCGGACCAAGACGGCGGGAACGCTTGCCAAGCGCGCCGCCCTGACAGCCTATACCCGCGCCGGAGGTACGAAATGAAATCCATTCCCGTTTCCACGACGATCAACGGCGACCCGTATGAATTCCTCTGCGCGCCGGATGAAACCCTGCTTGACGTGCTCAGGAACCGGCTGGGCCTGACCGGCGCCAAGGAAGGCTGCGGCACCGGCGATTGCGGCGCCTGTTCGGTCACGCTGAACGGCCGGCTTGTCTGTTCCTGCCTTGTCCTCGGGGCCGAGGCGGGCGGGGCCGAGATCACGACGATCGAGGGCATGGCGGATGGCGATGAACTGCATCCCCTGCAGCGCCATTTCATCGATGGCGCGGCGCTGCAATGCGGGGTCTGCACTCCGGGCATTCTTGTCGCGGCCAAGGCGCTTTTGGACAAGAACCCCGATCCGACCGATGAAGAGCTGCGCTATTGGCTGGCAGGCAACCTCTGCCGCTGCACCGGATATGACAAGATCATTCGCGCCGTTCAGGCGGCGGCGGCCGAGATGAGGGGGGCCTGACATGGCGTTCGACGAATATCAGAAGCGCGAGTTCAAGCAGGTCGGCAAGCGGGTGCGCCGCCCCGACGGGGTGGACAAGGTCACCGGCCGCGCGATGTATGGCGCCGATGCGACCGCGCCGGGCATGCTTTGGGCGCGCATCCTGCGCTCGCCCCACGCCCATGCCCGCATCCGCTCGATCGACACTTCGGCGGCCATGGCGCTGAAAGGCGTGCGCGCCGTCCTGACCGGGGCCGATCTGCCCGATCAGGAGGACGTGTTCATCCGCGACGTGCAGAACAACTGCATGGCCAAGGACAAGGTGCTTTACGATGGCCATGCGGTGGCCGCCGTCGCCGCTGTCGATATCGCCACGGCGAAAGCCGCGCTGAAGCTGATCAAGGTGGATTACGAAATCCTGCCCCATGTCACCGATGTGGACAAGGCGATGGCGCCCGGTGCGCCCGTGGTGCTTGATGGCCGCTCGCTGGAAAGCGTGCCTGCCGGGATGTCGGCCAACGTGACCGAGCATGCCGAGTTCGGCCATGGCGATCTTGGCGCGGGCTTTGCCAAGGCCGACATGGTTCTGGAGCGCAGCTACAAGACGCCGACCGCGCATCAGGGCTATATCGAACCCCATGCCGCGCTCGCCTCGGTCACTTCCGATGGCAAGGCCGAGCTTTGGTGCTGCACGCAGGGCCAGTTCTACGTCCGCACGCTTTGCGCGGCGATCATGGGAATGGAGGCAAGCCAGCTTCGCGTCACCGCATCAGAGATCGGCGGCGGCTTTGGTGGCAAGACCACCGTCTTCATCGAGCCTGTGGCGCTGGCGCTGGCGCGCAAGGCGGGCCGCCCGGTCAAGCTGGTGATGAACCGTGACGAGGTGTTCCGCGCCACCGGGCCGACGGTGCATTCCTCCATGGATGTCAAGATCGGCATGACCAAGGACGGCCGCATCACTGCGGCCGAAGCGAAGCTGCGCTATTCCGGCGGCGCTTTCCCTTCGGGCACCCATAGTTTCGGCGCGCAGGCGGCCTTTGCCGCCTATGACCTTGCCGCGGTGCGCAGCTACAGCTGGAACGTGCTGACCAACCGGCCGAAAGAAGCGGCCTACCGGGCGCCCGGCGCTCCGCAGGCGATCTATGCGGTCGAGGCGACGATCGACGAGCTGTGCCAGCACTTCGGGCTCGACCCGCTTGATGTCCGCCTGAAGAACGCCGCGCGCAAGGGTACGAAATCTTCCTACGGGCCGACCTTCCCCGATATCGGGCTGGTCGCCACGCTGGAAGCGGCAAAGGCGCATCCGCATTATTCGGCGCCGCTGGAACCCGGACAGGGGCGCGGCATCTCTTGCGGCTTCTGGTTCAACTTTGGCGGCAATTCCTGCGTCTCGCTGAATATCAACACCGACGGAACGGTGGGCGTGACCGAGGGCAACCCCGATATCGGCGGATCGCGCGCCTCGATCAGCCTGATGGCGGCCGAGGAACTGGGGATCGACTATGACAGGGTGCGCACCATCGTCGCCGACACCTCTTCGCTGGGCTACAACGACGTGACCGACGGCAGCCGCGTGACCTTCGCGGTGGGCCTTGCCACGATCAAGGCCGCGCGCGATGCGGTGCGCGTGATGTGCGAACGCGCCGCGAAGATCTGGGGGATCGACGCCGATGCGGTCGAGTGGAAGGACGGCGCCGCCGTTCCCGCCGGGCCGAATGCCGGAAAGTTCCCGCCGATGACGCTGGCCGAGATCGCCGCCGTGTCGTTCGAGACCGGCGGGCCCATCGCCGGCCATCACGAGGTGAACGTGGATGGCGCGGGCGTTTCGTTCGGCGTTCACATCGTCGATATCGAGGTCGACAAGGAAACCGGGGCGACCAAGGTCCTGCGCTATACCGTCTTTCAGGATGCCGGCAAGGCGGTGCACCCGTCCTATGTCGAGGGCCAGATGCAGGGCGGCGCGGTGCAAGGCATCGGCTGGGCGCTGAACGAGGAATACATCTATGGCGAGGATGGCCGGCTGCAGAACCCGACCTTCCTTGATTACCGGGTTCCCGTTGCCTCGGATCTGCCGATGATCGACACGGTCATTCTGGAAATTCCGAACCCGGGCCATCCCTATGGCGTTCGCGGCGTCGGCGAGACCGGCATCGTGCCGCCCCTGGCCGCGATCACCAATGCGGTCTGCCGTTCCGCCGGGGTCCGGATGCACGAATTGCCGATGTCGCCGCCGCGCGTATTGAAGGCCCTGTCGGCCTGAGATGGTCAAGGTCCTGCTCTGGGGCTCGCTCCGGCAGGCGGCCGACGGACTGACCGAGGTCGAGGTCGATGCAGGGACCTTCAAGGCCCTGCTCGACCGGCTGGCCGAAGCCTATCCCGGACTGGAGCCGCAGATCAGGCGTGGCGTCTCGCTTTCGCTGAACGGCGTCATCTATCGCGAGGCATGGTTTACCGAAATCCCGCCCGATGCCGAGGTTGTGCTGATGCCGTACATGACCGGCGGCTAGGCCAAGCGACGCTTTTCGGGCAAGTTCCGTCGCATACAGGTAATATTCGGAACTTCTGGCCGCTAACTTCGCACTAAAGTTGCGGATTGAGTCGTTTGGCTTGAAAAACCACGCGCCTTTCGATTTAGTCTGCACAGGGAAATACAAAAAGAATAAAACGGGGAGCGTGAATTTGGCCGATGTAACATCCGGCGCCGGCGCCGCATTCGTCGAGTTTGAACACGTTCAGAAAAGTTATGACGGGGAAACGCTGGTCGTAAAAGACCTGAACCTGTCGATCGCCAAGGGCGAGTTTCTGACGATGCTCGGGCCGTCGGGCTCAGGCAAGACAACCTGCTTGATGATGCTCGCCGGTTTCGAGACGGCAACCCATGGCGAGATCAAGCTGGCGGGCAAACCGATCAACAACATCCCGCCGCACAAGCGCGGGATCGGGATGGTGTTCCAGAACTACGCGCTGTTTCCCCACATGACCGTGGCCGAAAATCTGGCCTTCCCGCTTGAGGTTCGCGATATCGGCAAGTCGGACCGTGACGCCAAGGTCAAGCGCGCGCTGGACATGGTGCAGATGGGCAAGTTCGGCGGACGCCGGCCCGCGCAGCTTTCGGGCGGCCAGCAACAGCGCATCGCCCTTGCGCGCGCATTGGTGTTCGAACCGGAACTGGTGCTGATGGACGAACCGCTTGGCGCGCTCGACAAGCAGCTGCGCGAGCATATGCAGTTCGAGATCACGCGGCTTGCGCACAACCTCGGGATCACCACGGTCTATGTCACCCATGACCAGACCGAGGCGCTGACCATGTCGGACAACGTGGCGGTTTTCGACGATGGCCGCATTCAGCAGCTTGCGCCGCCCGCCGTTCTTTATGAAGAGCCGGCAAACAGTTTCGTCGCCCAGTTCATCGGCGAGAACAACACGCTGATGGGGACGGTCAAGGAGATCAAGGGCGACATTGCCGTGGTCGCGCTGGACGATGGCGAGCTGATCGACTGCAAGCCGGTCAATGTCTCGAAACCCGGCGAGCGCACGCGCGTGTCGATCCGGCCGGAGCGGGTCGAGGTCAACAAGGCGCGCTTGCAGAAGGGCGCCCATACGCTCAAGGCCGAGGTGCTCGAGTTCATTTACATGGGCGATATCTTCCGCACGCGGCTTCGCGTCGCCGGCAATGACAACTTTATCGTCAAGACCCGCAACGCCCCGGATCAGGTCCGGATGCAGCCGGGTCAGCAGATCGAGATCGGCTGGCTGCCGCAGGATTGCCGGGCGCTCGACGCCTGATCAGCGATGGAATTGGTCCCGGCGCCTTTCCCGTGGTGCCGACCAGAAGTTTCGATACGGGAACCAACAGGGAGTAAGAAATGAAACTAACCTCGATCCTTGCCGCAACGACGGCACTGACCATGGCGGCGGGTGCCGCTTCGGCCGTTGACCTCACGTTGGTGTCGTGGGGCGGCGCCTATCAGAAATCGCAGCTCAAGGCCTATGCCGAGCCGTATATGGCGATGCATCCCGATGTGAACATCATCTGGGACGAAAGCTCGGCCGAAGCGGTGGCCAAGCTGCGTGCGATGCACGAAGCCGGCAACCTGACCTGGGATCTGGTCGATGTCGATGCGGCCGACAGCTTCCGTCTGTGCGACGAAGGCCTCGCGCTGGAATATGAACCGAATGACCTGCTTGCCCCGGCGCCGGATGGCACCTCGGCTGCCGATGATTTCGGCGCGCAGATCGTGAACGCGTGCTATATCCCCCAGATCGTCTATTCGACGACCTTCGGCTATCGCACCGACATGGTTGGCGACACGCCGCCTTCGAACATCTGCGACGTGTTCGATCTGGAAAAGTATCCGGGCAAGCGCTCGCTGGAAAAGCGTCCGATCAACAATATGGAATGGGCACTTCTCTGCGATGGCGTCGCCAAGGACGACATCTATTCGGTTCTGGCCACGGACGAAGGGCAGCAGCAGGCGCTTGCCAAGCTGGGCACGATCAAGGATCAGGTGATCTGGTGGTCGGCCGGCGCCGACACGCCGCAGCTGCTGGCCGATGGCGAGGTCGTGATGGGTTCGACCTATAACGGCCGTCTCTTCTCGGCGATCGTCGAGCAGAACCAGCCGATCGGCATGCTCTGGGACGCGCAGGTGTTCAGCTTCGACGGCTGGGTCATCCCCGCCGATCTGCCGGAGGATCGTCTGGCGCTGGTGAAGGACTTCCTGTTCTTCGCAACCGACACGCAGCGTCTGGCCGATCAGGCCAAGTACATCTCCTACGGTCCGGCACGCGCATCTTCGGCACCGCTCGTCGGCAAGCTTGACGGCACCGATATCGATATGGCGCCCTACATGCCGACCGATCCGGCGAACGCGCAGAACGTGTTCTACTACAACTTCGAGTTCTGGGCTGACTATCGCGACGATATCGACGCGAAATTCCAGGCCTGGCTTGCTGGCTGACCAATGATCACGGAAGGGGCCGAACGGCCCCTTCCGACCCATTAGTTTGTGACTTTGAAAAGCAAGAAAAACACCGACGGGGGAGCCATGAGCGACATGACCGATACCGGCCCGATGCGGGCCGCCGACGGAACGCCGCTGAAGAAAAGCCTTGCCCGCGCGCTTCGCCGACAGAAGCTTCGGGCGCTGGCATTGATCGCGCCGCTTCTGATTTTCGTGCTTGTCACCTTTGTCGTCCCGATCGGCGACATGCTGTTCCGTTCGGTTGAAAACCAGATCGTGTCGGACACGCTGCCGAACACGATTCAACGGCTTGCAGGCTGGAATCCGGACAGCGGTGAAATTCCTGACGAGGCGGTCTTCGCCGCCCTGGCGGTCGATTTTCAGGCCGCCGCCGAAGAAAAGAACCACACCAAGCTTGGCACGCGGCTGAACTACGAAAACCCCGGCATGTCTTCGCTGTTCCGCAAGACCGGGCGCGGGGCGGACGATATCGGCAAGAATTTCCAGAAGACCTTCACCGGGTTCGACAAGGCCTGGGGCAAGGGAGAGGCCTGGGCCGCCCTGCTGGGTTCGGACAAATGGCTGGCCGCGACCGAAGGGTGGACCAAGGATGCCGGGCCTGAACCCAAGTTCTCGGCCCGGGACGAGGCAGAGTTCGCCTTGCCGCTGACGACCGGGGTCTACCGGTCATTCGCACGGGTCGCCCGCGCCGACGGCAAGAAGGCCGCCGCCGATACCAAGCCCTGGCCGGTTCTGTTCAATGCGCTGGCCGAAGACATCTCGTCCGCGTCGCCCGAAGCCATTGCGGCAATCGGGGGGCCGTCGGCCGATCTTCTGAAATCGGCGGCGCAAGGCCTGTCATCCGCCGAGCCGATTTCCTACAAGGACACGTTCGTGGCCATCGACAAGGGCTGGGCCGATCTCGGTACATGGCAGACGATTCAGGCCTATGCCGGGGACTATACGCCCGGTTACTTCCTGAATGCCGTGGATCTTGAGAAGGGCACGGACGGGATCAAGAAGCGCCCGGACCAGCAGCGAATTTACCTGATGCTTTTCTGGCGGACGATCTGGATGTCGATGCTGATCACCGGCTGTTGCCTTCTTCTTGGCTATCCGGTGGCTTGGATCCTTGCCAACCTGCGCGCCTCGACCGCGAATGTGCTGATGATCCTTGTTCTGCTGCCGTTCTGGACGTCGCTTCTGGTGCGGACCTCGGCATGGAAGGTGCTGTTGCAGCAACAAGGCGTGATCAACGACGTTCTGGTCTGGCTGGGGCTGGTCGATGACGCGAACCGGTTGGTTCTGATCAACAACCAGTTCGGCACGATCGTGGCCATGACGCATATCCTGCTGCCCTTCATGATCCTGCCGCTTTACTCGGTGATGAAGACCATTCCGCCCGCCTATCTGCGCGCGGCCAAGTCGCTGGGCGCCACGAACTGGACAGCCTTCTGGCGGGTCTATTTCCCGCAATCGGTTCCGGGGATCGGTGCGGGCGCGATCCTGTGCTACATTCTCGCCATTGGCTATTACATCACGCCCGAACTGGTCGGCGGCACGCAAGGCGTGTTCATCTCGAACCGGATCGCCTTCCACATCTCCTCTTCGCTCAACTGGGGGCTGGCGGCGGCGCTGGGCGCGATCCTTCTGGGGGCGGTCCTGCTGCTCTACTACGTCTATGACAAGATCGTCGGCATCGACAACGTGAAGCTGGGGTAGAAGACATGAGCATTGCGCATCCCGAAATTCCCCGGCCCAGCCTGATGGGCTTTACCCTTCCCCTGATGGCTGCCGCCGGGCTTGGCTTTGGCTATATCGTCGGGACCGCACATGGCGCGCCGGTTCCCGGGTTTCTTGCCGGTGCCCTGCTTGGGGCGGTGCTTGGCTATGTCCTTGCCTCCTTCGTGCCCAACCGCAAGGCGGGGCGGATTGGCGCGGCTGTTGTCGCCGCGGTGGCCGGCTTTGTGCTGTCGGGTTTCCCCGGCGCGGTCGTCGGCGCGATCATCGGCCTGATCATGAGCTGGTTTGCCTATTGGCTGTCATCGGGCGATTACCGCGCCAAGGTGCCTGTCTATGCGACGGCGGGGGATGTGCTTTGGCACAATAGCTTCAAGTTCATCTGCGGGCTGATCTTCTTTTTCCTTGTTGCGCCAATCGTCGTCGTGTTGCCGCTGAGCTTCAATGCGCAGGACTTCTTCACCTTCACGCCCGAGATGCTTTCGTTCGATCCTGCCGGATATTCGCTGAAGCATTACGAAGATTTCCTTACCAATCCGAACTGGACACGGCCCCTGAAGAACTCGTTCATCATCGCGCCGCTGGCCACGATCATCTCGGTCTCGCTCGGCACGCTGGCCGCGATCGGGCTGAGCCAGAGCCATGTGCCCGGGCGCCGCGCGATCATGGCCATCCTGATTTCGCCGATGATCGTGCCGCTGATCATCTCGGCCACGGGGATGTTCTTCTTCTATTCGAAGCTTGGTAACTGGCTGGAGGCGACTGTCGGCCTTTCGGGCGATTTCATCGGGTTCATCAAGGTCATCCTTGCCCATGCGGTTCTGGGAATTCCCTTTGTTATCATCACGGTGACGGCAACGCTGGTGGGCTTTGACCGGTCGCTGACCCGGGCGGCCGCCAATATGGGGGCCGGCCCGGTCCGGACCTTCTTCAAGGTGCAGATGCCCTTGATCCTGCCCGGTGTCATCTCGGGCGGGCTTTTCGCCTTCATCACCTCGTTCGACGAAGTGGTCGTCGTTCTTTTCGTCGGCTCGGCCGCGCAAAAGACCCTGCCATGGCAGATGTTCACCGGGCTGCGCGAACAGATCTCGCCCACGATCCTTGCGGTGGCGACGGTTCTGGTGATCTTCTCGATCGCGCTGCTGACGACGGTCGAACTGTTGCGGCGCCGGTCCGAGCGGCTGCGCGGCATGAGCCCGAGCTGAGCCGCAAAACGGCGGTCACAAACCCGTAGGTTCCGCGTCACTACAGCGTAGGTTTTCTGTAGCTACACCGGCGCGCGCCGCCGGGGGCCGGGAACGGCCTCAGCCGATCAGGTTGAGCCAGACCGAGACGGTCAGGACCGAGAGCGCCGTCGCCAGCAGGACCGAGGTTGCCGCCACCCGTTTGCCGACGCCGTACATGTTGGCGAAGACATAGGCGTTGACGCCCGGCGCCATCGCCGCCGTGACCACGGCCGACCGGAAGGGCGCCTGGCCCAGACCGAAACTCTGCCCGAGTGTCCAGGTGATCACGGGATGCAGGACAAGGCTGACGAGACAGACGAAAAGCACGGTGAGAATATCGCCTTCGGGCCGGTACCGCACGAGGACGCCGCCAAGCCCGAAGAGGGCGGCGGGCAGGGCCGCGCGCACCATCAGGTCGAGCGCGTCGGTCAGGACACCCGGCAGCACGGTGCCGCTGAGATTGACCGCGAAGCCAAGCGCGATGCCGATCACCAGCGCATTCTTGACCATCGCCGCGATCACCGCCTTTCCGGTGCTGAACCCCCCGGCACCGCCGTGGCGGGCGATTTCCATCGCGGTGATGCCAAGCGCATAGCAAAAGGGCGAATGCAACGCGATGATCGCGTAGTTCGCGGCAAGCGCATCGGGCCCGTAGGCGCGTTCGGTGATCGGCAGGCCAAGAAGCAGCGTGTTGGAAAAAAGGCAGCAGAAGCCGATGGCCACCGCATCGGGCCATGGTCGGCCGAAAAGGAGCCTTGCCCCCAGAAGCCCGACGAAAAAGCCGGTCGTCGCCCCGGCATAGAACGCCAGCAGCAGCGGCCACTGAAAGGTCTGGTTGAGATCGAGCGTGGAGATCGCACGGAAGAGAAGGCAGGGGATGGCGAAGCTTTGGGTGAACTTCATCAGCCCGTCGACGCCCGCGTCGCTGAAGGTCTTGAACCGGACGGCGAGATAGCCGAAGCCGATGACCAGAAAGACCGGCAGCGTGACTTCGAGCAATGTCTGAATGGGCAGGCCCGGCACCGGCGTCAGTCCTGATATTCCAGCACCATCCCGTCATAGGCGGCGCGGACGTGATCGGGGGTTTCGGCCTCGACCTTCGCGTGATCGATGTCGATATGCATGTTGGTCAGGACGCCGAGCGCGGGCCGGGCGCGTTCGATCCATTCCAGCGTCAGGGCCAGATGGGCGTGGGTCGGGTGCGGTTTGCGGCGCAGCGCGTCGACGATCCAGCATTCGAGCCCGGAAAGGTGGCTTTCCCAGACCGGTTCGGGGATTTTCAGCACGTCGGGCAGATAGGCCAGATCGCCGATGCGAAAGCCGAGCGCGTCGATATCGCCGTGATCGACCTCGAACGGATCGAAGGTGATGGCGCCTCCCGCGCCTTCGATCACGACCGGCCCCCGGATCGTGTGCAGATCGCAGATCGGCGGGTAAGAGGACCCTTCGGGCTGCACGAAGGCATAGGCGAAACGCGACATGATTTCGTGTTGCGACGCGCCATCGGCCCAGACGGGAACCCGCTTGTGGCTGAGAAAGACCAGTTGGCGCAGATCGTCCAGCCCGTTGACATGATCGGAATGCGAATGGGTGTAAAGCACCGCGTCGATCGCATCGACGCCCGTTCGCAAAAGCTGTTCGCGCATGTCGGGCGAGGTGTCGATCAGGACGCGGGTGATCCCGCCTTCTGCGATGCGTTCGACCAGCAGCGAACAGCGGCTGCGGCGGTTTTTCGGATCGTTCGGATCGCATTCCCCCCAGAGCCCGCCGATCCGGGGCACCCCGCCGGAGGAGCCGCAACCAAGAATGGTGAAACGCATCACCGCCATGTCAGGTCGCCTTCGCGGCGCGCGCCGCCTTTGAGAAAAGCCGGTCGAAATTCGCCTCGGTCCGTGCCGCGAAATCGGCATAGCCCAACCCGAAAACCTCGGCCCCCACCCGCGCGGTATGCGCGGTATAGGCCGGTTCGTTGCGCCGCCCGCGATGCGGGGGCGGGGCAAGGTAGGGCGCGTCGGTTTCAAGGAGAATACGGTCAAGCGGGGCGGCGGCGAAGATGTCGCGCAGCCCGGTGCTTTTGGGGAAGGCGGCGATGCCCGACATGGAAAGGTAAAAGCCAAGATCGAGTGCGGCGCGCGCCAGCCCGGAACCCGAGGAAAAGCAGTGCATGACGCAGGAATAGGCGCCGTTGGCATATTCGTCGGACAAAAGCGCGGCCATATCGTCATCGGCATCGCGCGCATGGATGATCAGGGGCAGCCCGGTCTGGCGCGCGGCCTCGATATGGATGCGCAGGCTGTCCTGCTGCACCGCTTTCGTTTCGGCGGTGTAATGATAGTCGAGCCCGGTTTCGCCGATCCCGACGAATTTCGGATGCCGGGCGAGTGCCACAAGCTGGTCGACCGTGGCCATCGGTTCTTCCGCCGCGCTCATCGGGTGGGTGCCGGCGGCGTAGAAGACGCCTTCATGCGCCTCGGCGATCGCGCGGACCTGAGGTTCGTTCCTGAGCCGGGTGCAGATCGTCACCATCCGGGTTACCCCGGCATTCCGGGCGCGGGCCACGATGGCGTCGCGCTCGTCATTGAACTCGGGGAAGTCCAGATGGCAGTGGCTGTCGGTGATCTCGGGCAAGCTGGTCATGCGCTGGCTTTAGCGTGTTTTGGCGGCGATGGAAATGCGCCGTGGCGGGTTTGGGCGGGCGGATCAGAAAGGAATGACCAGCCCGTCGGTTCCAAGGTGGAAAGGGCCCGGCCAGTGCGGACGGATCGCGGCGATCCAGTCGGCATCGGTAAAGGCCGGATCGTCGGCGGGGATAAGGTGATGAAGGGCAAGCCGGCGGACCCCGGCACGGGCGGCGATGCGCGCGGCCTCATGCGCGGGGGTGTGCGAACGCCGCAGATGGGTCATCAGCCGGTCATCGCCATTGCCGACGCGGGCGACCAGCGCGGGCAGCGCCGCTTCGAGCATCGCCTCATGCACCAGAAGGTCGGCGCCCCGCGCGAAGGGGATCAGCGGTTCATGCGGGGCGGTGTCGCCGGAAAAGACCACGCTTTTGCCGCCCGCGTCGAAGCGAAGCGCGAAAGTGTCGGCAAGCGGGGGGTGGATGTTGCGAAGCGCGGTGACGGTGAGGCCGTCTTCGTCAAGGACGGCGCCCTCGGCGATGGGATGGATCGTCACCAGCGCGGCAAGGTCGGGGCGCCCTTCGTCGGCGATCCGCAGGGTGATGTCGGCGGCCATCGAGGCAAGAAAACCCGCCCAGTAATCGCCAAGCCCCTGCGGCCCGAAGACCCGGACCCGCGTCTTCAGCCCCGCGGTCCAGGCGGTGTGCAGAAGGGGGCCGAGTTCGAGGTAGTGATCGGAATGCAGATGGGTGATGAAGATCAGCGCAAGGTCCCTCAGCGCCATGCCCTGCGCGGTCAGGCCGCGGCTGACGCCAAGCCCGCAATCGACGACGATCTGCCGCCCGCCCAAGCAGAGGAGCGAGGCCGTGGGCATCGCCGAGCCGGGGCGGATCGCCGGGCCACCCTTGGTGCCGAGAAGCGCCACCCGATCATCTGAGGCCGAAGTTTCCGGCATCCTTGCCCCTTGCCCGTCACCCGTCATTCCCGGGCGGTTTCGGCGATCTTGAAGATTGCGTCAAGAACCAGCGCCCCGGGATCGAGATTGACGGCGCGCCCGTGGCGGATGCGCGCGCCAAGGGTCTGGTGCAGCGCGGCCCATCTGCGCCCGGCATTCGCGTCGGGCGCCAGGCGCGCAAGAAGCGCGGCTTCTCCGGGCGCGGCCTCGGGCCCGGTGGCCCCCCGCGATCCGGCGCGCGCCAGCCGGGCCAGAAACAGCCCGATGAGCGCCACCAGCAGATCGAGACGTTCGGCCTGTCCGCGCTGGGCCGCGCGGTCGGCCAGCGCGAGCGCCTGCGCCCGGTCAAACTGCGGCAGCGTATTGAAGAGGGCGACGAGCGCCCGGTAAAGCTCGATCCCGTCGAGATTGATCAGCCGGATCGCCTCGCCGACCGAGCCGCCGGCCAGTTCGGCAAGGGCCGCGCCGTCATCGGCAACCCCGGCGCCCGTCGCGGCGATGGCGCGGGCCAGATCGTCCGGCCCAAGGGTGCCAAGGCGCAATTCGCGGCAGCGCGAGCGGATCGTGGGCAAGAGCCGGGCGGGCTGATGGCCGACGATCAGGAAGGTCACGCCGGATGGCGGTTCTTCCAGCATCTTCAAAAGGGCGTTCGCGGCGGCGGTGTTCATCTCGTCCGCCGGATCGACGATGACCGCGCGGCGGCCGCCATCGGCGGATGAAAGTTGCAGGAAGGTGCGGAGGCGGCGCACCTCATCCACGGTGATGACCGTCTTGAGGCGCTTTTTTTCCTCATCCCAGGCGCGGCGCAGCGCGAAAAGCCTGCCTTCGGACCCCGCCTGCAGCCGCCGGGCCACCGGGTGATCGGGGCTGATGTCGAGCGTTTCGGGCATCGGGGGCGCATCGCCGAACAATCCGCCGCCCCCGTCGCCGGCCGGCTGGGCCAGAAGGAACCGCGCCAGACGCCATGCCAGTGTCGCCTTGCCGATGCCCAGCGGTCCGGTGATCAGCCAGGCGTGATGCAGATGCCCCGATGCGTAGGCGTCAAGGAATTCACGTTCGGCAGCGCCCTGCCCGACAAGCAGGGCCGTGTCGCGCGGATGCGGCGCACCTTCGATGCGATCCGGTTCGGGAAGGGTTTCCTCATCGCTCATCCGAGGCTTGCCAGGGCGAGTGCGGCAACCTCTCTGCCCACCTCATCGGGCGGGCGGTTTCCGTCGATGACGCGGCAGCGCGCCGGAAATTCATCGGCGAGGGCCAGAAACCCCGCCCGCATCCGGTGCTGCAGGTCGGCGCCAAAATCCTCGAACCTTTCCTCGCGTCCCATCCGGCCTTTCGCGCGGGCAAGCCCGGTTTCGGGATCCATGTCGATGATGAAGGTCAGGTCGGGTTCGCGCCCGATCATCAGCCGGTGGAGCTGATCGACAAGGCCGCGCAGATCGCCGCGCGACAGGCCCTGATACATGCGGGTGCTGTCGGCGAAACGGTCGCTGACCACGACCTTGCCGGCGGCAAGCGCGGGTTCGATGACGCGTTCCATGTGATCGCGGCGCGCGGCGGTAAAAAGCAGGATCTCGGTTTCCGCCGACCACCGGTCGGGGTCGCCTTCCAGCACGAGGCGGCGGATTTCCTCGGCCCCCGGGCTGCCGCCGGGTTCGCGGGTCAGAACGACATCATGCCCCGCGCCGCGCAGCGCCTCGGCCAGCATCCGCGCCTGGGTGGATTTGCCGGAGCCGTCGATGCCTTCGAATGTGATGAACATCGCCGCGCTCAGCCCGCGAATTCGGCCATGACCCGACGTGCAAGAAGCCCGAAGGCGGTACGGAGCCGTGTCGTGAACCCCCCGGCCGCGACGGCCTGTTCGGCGACGAGATCGACCGAAACCGGTGCGAAGCCGGGGATTTCGACGACCAGTTCGCCAAGCTTCTGGCCCGCCGCAATCGGGGCGACGACCGGGCTGGTGAACCGGGCCTCGCCCGTCAGCGCGCCCTGCGCGAGCGAGGGCAGCAGCACCGAAAGGTCATCGGCGACGACCAGACCGACGCGCGAATTCGACCCCAGCCAGACTTCGGCATCGGTCACGCGGCTGCCCTTGCTGGCGATGGTCTTCTGCACGAATTCGCGGAACGCCCAGTCGGCGATCCGGCGGGATTCCTGCGCGCGTTCCTTGGCATCGGCAAGGCCGCTGACGACAAAGACGATGCGCCTGCCGCTTTGCACCGCCGATCCGACAAGGCCAAAGCCGGCCTCTTCGGTATGGCCGGTCTTGAGCCCGTCGGCCCCGATGCCCATGGCAAGAAGCGGGTTGCGGTTGAAGCGGTTGTCGGGCGCGCGGCCGTCATGTTCGAACTCGGTAAGCGAGAAATAGCCGTAATATTCGGGAAAATCCCTGATCAGCCGGATGGCCAGAATACCAAGGTCATGAACGCTCATCCTCTGGTTCGGATGGGGCCAGCCAGAGGCGTTGGCAAAGGTCGAATGCGCCATGCCAAGCGCGCGGGCGCGTTCGTTCATCTTCTTGGCGAATTCTTCCTCGCTGCCCGCCAGCCCCTCGGCCACGACGACACAGGCATCATTGCCGGAGTTGACGATGATGCCCTTGATCAGCTCTTCCACCGTGGGGCGATCGGTTTCGTCAAGGAACATGGTCGAACCGCCCATTCCCGCGGCCTTGGAGGACACGGCGAACTGTTCGTCAAGGCGGACACGTCCGTCGCGCAGCGCCTCGAAAAGCATGTTCAGGGTCATCAGCTTGGACATCGATGCCGGGGGCAGCGGTTCGTCGGCGTTCTTGTCAAGAAGCACCGTTCCGGTGGTAAGGTCATAGACCCAGGCCGCCCGGGCCTTGGTATCGAAGGCGGTGGCCGGCAGCGCCGCGAGAAGCGTGCCGAGCACGATGGTCATCGTTGCAAGAATGCGGCTCATCGGTACTGCCGTTTCCCTTCTGTCACTTCGATACGGGATAGGCGTCAGGATATCCGATCGCCTTGATCCTTGCCGCCATCGCGTCGCGGTCGGCGACCGTTGCGACAGGGCCGACGATGACGCGCCAATAGGCCTTGCCCTTGATGGTGTCCGGCACGACAGCGGCCCCCAGCCCCGCCTGCTGGATCTGCTTGGCGGCGCGGGCCGCGTTATCCTGATTGCTGAAGATGCCGACCTGGACATAGGGGCGTGTCAGCGCCGCCTCGGTCGCGGGGGCGGCGGGGGCGGCGGCCGGCTGCGCCGGGGCCTGCTGGGCCGCTTCGGCAGCGGCAATGCCAGCGGCGGCCGAGGCGATCACCGGATCGAGCGGGGCCTGTTCGATGGTGCCGCCGGAAATTCCCGCCGCAACCGGCGGAGCTTCGGCGGCCGGCTTTTTCTTGCCGAAGAGCTTCGCGAAGAAGCCCTGCTTTTTCGGTTCTTCGGCGGCAGCGCCCGCGGCGCCCGCCGCTGTGGCCCCCGCGGCAAGGGCGGCGGCGCCGTCTTCGCCGGCGGGTTCCGGCGCGGCGGCCGCGGCGCTGCCATCGGCGGCGGCGCTTTGGGCATCCGCGGCAAGGGCCGGGGCCGATTCTTCCTGGGCGACCGTTTCATCGGGCGCGACGGCGGTTTCCTTGCGCCGAAGGACCACGATCGAAAGTTCGGTCGGCGCGCCCGCGAGCAAGCCCAGTTCCTCGGCTGCGTCCGACGACACCTGAATGGAGGGTCCGGGCTGTTCGCGTTCGCGCCGGAACAGCGCGCCGACGACCGACTTGCCGTTCTTGGGGTTGCGGATCATCACGCGCTCGGGGTCTTTCACGGCCGAATGCGCGACCCAGACACCCCCGAGCGACGGGCGGCCGTCCCAAAGGGCGGGGCCGGTCATCTGAAAGACCTCCGGTGCCTCGACATCCTGCTCGACCGTGACCGGGCTGCCGAAGGGCGCCGATGCCGCCATCTGGCCATCCTTGCCCTTGTCCGCGACGCAACCTGACAGTGCCAAAAGCGCGATCAGACCCGCGCTGCACAGTTGGGTTCTGATTCCCGACATTCTTGCCCCCGTTCGCCGCGCAGCCGCAAGACTGCGCCGATTGTCACTGCCTCATCAAACCGAAGACCCGCTGAACGAGGCATTTCCCCGCGCGGGTTTTCGAACGCCGTACCGCGTTTGTCGCCATGATAGCCGCTTGGCCAGTGCAAGGAAAGGCCGCGCGCCTCATGCGGCAAAAATCGGCGCGGCCTTTCAGAATCACTTTCTTCACGCTAAGCGCGGTGCAGATCGCGCCGGTCAGGCACTGAGAAAGTGCAGGTCCGGAAGCGGGAAGCGTGGCCGAGTGGTTGAAGGCACTGGTCTTGAAAACCAGCAACGGTGAAAGCCGTTCGTGGGTTCGAATCCCACCGCTTCCGCCACTGGCCTGTCGCGGCAAGGTCATGGGCAGGCCGCCCGCGTGCCGAAGCGATAGCGGTCCGGGTCTGAAACCCCGGTCGCCCTGTCTGGCCGCCGGCCCCGAGCGGGCGGCAGGCGGGTCCGTCGCCATCCTTGGCAAAAAGGGGGCGGGCAGGCGCCCCGCCACAGGTGCGGGCGGCAGGCAGCGTCCCTGAGCAGCTTGACCTGTTCCCGCATCGCGGGCGCGGGTCGGAACGCGGGGTCCGGCCTTGGCGTGTCGCACCGTTCGCGTGGCGGGATTGCCGGGGCAACCGGCCCGAAGCTCTGGCCGCGGACGCGGTTGGAACGGAAGGCCCCGCATCGCGGGACGGGCGCTGCCGTCATGTTCGTCACCCACGATCGGAAAGAAGCGTTGACGATGCCTGCCCGTGCGGCTGTGATATCGGCGGCCCGTTCGCCACGGCCCTGTCCTGTGCTATGAAGGCGCAGCGACAGCCCGCACCAAGGAGACCCCAATGCGCGACGTCACCCTTGCCGCGACCCAGATGGCCTGTTCCTGGGATGCGGATGAAAATATCGAAAAGGCCGAAAAGCTGGTAATCGCCGCTGCGGAAGCCGGAGCGCAGATCATTCTGTTGCAGGAGCTGTTCGAGACCCCCTATTTCTGCCTCGAAATCTCGGACCGCTTCTTCGACCTTGCCCGGCCATTGGGCGAAAACCGGGCGGTCGGGCATTTCCGCGCGCTGGCCAGGAAACTGGGCGTCGTCCTGCCGATCTCTTATTTCGAGCGCGCCGGCCTTGCGCATTACAACGCGCTTGCCCTGATCGATGCCGACGGCGAAATCCTTGCCAACTACCGCAAGACCCATATCCCGCAATCGGCCGGATATGAGGAGAAATACTATTTTACGCCCGGGGATACCGGCTTCAGGGTGGTCGATACGCGGTTTGCCCGCCTCGGTTGCGGTATCTGCTGGGACCAGTGGTTCCCGGAAACCGCACGGTCGCTTGCGCTGATGGGCGCCGAGGTGCTGATGTTTCCCACGGCGATCGGTTCAGAGCCGCTTTATCCCGATCTTGACAGCGCCCCCCACTGGCAGCGGACGGTGCTGGGCCATGCCGCGGCCAATATCATGCCGCTTGTCGCCTCGAACCGGGTGGGCACCGAAAGGGACGGCGCGACCGAGATGGATTTCTACGGCTCGTCCTTCATCGCCGATCATACCGGAGCGAAGGTGGCCGAGGCCAACCGCACGGAAGAGACATTCCTGACCGCCCGCTTCGATCTGGACGCGATTGCGGCCTACCGCCGTGCCTGGGGTGTTTTCCGAGACCGGCGCCCGGACATGTACGGCGCACTGGCGACGATTGACGGGACCAACCGGGTCGTGGGCTAGGGTCAGGACCCGTTCCGGCCTTGAGGATCAATGCGCCCTGACCCTAGCGCTGCCCTGCCGCCAGCATTTTTTGGAGAAGAGCGATCAGGGTGGTTGTTTCCTGCTCGGACAGCATTGCGGTGGCTCGGGCCTGGCTTTTGGCCATCGCGGCCTTGAGAAACGCGAACCGGGCGGCGCCCTGCGGCGTGATGGTGACGATTTTCCTGCGCGCATCGCCGGCGTCGGCGGATCGCTCTGCGTGCCCCTGTCTTTCAAGGTCAGTGTGTTGATTTCCGCTGAGAAGTGACCCGGTATTTTCACCGAGATTTGACCCACCCTTGATTATGTCTCAGCGGTCATGTTGTGGTCAATGCAGGCGTCTCCTTTCTCTTTTTCTTGGCGGCCTCTGAGCTGGCTTTGTAGCGGTAGCTGTCATTTCCGGTTTCCAGGATGTGGCAGCGGTGTGTGAGCCGGTCGAGGAGTGCGGTGGTCATCTTTGCGTCGCCGAAGACCTGGGCCCATTCGGAGAAGCTGAGGTTGGTGGTTATGATCACGCTGGTGCGCTCGTAGAGTTTGCTCAGGAGGTGGAAGAGCAGCGCGCCGCCGGATGAGCTGAACGGCAGGTATCCGAGCTCGTCGAGGATGACCAAGTCGATCTTGGTGAGCATTTCGGCCAATCTGCCGGCTTTCCCGAGCGCCTTTTCCTGCTCCAGTGCATTGACGAGTTCGACGGTCGAGTAGAAGCGCACCTTGCACCCGTGATGCTCGATGGCCTGGACGCCGATGGCGGTGGCGATGTGGCTCTTGCCGGTGCCTGGTCCGCCGATCAGCACGACGTTCTCGGCGTTTTCCATGAAGGTGCCACCGTGCAATTGACGGGCGGTGGCTTCATTGATGTCGCTGGATTTGAAGTCAAAGCCTGCGAGGTCCTTGTGGGACGGGAAGCGCGCCACCTTGGTTTGGTAGGCGATTGAGCGCACTTCCCGTTCGGCCATTTCCGCCTTGAGCAGTTGGGACAATATCGGCGTTGCCGCTTCGAAGGCTGGTGCGCCCTGGGCAGCCAGGTCATCGACGGCTTGCGCCATGCCGTAAAGCTTGAGGCTGCGCAGCATGATCACGATCGAGGCGCCTGCAGGATCATGACGCATGGCGCTTCTCCCTGGCCTGTCTCAGATCATCATAGCGATCGACATTGGCTTTCGGTGCCATGTCCAGGATCAGAGCGTCTGGCGGGTCGACTTCGTGCAGATCAGTCTGCTTCTTGTCGATCAGCCTGTGGAGCAGGTTCAGGACATGCGTCTTGGTAGGCACTCCGGCGTCCAGCGCCAGTTCGACAGCACACAGAACGGCGTTTTCATCGTGGTGCAAAACCAGCGACAGGATATCGACCATTTCCCTGTCACCGCCTTCCTTGCGCAACATGTGATCCTGCAGGCGGCGGAAGGCGTCCGGCATCTCGACGAACGGCGCACCATTGCGCAAGGCGCCGGGTTTGCGTTGGATCACAGCAAGATAATGACGCCAATCATAGACCACCCTGCCTGGCTTGTGGTGCGACCGCTCGATGATGCGGTCATGGGCGCAAACGGTTTGGCCTTCGGCCACCACGACCAGCCGTTCGGGGTAGACGTGCAGACTGACGCGGCGGTTCGCGAAGCTGGCCGGCACGCTGTAGCGATTGCGTTCGAAGGTAACCAGGCAGGTCGGGGACACCCGTTTGCTTTGCTCCACAAACCCATCGAAGGCCGGAGGCAGCGCCATCAACATCGGCTTCTCTGCTTCCCACATGTCGGCAATCGTGCCCG
>JAGRDO010000015.1:0-42650 GCA_020447005.1 Paracoccaceae bacterium
TTGTAGAGCAGCGACAGGATCATGGTGTTGATCGCCACCGACTTGCCCGAATCCGTGGTGCCCGCGATCAGCAGGTGGGGCATCTTGGCGAGGTTTGCCACCACCGGTTCGCCGGCGATGTCCTTGCCGAGGGCGAGGGGCAGTTTCTGGCCGGTGTCGCCATAGTCGCGCGCCGAGAGGATTTCGCGCAGGACGACCTTTTCGCGGAAGGCGTTCGGCAGTTCGATGCCGATGACGGTGCGGCCGGGGACGGTGGAGACGCGGGCGGAAAGGGCGGACATGGAGCGGGCGATGTCGTCGGCAAGCCCGATGACGCGGCTGGCCTTCAGCCCCGGGGCGGGTTCCAGTTCATACATGGTGACGACCGGGCCGGGGCGGACCGAGACGATTTCGCCCTTGACGCCGTAATCGTCGAGCACGCTTTCCAGCATCCTTGCGTTTTCCTCGAGCGCCTCGTCGGAAAGCGGGCTGCGCTGGATCGTCGCGGGGCTGGCCAGAAGCGAGAGGGGCGGCAGGTCATAGCTTTGGGCGGAGCCGCCGAAATCAAGGCGGGGCTGGGCTTCGGCAAGGGCCTGCCGGGACGGGGCGGGCGACTTGCGGGCCGTGTGGCGGACGAGCGGGCGCTGGCCCTTGGCGGCGGCGCCGCGGGCGGGCGCCTCGTCATCGCCAAGGTCGGCGAAGGCGTTGATCTCATCCTCGTCATCGGTGTCAAAAAGCGGCTCGGCCGTCAGGGCGGCGCCGTGATCGGGCGCCGCCGGCTGGCGCGAAGGGGCGGTCAGGGGCGGTTCGACCCGCTGACGCAGATCGCCGCCGCTGTCGCTGCCCGGACGGCCGCGCGACTGGACGGCATCGGCGATGCGGGCGCTGATGCGTTCGGCGCTGGGTGCTGCGGCCCCCATGGCCGCGCGTGAAAGCGTGGGTTCGACAAGTTCGAATTCCGGATCTGCGTCCTCCTCGATCCCGGCCGAACGGCGGGCGAGCCCTCCGAGACGGGCCATGAGGCCGGGTTTGGCCACGGCGGCGGCGGCTGGCATCGACAGAGCCGCACCTGCCGCCCCCACTGCCGCCCCTGCCCCGGCACGATGGACCTGCGCGCGGGTGCGGGCACCGTCCGTGGTCGCCGAAACCCGCGGAGCGTCCGCATCATGGGCGTCATCATGGCCACGGCGGATCGCGGGGGTTTCGCGGCGGGCGCGGTTCGCCTCATGCAGCGCACGGGCGCCCTGAACCGAGGCGACGGCCCCCCTGCCCAGCGCCTTGAGCGCCATGTCATAGGTGACGATGACCCCGACCAGAAGGAAGCGGCCTATGGATCTCAGCTCGTCCCGGTCAAAGCCCAGCACGAAAAGCGCCATCGCAAGCGCGGCAATGCCAAGCGCGGCGGACACGAGTTTCAGCCCGAGGCTGGCCGACACCGGCACGATGCCCAGCACGGCACCCAGAACGGTATCGCCGAACAGACCACCCAGGCCGAAACTGTGCGCCCAGCCCGGACCGGCGACATGGGTCGAGGCATAGACCGACATCAGCGCGACCGCGATCGGCGCAAAGATCACCCGGCCCAGTGCGCGATCCTCGCCGCGATGAAGGACAAGCCGGAGCCCCCATGCCGCGAAGATCGCGGCAATGCCCCATGCCCCGTGCCCGGCGATGACGAAAAGCGGCGAGGCGATGGCGGCCCCGAACTGACCAAGAAGGTTGCGCGCGGGTTCGTCCGTGGCCGAAAGCCAGCTGGGATCATCGGGCGAATAGCTGGCCAGCATCATGCAGGTCAGGATGCTGAGTCCGATCAGGGCCAGACCCATGAGTTCCTTGCCGCGTCTTTCGATCGCGGCCTGCATGTTCTGATCCAGAAGCGGATCGCGCTGTCTTGCCTGGTAAGAAGCCATTACCCCTCGTCCCTCACGTATAAAGGCAGTCGCGAAGCTGGATCAGCCCGCGCCGCATTTCTTCCTTGGGGGCCACCATCGCCACGCGAATGTAGCCCTTGCCCGGATTGTGGCCCGCGACCTCGCGCGCCAGATAGGCGCCGGGCAGCACGCGCACGCCCGTTTCACGCCAGAGTTTCAGTGCGGCCGCCTCGCCATCCTCGACCGGCAGCCACAGGAAGAACCCGCCTTCGGGGCCCTGATAGCCCTGAACGCCGGAAAAGACCTTGTCGGCGATGCGGTATTTTTCCTGATAGAGCGCGCGGTTCGCCTCGACATGGGCCTCATCCCCCCAGGCGCGTTCGGAAACGCGCTGGATCGGGCCGGGCAGCGGTGCGCCGCCATAGGCGCGCAACTGGCGAAAGCGGCGGATCGCCTCGGGCCCGCCCGCGACGAAGCCCGAGCGCAGCCCGGCAAGGTTCGAGCGCTTGGAGAGCGAATGGAACACCGCGACGCGTTCGGGATTTGCGCCCTGCTCATCGGCCACCTGAAGGGCGCCGACGGGGGCGTGATCGCGCCAGATTTCCGAATAGCATTCATCCGCCAGAACCACGAAATCATGGCGTTCGGCCAGATCGAGAAGATCGGCGAGGTAATCGCGCGAGGCGACGGCGCCCTGCGGATTGGCGGGCGAGCAGATATAGACCAGCGCGGTACGGTCGAGGATGTCGGCGGGCAGGCCACGGTAATCGGGCAGAAACCCCGTGGCCGCCGTGGCGGGAACGAAAACGGGTTCGGCGCCGACAGAGAGGGCCGCGGCGGCATAGGGCTGATAGAAGGGGTTCGGGATGAGGACGACGGGCTGGCGGCCGCGCTTCACCTCGGGGCAGAGCGCCATGCAGGCATCGAAAAGCCCTTCGCGCGTGCCGTTCAGCACCATGATCCGGTCTGGCCCAAGCTCGGCCCCGTAGCGCAGCCTGATCCAGCCCGCGATGGCGGCCAGCAGTTCGGCCCGGCCCTCGTTCGCCGGATAGCTGCCGAATTCGGCGGTGTGCGCGGCAAGGATCGGCGCGACGAAATCCGGCACGGCATGGCGCGGGTCGCCAATGGTCATGGCAATGGGCTCGCCCCCCGCCGGGTGGGAATCGAGCAGCGCCCGCAAACGCGGAAACGCGTATTCTGGCAGGTTTGAAAACCGCTCCGGAAACGCCATGTCTGCCTCAAATGCCGGGGTCGTACCGCCCCTTTGCCAGCCAATTTAGCGGCGCGATGCGGGCTGGTCCAGAAAAACCAAGCTGATTCGGGGGTTTGAGACGCCAAATTGTGGCTTTTTGGCCCTTGCCGGCCGCTCAGGCGAGCGCGGTTTCGGCCGCCGCGCCAAGGCGAAGCAGATGTTCCTCGCCGAAAGGCCGGCCCAGGAACATGATCCCCGCCATCGGGCGGGAGGTGGGCAGCGTCAGGGCGCAAAGCCCCATGAGGTTGCCGATGCGCGTGTTGCGCAGCGCCAGAAGGTTTTCGGCGGTGAAATAGGCCGGATCGGCCAGAAGCCGGGCGGTATCGGGGGCAAGGTTCGCGACGGTGGGCAGGATGACGGCGTCATGGGGCGCCGCCCAGTCGGCCCAGAGGGCGCGGATGGCATCAAGCCGGTGCCATGCGGCGACGAAATCGGCCGCCGAATGGCCGGCGCCCGCGCGGAACCGGTCGCGGATTGGCGGGTACATCTTTTCGGGCGCGGATTCGATCGTGGATTTCCACGTGCCATAGGCTTCCGAGGTGAAAAGGATGCCCGACAGCGCGAAGGCCTCGGTCAGGGCGGGCATGGCGGCGCGGGTGACGATGGCCCCGGCATCGGTCAGGCGGGCGACGGCATCTTCGAAACCGGCCAGCGGTTCGGGCCGGATATCGTCGAAGGCCACGGTATCGAGGATCAGGAGCCGCGCCCCCTTCAGCGACACGCCCCGCAGGTCGGCGGGTTTGCGCCCGTCCATGGCGGCAAGCAGAAGGGCGGCATCCTCGACGCTGCGCGTCAGGGGGCCGACCGTGTCGAACCGCGCGCAAAGGGGCACGACGCCGGTCAGGGGCAGCCGGCCCGATGTGGTCTTGAGCCCGACAAGGCCGTTCCAGGCGGCAGGCACGCGGACCGATCCCCCGGTATCGGAACCGATCGCGGCCGGCGCGAGGCCGAAGGCGACCGAGGCCGCCGCCCCGGAGGAAGACCCGCCGGGCGCCCGCGCGGGATCGAGGGCATTCGGCGGGGTCGCCGTCATCGGGTTGAGGCCGAGGCCGGAAAAGGCCAGTTCGGTCATATGGGTCTTGCCAAGGCAGACCAGCCCCTGCGCGGTCGCGGCGGCAAGCACGGCGGCATCCGCCCCGGGCAGGCGCCCGGCAAGAAGCCGCGATCCGGCCTCGGTCGCGGCGCCGGCGCTGTCGAAGAGGTCTTTCCACGAGATCGGCACCCCGTCGAGCGGCGAGAGGCGCTGGCCGGCGCGGGCCCGCGCGCGGGCGGCCCCGGCCTCGGCCATGGCGCGGTCTTCGGTCAGGCGGGCATAGATGCGGGTCCGGTCGGGATGGGCGCGGATCGCGTCAAGGCAGGCGCCGGTCAGATCGACGGGGTCGAGGGCGCCCTGCGCGATGGCGCGGCCGAGATCGGCCGCGCTTTTGCCCTGCCAGTCGGTCATCCTGCCCCCCCTCGCGCCAGCGGTTATCGGGGGCGACGGTAGCGAAGCGCCGCGCGCTTGGCCAGCGCCTTCGCTACCGGCGCGCCCCTTGCGGAACCGCCCGCCCGCGCGCAGGATCGGGCTTGGCGGCGCAGCGCGCATCCCGGATCAGACGGAAGGGGCGGCACAATGGCACGGGCAAGGAACACGATCTGCATCTGGTACGACTCTGGCGCCGAAGAGGCCGCGCGCTTTTACGCGGAGACCTTTCCCGACAGCGCGGTCACGGGGGTGTTCCGCGCGCCGGCAGACAACCCTTCGGGAAAGGCCGGCGATGTGCTGACGGTAGAGTTCACCGTTTGCGGCATCCCGTGCATGGGGCTGAACGGGGGGCCGGCCTTTCGCCAGACCGAAGCGTTTTCCTTCCAGATCATGACCGGCGATCAGCCCGAGACCGACCGGTACTGGGATGCGATCACCGGCAACGGCGGCAGCGAAAGCGCCTGCGGCTGGTGCAAGGACCGCTGGGGGGTCTCATGGCAGATCACGCCGCGCGTGCTGATGGAGGCGCTTGCGGCCGGGGGCGCAGAGGCCGCCCGCGCCTTTGCCGCCATGATGGAGATGGGCAGGATCGACATCGCCCGGATCGAGGCGGCAAGACGGGGATAGGCCCCGCTTTACGCATGGACATCCGTGACGCGTCGGGGATAGTGGAAGGATGGAACTGCAAAGCGATGTCATCATCACCGGCGGCGGGCTGAACGGGCCCGCGCTTGGCCTTGCGCTGGCGCAGGCCGGGTTGACGGTGACCGTCATCGACGCGCAGCCCGCCCGCGCCCGGGCCGAGGCGAATTTCGACGGGCGCGCCTATGCGCTGGCCATTGCCTCGCAGCGCCTGCTTGCCGCGACCGGCGTCTGGGAGCGCATCGCGGCCGATGCGCAGCCGATGCTGGAGATCAAGACGAGCGATGGCCGCGCGGGCGAAGGCCCGTCGCCCTTCCGGCTGCATTTCGAGGCGGCGGAAATCGAGGAAGGCCCGATGGGCTTCATGGTCGAGGACCGCCATCTTTACGCAGGCTTTCTGGACGCGATGGCCGCAGAGGCGAACCTGACCCACCTGCCCGGCGCGACTGTCGTCGCGCAAGAGGCGGGAAGCGCGGGGATGACCCTTGCCCTGGCCGACGGGCGGCGCATTTGCGGGCGGATGCTGGCGGGCTGCGACGGGCGCGCTTCGGGCACGGCGGCGCGCGCGGGCATCGGGCGGACGGGCTGGGGCTATGGCCAGACGGCGCTGGTCTGCGCGGTGGCGCATGAACGCCCGCACCGGGGCATCGCGCATCAGTTCTTCATGCCCTCGGGGCCGCTGGCGATCCTGCCGCTGACGGGCAACCGCAGTTCGATTGTCTGGAGCGAGACCGAGGCGACCGCGAAGGCGATCGCCGCGCTGAGCGACGATGATTTCCTTGACGTCCTGCGCCCGCGCTTTGGCGATTTTCTGGGGCGGATCGAGCTGGCCGGGGGGCGGTTCACCTATCCGCTGACGCTGACGCTGGCCAACAGCTATGTGGCGCCCCGGCTTGCGCTTGTGGGCGATGCCGCGCATGGCGTGCACCCCATCGCCGGGCAGGGTCTGAACCTTGGCTTTCGCGATGTGGGCGCCCTGGCCGAGGTACTGGTCGATGCGGCAAGGCGCGGCGAGGATATCGGCGCGGGCGACGTTCTGGACCGCTATCAAAGCTGGCGGCGGTTCGACTCCACGGCGCTTGCGCTGGGGATGGACAGTGTCAACCGGCTGTTTTCAAACGACAACCCCTTGCTGCGCGGGGCGCGCAATCTGGGCATGGGCGTGGTCGGCCGCCTGCCCGGCCTGCGGCGCGGCTTTATCCGGCAGGCGGCCGGGCTTTCCGGCACAGCGCCGCGCCTTTTGCGGGGGCACGCGCTTTAGCCATAGCCGCGAAATCGGAAAGGCCTGACATGACGCGATCTGATTTCAGCCCCGATGCGGTCCTGAACCTCTGGTTTCCCGAGACGGGCCACCAGTTCGACCGCGCCCTGCATGGGGCATTCTGGGACGAACGGATGCAGGGCGGCATGGATGAGGTGATCATCCGCGATTTCGCCGGTCTGACGCTGGCGGCGGCGGTGGGGGAGCTGGATCACTGGGCCGAAACGCCGCGCGGGCGGCTGGCGCTTCTGATCGCGCTGGACCAGTTTCCCCGCTCGCTCTGGCGCGGGACGCCGGCGGCCTATGCGCAGGACATCAAGGCCGCGCGGCTGGCGCTGGAGGGGATTGCCAATGGCGATTTCGACGGGCTTGCCCCTTGGGAACAGGCGTTTTTCGTGATCGCGATTTCGCATTGCGAAGGCCCCGACCATCTGGAAAGGATGCGGATGCTGGCCGACGTGACCGAAAGGATCATCGCCGGTCTGCCCGCGCCGATTGCCGATATGGCCGAAGGCTTTCGCGGCCAGAATGCCCGCGTCACCGGGATCATCGGGCGGTTCGGCCGCCATCCGCACCGCAATGCCATCCTTGGCCGCGCCTCGACGGCCGAAGAGACGGCCTATATCGAGACCGGCGATTTCCCGCATCTGCGCCGCGCCGCGCCCTGATCGGGCGCGGGTTGAACGGGCGGCCGCGCGATCAGTCGCGCAGCAAGTCGTTGATCGAGGTCTTCGCGCGGGTCCTGGCATCGACGCGCTTGACGATCACCGCGCAGTAAAGGTTGATGCCGTTCTTCGAGGGCATGGAGCCCGCCACGACGACCGAGCCTGCGGGCACCTCGCCATACATCACCGCGCCGGTTTCGCGATCGACGATCTTGGTCGACTGGCCGATGAAGACACCCATGCCAAGGACCGAACCTTCGCGCACGATGCAGCCTTCGACCACTTCCGACCGCGCGCCGATAAAGCAGTTATCCTCGATGATCGTGGGACCGGCCTGCATCGGTTCGAGAACGCCACCGATGCCGACGCCGCCCGAAAGGTGCACGTTCTTGCCGATCTGGGCGCAGGAGCCGACCGTGGCCCAGCCATCGACCATGGTGCCTTCATCGACATAGGCGCCGATATTGACGAAGGAGGGCATCAGCACGACCCCCTTGGCGATATAGGCCGACCGGCGGACGATAGAGCCGGGCACGGCGCGAAAGCCCGCCGCGCGCCACTGGTTTTCGCCCCAGCCCTGCCATTTCGACGGAACCTTGTCCCACCAGTTCGCCCCGCCGTTCGATCCCGGAATTTCGTGCATGTCGGTCAGGCGGAACGACAAGAGCACCGCCTTCTTGGCCCATTGGTTCACATGCCACGTGCCATCTGCCTGACGTTCGGCGACGCGCAGATTGCCGGCGTCGAGCGCGGACAGCGTGTCTTCGATCGCCTCGCGGGTTTCACCCTTTGTTGCGGGGCTGATCGTGTCACGTGCTTCCCAGGCGGATTCGATGGCGGTTTCAAGTGCGGCATTGGGCATCGGCTGGCTCCTGTTCGGTTTCCCGAAGGGTGTTAGCCCTTTCCCCGCCCCGTCGCAATCGATCAGGCATCATGCCGGCCCGTGTCCCTTCACCGGCGCGGTCCCGCGGATGACGACGCCGCCCGCGCGGGGCGCGCAGCGGTATGGCGGTCGCGACAGGGCGGAAATCACGATATCGTTTCCCCTTTCCCGGTGGCCACGGCGGCGGGCAGGGGTTAGACCTGATGCGTAACCAGTGCCCAGTGGGACCGGCTGAAACGTGAGGAGACACCGCATGAAGGACGATACGCGCAACCACCCTTTCCGCCACAGCCAGGAGGATATGGCGACCGTCCGGCGTATTCCCGACACCCCCCAGACCCGCGCACCGGCCTATCGGCTGGCCTTTGCCGACAATGAATTTCTGTGCCGTGAGGAACTGCGCCCGGTGCGGTTGCAGCTGGAACTTCTCAAACCGCAGATGATTCTCGATGAGGCGGGGATCAATTCGACGGTCGTTCTGTTCGGTGGCGCCCGGATCCGCGAAGCGGCCGGAAGCGGGACCGCGCCGACCGAGGCACTTGCCGATCTGTCGGCGTTCTATGACGAGGCCCGCCGCTTCGCGCGCCTGATGACCGAACGGAGCATTGCCGCTTACGGGCGCGAGAACGTGATTGTCACGGGCGGCGGTCCGGGCGTGATGGAGGCGGGAAATCGCGGTGCGGCGGATGCGGGCGGCCATTCCATCGGGCTGAACATCGTTCTGCCACATGAGCAGGCGCCCAACGCCTATGTAACGCCGGACCTGTCGTTCAACTTCCACTACTTCGCCATCCGCAAGATGCATTTCCTGATGCGCGCCCGGGCGATCTGCGTCTTTCCCGGCGGGTTCGGCACGCTCGACGAGTTGTTCGAGAGCCTGACGCTGATCCAGACCGGGCGGATGCGGCGCGTCCCCTTCCTGCTGTTCGGCCGGGAGTTTTGGGAAAGGATCGTCAACTGGCAGGCCCTTGCCGATGCGGGCACGATCTCGGACGAGGATCTGAACCTGTTCCGGTTCGTCGAGACCGCCGACGAGGCGATGGCGGCCATCGATACATGGGACGAGGGCGAATAAGGCCGGCGCCTAGAACCTGAGCGACAGGCAGGACATGCCGCCATCGAGCTTGGCGCATTCGCTGTTGGCGATCTCGCGCAGGTCGTACCCCGCCGCGCGCAGGCGTGCGGCGGTTTCGGGAAAGCCCGCCGCCATGATCACGAAGCGGTTGTAGCGGATGGCGTTGGCGGCCGCCTCTTCGCCCGGCGCGGTCAGGATGACGCGGTAGCCGTCAAAGCAGCCGGAGGCGGCAAGGCGGCCGGTCGCCAGAATCGTATCGCCGTCAAGCAGCGAGCAATCGGTCTTGAAATGCAAAACGCCCTTTGGCACGCGCACCTCGCGCAAGGGGCGGTTCCACGTGGCGAGGATGGCGGCGAGTTCCGCGATACCTTCGGAATTGGTGCGGGCGGACTGGCCCACCAGCACCTCGCGCGAGGTGACGAGAATGTCGCCGCCTTCGATCGTGCCCGGCCCTTCGATGGCGCGGATCCGGTCGTAAAGCCCGCGCAGGGTGGGCGCCATTTCGGCGACCTCGCCCATGCGGCTGGGCGCGCCGGGGCGCATGAGAATGGCGCCTTCGGGCAGGCAGAGCGCGGTATCCTCGACAAAGACCGCATCGGGGAAGGCATCGAGGGCCGCAAGCTCGGTCACCTCTGCCCCCGCCTCTTTCAGCGTGGCGACATAGGCCGCGTGGTGGTCGAGCATGAGGGCCAGATCGGGCGTTCCGGTATCGACGGCACGAAGGCCGGCGGTGATGCTTGCCGCCGGGCGGCGGGTGACGGCGCGGGTGAATTGCCAGGATGTGTCGCGCATGCCGGTGCCCTTCAGGTCTGGCCGCGCGTGGCGGCGATTTCGATCAGCGCGGGGCCGCCCGCGCGCTGCATCCCGGCAAGGGCCTCGGCGATGCGGGCGGGATCCTGCGGCACCTGCGCATAGGGCAGCGACATGGCCGCCGCGAGCGCGGCGAAATCGGGCGGCGCGGGGTGGCAGCCGATGACCTCGATCCCGACAGCCGCCATCGAACTGGCAATTTCGAGATAGGCGTGGTTGTTCCAGACAAGGAACAGGACCGGCGCGCCTTCCTGCCTTGCCGTCATCAGTTCGGGCAGGGTGAACTGGGCGCCGCCATCGCCGACAAGGCAGATGACGGGATGGCCGGGCGCGCCAAGCGCCGTGCCGATGGCGGCGGGGATGGAATAGCCGAGCGTCCCGAAGCCGGTGGCGGCGTTGAACCACCCCCCTGCCCGGTCATGATCGTAATAAAGGTTGCCGGCATAGACGGCTTGCGTCGAATCCCCGACGATGGTGGCGCCGGGAAGGGCGGTGCGGACGGCGTTCAGAATGGCGACGTGGCCCTGCATCTCTGGCCCGATTTCGTCCCATGCGGCAGCGCGCAGGCGGGCCGCGCGTGCCGCCCCGCCTTCGGCCGCGCTGCCGTTGCCAAGGGCGGCGGTCAGCGCCCGCATGGCCGGTGCGGCATGGGCGCGGATCGCGATTTCGGCCGGGTGGCGGGCAAGCTGGGCCGCGCTGATATCGATGCGGATCAGGGGCCGGGGCCAGGGCGCATCGCCGCGGGCATACATGTCGTAATCGGTGCGGCCGAACTCGGTCCCCACGGCGATCACGCAATCGGCGGCGCGGATCTCGGCCTGGAGGGTTCTGAGGCTGGGGCTGGCGGGCACGGCAAGGTCATGGCCATGCATCAGCCCGCGGGCATTCACCGTTTGCACCACGGGCGCGCCAAGGGCCGTGGCCAGCGCGGCAAGTTCCGCCCCTGCCCCCCTCGCCCCGCCCCCGGCAAGGATGAGGGGCCTTCGGGCCGCTTTCAGCAGGGCCACCGCCCCGTCGATCTGGCCCGGAGGGGCCGTGACGGGGGCCGGTGCCGGAACCGTCGCGGGGATATCCGCGTCAAGCGACATCACGTCGATCGGGATTTCGATATGCACGGGGCCGGGCCGGTCCGAGGCGAAGATGGCGAAGGCACGGTCCAGCGCGGGGCCAAGCTGGGCCGGATCCTCGATCCGTTCGGACGTGACGGCGACATGCGCCACCAGCCCGCGCTGGTCGGGCAGTTCGTGCAGGTGGCCGTGGCCAAGGCCGAGGACCGCGCGCTGGTTGACCCCGGAAATCACCAGCATCGGGATGCTGTCGGCCCGGGCCTGCCCCATCGCGGTCAGGATGTTCGTCATCCCCGGCCCGGTGATCACGAAGGCGACGCCGGGCTTGCCGGTGGCGCGGGCATAGCCATCGGCCATGAAGCCCGCCCCCTGTTCGTGGCGCGGCGTGACATGGCGGATCTTGGAACGTGCAAGACCGCGGTAAAGCTCGACCGTGTGCACGCCGGGGATGCCGAAGACGATCTCGGTTCCGCGCGCCTGAAGCGCGTCGACAAGGGCTTCGCCGACCGTTGTCATGCGCGTTTCCTTTCCAGGGCCAGGGCATGGGCGACGATGCGGTCGCAGGCGGCATCGAAGCGGCTGTCATCCACGGTCAGGGCAAGGCGCACCCAACCGTCGAGCTTCTGCCCGAAGGCGCTGCCGGGCATCACGGCGACACCGTGGCCAAGCAGGCTCATCGCGTAGTCATGATCGCCAAGGCCGGTCGCGCGGATGTCGATCAGCGCGAACATGCCCGCCTGCGGCCGGTGGGCACGAAGGGCGGTGTCGCGGTCCAGCCGGTCGGCCAGCCGGGCCGCGCGCGCGGCAAAGCGGGCGCGCATGCCGGCGGCCACCTCGGAGGGGGCCGAGACGGCAAGCGCGGTCATGTCCGCGATGAAGGGCTGATTGCCGAAAAGCATGGTTTCCGAAAGCGGCAGGATCTTGGTGCAGAAATCGGCCGATCCGATGCACCAGCCCGAGCGGAAGCCGGGCGCGGCATGGGATTTGGAGATCGAGGACACGATCACGGTGCGGTCGGCCAGATCGGCGCGGGCGAGGGGCGAGGCGAAGCGGACACCCTCGAAGATCAGTTCCTCATAGACCTCATCGCAGATGATCCAGAGATCATGCGCGCGGGCCAGTTCGCCGATGGCGGTGATGTCATCCTCGCTCAGGACGGCGCCGGTGGGATTGTGCGGCGTGTTGAGCAGGATCGCCCGCGACCGTGCCGTGATGCGGCTGGCGATATCCCTGGCCGCGATGCGAAAGCCGTTTTCGGGGCGAAGCGGCACGGGCACGACTTTCGCGCCCGAGGCGGTGATCACGCCTTCATAGGTCGCATACATCGGATCGCCGACCAGAACCTCGGTCCCCGGTTCGGCAAGACCGACAAGCACGGTGTAAAGCGCGGTCTGCGTGCCGGGCACGCACAGCACCTGATCCGCGCCGATCCCGCGCCCGGTCGAGGCCGAATAGCGCCGGGCGAGGGCCTCGCGCAGCGTCAGTTCGCCGCGTCCGTTGGAATATTGCGTGCGCCCGGCCCGCATGGCCCGGGCGGTGGCATCGACAAGGGCCTTTGGCGCGGGGACGTCCGGGTTGCCGATGGTCAGGTCCACGATGTCCTGACCGGCCTCCATGCGTTCGCGGGCGGCGAAATGCACGCCCCATTTCGCGCCGCCAAGCCCCGCGAGACGGTCGAGCATGGGCGAAAACTGCATGTGAGGTTCCTTTCGGATCGCAGGCGGGGACGGCAGCCGCGACAGGGGCGGGGCCGGATTGGTCATCCCGATGGCTAGCGCGGCGCGATGGACCCTTGCAAGAAGAATCCGGCCCGCATGGGGGGGGGGGCCGGCGGCGGCGGCGCGATGCCCTAGCCCCGCAGGCCCAGCGCGAGGCGGAGCCGGTCATGCGGGATGGCGGGCACGAAGTTGCCGTCGCGCCCTTCCATGTCGGCATTGGCGATCATGCTGTTGAGAATGGCTTCCTCGACCGCTTGCGCCGCCGCCTCGAAGAAGGGGTCGATATCCTCGTCCGGCACGAAGGCGGCGGTCAGCAGCGCTTGCCCGGCCCCGCCGCTGATCGCGGTGTTCGCGGTCGAGAAGGCAAGAAAGAGGTCGCCCGACCCGTGCCGCCCGATCCCGCCCATGCGCGACACCGCGACGGTGGCGCGTTGGGCGATGCGGCGCAGCTGGTGCGAAAGGAAGGGCGCATCGGTGGCAAGGACGGCGATGATGGAAGACAGGGCGAAATCGCGGTGGGCGTTCTTCATCACCACATCGTCAAAGGCCGCGCCGAGGCGGCGGCCGAGAATGGTCAGATCGCCGCGAAAGCCGAAATTGGCCTGCACGAAGGCCCCGAGCGTATAGGACTGCCCGCCATAGGGCACGCGGCGCGAGGCGGTGCCCGACCCGGCCTTGAAGCCAAAGCATTTCATGCCGGTGCCACCGCCGACGCTGCCTTCCTCGACCGGGCCGCCGGCCGCGCTGTCGATCGCCGCGAAGACATGCGCGTCGGTGACGTGAAAGCCGTTGATGTCGTTCAGGAAGCCGTCATAGGTTTCGGCCGCCACGGGCAGCGCGAAATCATCGTCAAAGCGGCGGGCAAAGCGGTTGACGGCCCAGCGGATCGTGGCGTCACGGGTCAGCCCGCAGGAATGGGTGTTGGTGATGGTGACCGGCAGGGCGAACTTGCCCGCCTCGGCGATGTAATGCACGCCGGTCAGTTCGCCATTGCCGTTAAAGCTGTGATAGCCGGCAAAGACGGGAAGCTGGACCCTGTCGACGGGGCGCGGAAGGATCGCCGTCACCCCGGTGCGGACCGGACCCTTGCCGACATCAAGGGACCCCTGCCCCTCGATCAGGGTCGTATAGCCGACCGCGACACCGGGAACGTCGGTGATGGCGTTCAGGGGGCCGGGCTGACCTTCGACAGCGATGCCGATGCCCCTTGCGCGGGGTTTGCCCGAAGGCGTGTGGTGATGAGGCAGTTCGGACATGGCGGGCCTTTCAGACGATCACGTCGAGTTTCTGTTGCGCGCCGACGCCGAAGACCCGCTTGTAGCGGTCGATCTGGTCGGCCGGGCCCATGGCCTTGTTGGGGTTGTCCGAGAGTTTCACGGTCGGCCGGCCATCGGCCGCGACCGCCTTGCAGACCAGACTGAAGGGGGCGAGGGCATCGTCCGGGACCAGGCCGCGGAAATCGTTGGTCAGAAGCGTGCCCCAGCCGAAAGAGACCTTGGCGCGCCCGGCGAACCGGCTGTGCAGTTCCTCGATCTTGTCGACGTCGAGACCGTCGGAGAAGATGATCAGCTTCTGCTTCGGATCCTCGCCCCGTTCGGTCCACCAGCGGATCGCGGTTTCGGCCCCGGCGGCAGGATCGCCGCTGTCGATGCGGATGCCGGTCCAGCCTGCAAGCCAGTCGGGCGCCCGCGACAAAAAGCCTTCGGTGCCGTAAGTGTCGGGCAGGATGATGCGCAGGTTGCCGTCATGTTCCTCATGCCAGTCCTCGAGCACCTTGTAGGGCGCGCGGGCCAGTTCGGCATCGTCATCGGCAAGGGCGGAATAGACCATGGGCAGTTCATGCGCATTGGTGCCGATGGCCTCGATATCGCGGCGCATGGCGATGCGGCAGTTCGACGTGCCGATGAAGGCATCGCCCAGCCCTTCGGCCATGGCCTGAACGCACCAGTCCTGCCAGAGAAAGCTGTGGCGCCGCCTGGTGCCGAAATCGGCGATCTTCAGCCCCTTGATGGCGCGCAGGCGTTCGATCTTTTCCCAAAGCCGGGTCATCGCGCGGGCGTAAAGCACCTGAAGTTCGAATTTGCCGAGCGTGGCCAGCACCGCGCGCGAGCGCAGTTCCATCAGGACCGCAAGCGCGGGGATTTCCCACAGCATGACTTCGGGCCAGTTGCCTTCGAAGGTCAGCTCATACTGATCGTCGCGGCGTTCGAGGTGATAGGCGGGCAGACGCAGCCCCTCGAACCATTCCATGAACGAGGGCGAGAACATCTGGCGTTTGCCGTAGAAGGTGTTGCCGCGCATCCATGTGCTTTCGCCGCGCGCCAGGGACAGCGAGCGGACATGGTCGAGCTGTTCGCGCAATTCGCCTTCGTCGATCAGGCGGGCAAGCGGAATGCGGGTGGAGCGGTTGATCAGGCTGAAGGTGACCTGCGTGCCGGGGTGGCTGCGCTGCACCGACTGGCACATCAGAAGCTTGTAGAAATCGGTGTCGATCAGGGACCGCACGATCGGATCGATCTTCCAGGCATGATTGTAGACCCGTGTCGCGATATCGACCATGAAAGCCCCCGTTGTCTTGGCGCGCCAGATGCACTGGCGGGCAACAGATCAAAATCCGGCGGCTTTCGCAACCGAAGGCGTTCCGCCAAGATTGGCGCGGATACAGGCGATCAGTTCGTCCTTGCGGATCGGCTTGGTCAGAAAGTCATCCATCCCGGCCGCAAGGCAGGTTTCGCGGTCTTCGGCAAAGGCATTCGCGGTCAGCGCGATGATCGGGCAGCGGCCGGATCCGCCCGCCGCCTCGCGCCGGCGGATTTCCCTTGTGGCGTCAAGACCGTCGAGAACCGGCATCGATACATCCATCAATATGAGGTCCGCCGCCGTCGAGCCATGGGCCTCGACCGCGGCGGCGCCATCGGCCGCGAAGGCCAGGTCAAGCCCCAGACCGGCCAGCATGCGGCCGACGACCATGCGGTTGGTCGCATTGTCGTCGGCGATCAGCAGGCGCTTGCCGTCGAGGCTGGAGGGCAGAGCCTTCGTGTCGGCGGCGGGCAAGGCGGGGCGCTGATCCCCGGCACGGGCGAAGGGCAGCGTAAGCGTGAACACCGAGCCTTTGCCCAGTTCGGAGCGGGCCACGATGTCGCCGCCCATCTCACGCGCGAGGAGACGCGAGATCGCAAGGCCGAGCCCGGTCCCGCCGAAATTGCGGCTGATCCCGTCATTGGCCTGGGTAAAGGTGTCAAAGACAACGTCCAGCCGGTCGGCCGCAATTCCGATGCCGGTATCGGCAACCGAGATTTCGGCCGTCACCACATCGCCCGCCTCGCGGACAGACATTCGCACGTCGACGCGCCCTTCGGGCGTGAATTTCACGGCATTGCCGATCAGGTTGATCAGTATCTGGCGAAGGCGGCCGCTGTCGCCCAAGAGGGGCGCGGGCGCTTCCGCCACCTCAACCGCAAGGGCTATGCCGCGGCCTTGCGCCATCGGGGCGAGGATTTCGGCCGATGCCGAAAGACAGGCCGCGATGTCGAAGGGGCGCGGGTCGATCTGAAGCCGGCCCGCCTGAAGTTTCGACAGATCGAGAATGTCGTTGATGATCGTCAGAAGGGCCTGGCCGGAATCGACGATCAGATCGACATAGTGCCGCTGGTCCTCGTCCAGCCGGGTTTCGGCCAGAAGCTGAGCCGTGCCGATGACACCGTTCATCGGTGTGCGGATCTCATGGCTCATCGTGGCAAGGAAGCGTGACTTGGCCTGCGCCGCCTCTTCGGCCGCGACACGGGCCTGGGCAAGCTCTGCCTCGCGCTCCTTGGCTTCGGAAATGTCACGCTCGACCGCGATGGTCATCTGATGGCGCCCGTCCTTGTCAAAGACAGGCGTCAGGCTGGTTTCGATCCAGAGCGCCCCGCCGTCCTTCCGGCGGTTCAGGATCTCGACCCGGGCCGGGCGTGCGGTTTGCCGGGCGGTTTCGATTTCGGCCGTGGCAACGGGATCGGTCGCGTCACCGTTCAGCACATCTCCGGGGTTCCTTCCCTTCACCTCTTCAAGGGTGAAGCCGGTCATGCGGACAAAGGTATCGTTGACCCATTCGATAAGCCCTTCGGCATCGGTGATGATCACGCTGTCATTGGCATGGCGCGCAACAAGGGCGAGGCGCCGGGCCGCGCGTTCCTTGGCGATCAGCTCCTCGCGCGAGGCTTCCAGCCTTTGGTTCCCGGTCAGCAGCGCAAGTTCGGCCTGCTGGCGATGGGCGTGGGATCGCACGACGAACTGGATGAAGAGCGCCGCGATCGAGCAGAGCGCGGCGATGGCGATGATCATCAGCACCTGATCGCTGACCGCCCGGCCGGTCTGCGCGGTCAGAAGGATGTCGCGCGAAACAAGGGCGACGAGGCTGGCGAGATAGATGCCGACGCGCGCATCCGCGCCGGCCCGGAAATAGGGCCGGATGATGCCGGCATTCACCGCGGTGCCGAAAAGGAACGTGGTGGCGTAGATCGCCGCGCTGGTCGTCCCGATCCCGATCCAGACGGCGGCGGCGCTGGCCGCGACGGACACCCCCTGAATGACGCTGGTGACCAATGCGAGCCGGCGGGCGGATGCGGGCACGCGGCCTTCGGGGTAGCGCAGGCTGATGGCGCGGATGGCGGCACCGTCCACCAGTTCCCCGCCAACCACGAGCACGGCGCATAAAAGCCCGTATCCGGCATGGCCGGCGGCGGCCAGCCCGAGCGCCGCGATGGCGGTCATCCATTGGCGTTTGAGCAAGCGGCGATAGCGCGCCCGGCAATAGCGAAGGAACAAGCCATCCACGCTCGTGCGAATTTCGAATTCGCGCTGCTGGCTGGCCGCGCACATGACGCGACTGGATCCTTCGGTACCGGTCAAGTTTCAACCCTGTGGCCGTTCGATACGGGACCGGTCTAGCACAGGGCAGGTTAACGAAAGGCAGACAGGCCTATTCGGCCAGCACAACGCCGGCGGCGCGCATCTTTCCCTGTGCCGCGTCCAGCGAGCCGTCAAGGTCGATCGCCCGGCAGGCGCCTTCCAGCACCGTCACGTTGAAGCCAAGCCCGGCCGCGTCGATGGCCGTATAGCCGACGCAGAAATCCGTCGCGAGGCCGACAAGCGTCAGATCGGTGACGCCGCGCGTCCTGAGATAGCCCTCAAGGCCGGTCGGCGTCTTGTGATCGTTCTCGAAGAACGCGGAATAGCTGTCGATCCCCGGGCGAAAGCCCTTGCGGATGACGAGATCGGCGGCATCGGCGTCCAGATCGGCGTGGAACGCGGCCCCCGCCGTGCCCTGAACGCAATGCGTGGGCCAGAGCACCTGCGGGCCATAGGGCATGGTGGTCACGCTGAAGGGCGCGGCGCCGGGATGGTTGGCGGCAAAGCTCGTATGATCGGCGGGGTGCCAGTCCTGTGTCAGGACGCGGACCGGGAACTTTCGTATCAGCGCGTTGACCCGGTCGACGATCTGATCGCCCCCGGCGACGGCAAGGGCGCCGCCCGGACAGAAATCATTCTGGATGTCGATGACGATCAGGGCATGGGTATCGGGGCGCATGGCGTTGCCTTTCGCTGTGTCTACCTGTTGCTAGGACGCGGTCGGGCCAAGGTCAATGCCGGGTTGAAACCGGGGCGGTGCGCCTTGCGCCAGCGCTTGCCCTGCCCGCCCGCACCGCCTATCACACCGGCATGATCAAGGTCGCCGCCCTCTACCAGTTCACCGCCTTCGCCGACCCGGCGTCGCTGCGCGCGCCGCTTCTGGCGACATGCGAGGCCTCGGGCGTGCGTGGCACCTTGCTGCTTGCCCGGGAAGGGATCAACGGCACCATCGCGGGCAGCCCTTCGGGGATTGCCGCGGTGCTGGCCCATATCCGGGCCCTGCCCGGATGTGCCGGGCTTGACTGGAAGGAAAGCACGGCCGCCGAGATGCCGTTCGGGCGCATGAAGGTGCGGCTCAAGCGCGAAATCGTGACGATGGGCGAGCCGGAGATCGACCCGCGCGCGGGGACGGGCCATTATGTGGCACCCGGGGACTGGAATGCGCTGATCCGCGCCCCGGATGTCGTGGTGATCGACACGCGCAACGATTACGAGGTGTCGATCGGGACGTTCGAGGGCGCGATCGATCCCGGCACGAAAAGCTTTCGGGACTTTCCGCAGTGGTGGCGCGACAATGCCGGGCGCTTTGGCAACAAGCGGGTGGCGATGTTCTGCACCGGCGGCATCCGCTGCGAGAAATCGACGAATTTCCTGCTGAGGGAAGGTGTAAGCGAGGTTTACCACCTGAAGGGCGGCATCCTCAAATACCTTGAGGACGTGCCCGCATCCGAGAGCCTTTGGCAGGGCGAATGCTTTGTCTTCGATCAGCGCGTCAGCGTCGGTCACGGGCTGAAAGAGGGGCAGCACGGGCTGTGCCATGCCTGCCGCCGGCCCATCGGCGCCGCCGACCGCGCGCATCCCGACTTTGAGGAAGGCGTGGCGTGCCCGGCCTGCAAGGATGACTATTCCGAAACCCAGCGCGAGCGGTTTCGCGAGCGCCAGCGCCAGATGGAACTGGCGGGCGACCGGGGGGACCTGCACCTTGGTCAGCGGCTGGACAGGGCCTCGGACAGGCGCGAGAAGCGTTGCGGTCCGGCAAGCGACCAGTCGTAAAGCAGGGCCGCCGCCCGCGCGCTTTGCCCGCGATGGCGGCGCAGCTCTTCCGAACCGGCGAACCTCGCGATCATGTCGCGCAGCTGATCGCGATCATGCGGGGCCACGATATCGATGGCGCCGGTCTCGGCGCCGATCCGGCCTGCCCCGGCGGGCGAGGCGATGACGGCAAGCCCATGTGCCGCGGCCTCGTAAGTGGCGATGGGATCGCCTTCCTCCAGCGAGGGCAGGACCAAGACATCGGCCGATGCGAGTTCGGCCGAGACATTGCGGGAAAACCCCGCGCAGGTCACGTTTTCCTGCGCCAGGACATCGGCGAAGAGCCGGGCGACGGCGGGTTCGACGCGGCCGACAATGCGCAGATGCGCGGTGGCCGGAACGTCCCGCCACGCGGCGAGAAGGTGATGGATGCCCTTGCGGATGCAGGCCGTCCCCAGAAAGAGGAACGTCACCGGCTGCCCCGGCGCGCGCGGCGCGCGCGGGCCAAGGGAATTCGGTATCCATGTGCCGTAGCTTGCCGGGACCGCCCGGCCGGCAAGCGCGGTTCCGGCGAAGGCGGCGTCGGTGGCCGGGCTGGGCGAGAAGATCGCCGAGGCGAGCGCGTGGCGTTCGTTCTGTTCGGCGATCCGGGCCGGGGTGATCCCGTGATCGGGCGGCAGGCCCAGACGGTCATAGGCGGCATCCAGAACCGGCTTGGCCACCTCCATCCTTGTGTTCAGCGACTCGACCGCGATCAGGATGCCGCGCCGGGCAAGTTCCCGGTAGACGGCAAGCGGTGTCGAGGGCCAGAGATAGGCCAGATCGCCCGGGGCGATGGCGGACAGGTAGCTTTCCACAAGCCGGGGCTGGCCCAGCCATGAGGTCGCCACGTAGGGCAGGGTCCGCATTGCCGGGCCAAGCGCATGGCGGCAGGCAAAGGGCAGCGCTTCGGCCCTGTCGACCCGCGCGGTAAAAAGCTCCAGCGGGAAATGACCGGCGCTGGCCGTCAGGATCGACCGGCAGGTTGCGGCGACGCCGGCGCCGACGCAGGGCACGGGGAAAAGGGCGCGGATCGTCCCGGTGAAAGCCGTGGCCACCGAGGCCCCGCCCCCGCCGGGCCGCGTGCCGATGGCGGCGGGTATGCCGGTTTCAAGCCGCTGGATCGTCATCTGCGGGAAACCTTGTGTAACGGTGGGAGGCCGCCCCGGCCCGATCCGGATCGGGGGATGCCGCCGGTTCGTGGACGCGCCGGAGTTCCGGATCCCGCCCTTTCCGGCTGCGGGAAAGCGGCGGGCTGCCTTCGCCCCCCCCGGCCCGCGCCCAGGCCAGCCCGGAGCGGGTTGGCGCGGCATCGGCATCGGCATCGGCATCGGGCAGGTCGGCCTTCAGCCCGGCGACCGGTTCATCCGCGATCCACAGCCCGGCGGCGAGCATGAAGAACACGAGCGAGTAGATCGCCGACCAGATATGGACGGTCGCAAGGGTGAAGCTGAGGCCGGTAAAGGTGATCATCCATGCCAGTCTGAGGTTCGACAGCCTTTCGTCGCCCACGATCTTCTTGCGGCCGATGCGCAGGATCGCGTCGAGATATCCCGCCGCGAGGAAAAGGAAGCCCGGAACGCCGTAGCGCATCGTGGTGGCCAGCCAGAAATTGTCGACGCTGCCGCTGCGAACAAAGCTGGGGCGGACCCATTTCGAGTAGCCGAGGCCGAAGATCGGGTGGGCGCGAACGTTCAGCATGCCCCATTCGAAGATGATCCCGCGCCAGTAGGCGGTGTGGGCCGAAAACGTCGCGTAGCTCATCAGCACCTTGATCGGCGTGCGGTTCGACAGCAGGTCGATGGTCACATAGGCCGTAGCGAAAAGCAAAAGCAGGTACAGCCAGCGCTTTTCGTACTTTCGGAAGATCACCGACCAGGCAATCAGCCCGATCTGGAGAAGCGAGGCGAGCAAGGCGCCGCTGGACAGCGACAGGAAGACGCCGAGGAATATGGCCGCCATGCTGACAAAGCGCGCCGCGCCGAACATCAGGCCGCGCAACCCGACATAGGTCATCGACAGGGCCAGCGAACAGAACAGCCCGTAATGGATCGGATGGCTGAAAAAGACCTGCGCCCGTTCCAGCCCCATCCGTTTGGGGATGTTGACCTGCGCCACCGAATTCAGGACCGGCAGATCGTCGATGAACTTGGGAATATAGGCCACGCCGCTGCGCGCCTCGGCAAGGGCAAGCGGCATCGACAGGAGCACAAGGATCAAAAGCGCGCGGATCAGCGCGATCATGTCGCCCCGCGTCCGGATGAAGTTCCGTGCGAGCATGTAGCCGCCAAGAAACTCGGTCGTCGTGGCGCCCACGTTTTCAAGCGCCACATGCGGCGAGGTGACCGTCAGCGCGATCGCGCACCAGATCACATGGAGGCCGAAAAGGATATCGACGGGGTAGACCCGGCCGCATTGCCCGGAAAGGACCCGGAGCGTTGTCGGAACGATCGTGATCAGCAGAACGAGGCGAAGCCCGGTCATGGTGACCGAACCGAGGTTGAAGCCGAAGGGAATGATCACGGCGATCAGATAGAGCCAGACAAGCGGATGCAGGCTTGCCCTGTCGCTGGCCGCGCGCCCGGACGGGCGGGCCTGGCTGGGATAGCCGGCTTCTATCGTGCTTACAGACAAGGGTCGACGGGTCCTGCTGCCTTGTTCGAGGCGCAACCATAACGCAAAGCGCATCCCCCCGGCAATCGGAATGGGGGCGCGGCCGGATCGCGCGGCAAAGCATCGCAGGGCGCGCCGCGGTAATGGCTGCCGGGGTGCCGGACTGTTCACAAGGCAAAAACAATCCGTCGAATCCGGGCCGCTCCGGTTCGATTTCACCCGCGCACCGGGTGTTGACCCGGTCTTGATCCGGCGCGCGACGGAACCCGGATGGACGCAACGCCCGGCCGGTTCCGTTTATGCTGGCAGCGCCTTGCCGGAAGGAGTGCGGGCGATCCGGCCCGTCTTTGGGCCGGGCGCCAATGCGCGGGCCGGCACAATTATCCAGAGGATCGCCGCATTGCCAGCGCCTGCGCGCCGCCGGACCTGCGGCGCTTTTCATAACCGACGGGATCTGACGATGTTATCACTCTCCGCCATATCAACAACGCAGCCGCGGACGCGGCCGGGCGTTTCGGTGCCTCCCCCCAGCGGCGCCGTCGCCGTCGCCGGGTTTTCGCGCGACCGCGTGCTATTTGACAGCGGGGCGGCATTCGGCCGGGCAGTGGCGGATATTCCGCTTGTCGGTACGGCGACCGCGGGCGAGGTGGTTCAGGCCCGGGCCCTGTCGCTGGACGACGGCGGCGCGACCACGACGGCATGGGTCGATGCCGGAACCGCCGATGGCGGCGGAAACTGGACCGGCACGATCACGGCGCCGCGTTCGGCATCGTGGTTTCGGGTCGAGGTGCGGCTGAAGGCGAACCCCGGCATTACCAATCAGGCGGCGACACGCTTTGGTGTCGGCCATGTCATCGCCATATGGGGCCAGTCCGAGCCGGACCGCATCATCTCGGGCTTTTACGACAACACCACCCCGCCGGCGGTTTCGGACCCGGAGGCGGTGCAGATCATTCAGGGCGCCGCCGCCACGCCCGCGGTCACGCATGTTTCGAACGCGCAGCCCGTTACGGCGGCGGTGGCGGCGATGGCCGGAACGCTGATCACCGCGCGGCCCGGCGAGAAATTCGCGCTGATCTTTCACACCGTGCCGGGGACCGACCCGCGCGAGCTGGTCAATGACAGCAATGCCGGGCGGATGTGGGCCAATGACAAGGCCCTGCATGACTTCGCCACGGCCGACGGGCAGAAGGTGGGCATCGCGGCGATGTCGTGGTTCGCGGCGCCGGGCAATCTCGGGTCCAATTACGCCGCGGCGCTGTTTCCGCTTTTCTCGGGCAAGACGACGGCCGGGGCCCCGGTCAGCTTTCCGACCGACATCGTGCATCCCGGCGGCAGCTATCACGCCGATCACTGGTTCGGCGAGCTTTACGACTATGCCCATACCAAATGGGCGCCCTACGGGCCGCATCGGGTGGACATCGCGGCCGACCATCAGGACGCGACCCATTTCACCGGCGGCGCCGCCAACCCGAAGATGCAGAACCGCGAGGCCGTGCGCCAAAGCTGGCGCGCGATGCTGGCCCTGCCGGATGCGACGATGTTCCTGCCGCTCGGCTCCGAGCCCATGGCCTATGTCAACGGATACGACGACGGCGCGGGAAGCTGGACCGATCAGGAACACCCGGCCGGAAACACCCCCGACGGCGCCCAGCGCTTTGCCCGCCTGACCGCGCATGCGATCCTGAAATCGGCCGGGCTGGCGGGGTGGACGGTGCCTGTCTTCGACACGTCCCTGTGGGAGCCGTCCGGCGCCTGGGTCGAGGTCTGGTCCTCGGCCGGGCCGGTGACGACCACAAGGCTGCAACGCGCCGAGGCGCCGTTGGGCACCACATATTCCCACTGGACGACGGTGGTCGGGTTCCAGATCAACGGTGTGCCGGCGCGAAACACCCAGATCGTCGCCGGGCGCGTCCGCATCCTGCCGAATTCGGGCGTCTTCACGAATGCCGATGCGATCACCTTCGGCGAAGGCGGGGCGACGGGCAGCCTGAAATTCCCGCAGGATTTTCCGGCCGGGCTTTGGAAGAACCTTCCGGTTGTCGATGTCGGGCTTGCCGATGTCGGCGGAATCTCGGTCCGGCCGCTGCCATCGCCGGCGGCGCTGACCAATACCCTGCCCGCGGGCGCGCCCAGCTTTCACACCTCGGCCACCGGCCCCTATTTCGTCAACCCCGCGAACGTCCCCGCGGGCACGAGCGCCATCACCTTCGCGGCGCGGATCCGGTTTTCGGCATTGCCCGCGACGACGAGCATGCTGTTTTCGCAATCGTCGACAGGCTTCGACGTCGAGCTGAACAACAGCGGCGGATTGCGCATCACGATCGAGGATGGCACCGGCGCGAAGATGTTGCAGAACTATGTCTTCAATGCGGGGCTGGTCCCGAACGTCTGGTACGATCTGGTCTGTTCGGCCAATCAGGCGACGGCGGTTCACCGGATCATGATCAACGGCGTCCTTGCCGATACGATGGCCTTTACCGCGACCGGCAACGGCCTGTTCCAAAGCACGCGCGCGCTGAGTTTTCTGGCGCGCAATTCGGGCACGCCGCAATTCGAGGGCGAAGTGGAGTATCTGCGGGTCTGGCATTCGGCAACCGCGACCGGTGCCGCACCTGCCGGGGCGCCGTTCAAGCAGATCACCGGCCCGGCGAGCGTGGCGAATGCCGACAGCTGGAAGCTTGGCGCGAACGCGACCTGAGCCCGGCCGGCTGACCGGCCACAAGACCGAAAAGGGCGCCGCAGAAGACCTGCGGCGCCCTTTTGCCTTTGCCGATTTGCCGTCCGCCGCGCCCGGTTCGCGCGGCCCCTGCCCTTACCAGAGCGCGACGATCCCCGTCGCGGTCGTCCCGGTCGCGTTGATGCCGAGGGCGCGCACCGGCAGAAGCGATCCTGCCTGGACGTTCTGGAACACGACCGTTCCACCGCCGGCAAGCCGCGCCGAGACGTTGCCGGTCTGACCGACGAAAAGGGCGCGCGGCAGGATCGAAAGATCCGTCGCGTCATTTGGTGTCACCGCGAGCGCGTCGCGGGCGGGCGCCGTGAGGCTGGTTGGATAGTCGGAAAATTTGTCCATGTCTTATCATCCCGTTCGTGCCTGAACCGGGCCGGGTCAAGGCGGGCCGACAGACCCGACCGCGATGCCCGGCCCCTGACAGGCGTTTGGCCAATCCCGAGAATGGAGTGCCGGCAGGGCACCGGATCGGGACGGGCAATTCTTGCCAAGAACGCTTAACATGACCGCAAGCCGGCGCGCGCTGCCCGGGACCGCCGGCGCGCAAACTGTTTCGTCGGCCGAAACCGAACAAACGTGAAAAACAGCGGATTGACGCCGATCTGGTTAACGATTCATTGAAAAAACCCGGTGGATTCATCAACTGAGACACAGACAGACTACATTTGCGCCCCATCTTTGCCATGTTGCACCGCATTCTTCGAAACAGCGATACCACTCATCGAACGAAGGAAATTCCAATGCAACTCGTCCGCTCTCTGCTGATCGGAAGCCTCGGCGCGGCGCTTATCGGCGTGCCGGCTGAAGCGGCGGATTTTTATGTCAAACCGCAGACCGCAGGCCCTGTCGGGGGTACGCCGCTTTCATCGATTTCGTTGCAGGCGACGACCGATCCGCTGCTTTATCCGGAAGGCACCGACCAAAATCCGGAAGGCACCGACCAAACCACGGCGGACGAGGGCACGAGCGGCGATGTGCAGTTCCGCTCTGCCGCGACCACCGAGGTTTCGACCGCAGGCAAATGGGTCAAGGCCCGGAAGAAAAAGGGCCGGAAGAACACGACGGGTTCGACGGATACGTCGGGCGCGACCACCGCCGGCGAAACCGCAACGGGCGGGACGTCCACAGAGGGAACGTCCACCGGCGGGACATCTACCGGCGGCACTTCGACTGGCGGCACTTCGACTGGCGGCACTTCAACTGGCGGAACCTCGACGGGCGGCACTTCTACCGGCGGAACCTCGACGGGCGGGACGACCACGGGCGGCGGGACGACTGCCGGCGGAAGCACCTGGGGCAGCTTCGATGCGCTGATGGCTTCCGGTCAGGTCAACGGCGGCGACCGCATTTTCCTGATGGACGGCTATCATGGCCCGATCGTGGTCAAGGACATGAAATTCACCTCTCCGGTGCTGATCGCGCCGGTTTCGGGCCAGACCGCCCAGGCGGATTCGATCCTGGTGATGAATTCGAGCAACGTGACGTTCAACGGGCTCAAGGTCTGGGCGACGTCGGCGAATGCCGGAAGCGGCGCGCTGATCCGCAGCTATACCAATACCAGGGATATCAACTTTACCGGGCTTGATGTTCGCGCCGTCGCGAATTCAGGCAATTACATGAGCTGGTCGCAGACCGAATGGCTGGCCAACCAGCGCGTCGGATTTCAGGTGGACGGCACCAATATCTCGGTCACGAAAAACCGCCTGACGGGTCTTTACCACGGCATTCTCAGCCTTGGCGGCAACGCCCTGATCGAGGAAAACATCGTCGATGGCTTTGCCGGGGACGGCATGCGCGCCCTTGGCGACAACTCCATCATCCGCCGCAACAAGGTGCAGAACTGCTTCCAGATCAACAAGAACCATGCCGATGCCTTCCAGTCGTTTTCGCGCGGGCCGACCGGCAAGCCGGGGACGGGAACCGTCCACAACCTGACCATCGAGGACAACAAGTTCTTCGAATGGGTGTCGAGCGCCAGCAATCCCTTGCGCTGCAAGCTTCAGGGCGTGGGGATGTTCGACGGGATGTTCGACGGCATCATCGTGCGGAACAACGTGATCATCAGCCGCGCCTATCACGGCATCACCATCGCCGGTGCGCTGAATTCGCAGATCGTGAACAACACGGTGATCAGCGCGCTTGGCAAGGCCGACCGTTACCCGTGGATCAAGGTCGCGCCGCACAAGAACGGGACCTTGTCGAACAACGTCACCATCGCCAACAACATGGCGACGAATATCAAGTCGATCACCGATCCGACCCGCAATATTCTGGTCACCGACAACGTCATCGTGAAAAGCCCGGGTGCCGAGTTCGCGTCGATTGCGCAATTCGACTATTCGCTGAAGTCGACCTCGAACGGCGCGAATACCGGGAATGCGAAATACGCACCCGCGGATGACATCGCAGGCGTGCTGCGCCCGAGGGGCAAGGCCCCCGATATCGGAGCCTATGAAAGCTTCTGAGCGGATGTCATCGCGATCCTGAACATGCGCCCCGCCACACCGGCGGGGCGTTTTCGTTTCAGATCTGTCCGCCAAATGCCTGGCGCAGCATCCACCAGGCGCGGCGGCACCGCATCGAGATAAGGGCCGCCGCCCCGCTGGCCCGTTCCGCGCCGCCCGACAGCCGCGGGCTGGCGACGAGTTTCGGCAGATGGGCGAGTGCGCTCAGCGCCACGACCGGTGCCCGCGCCGCCCAGAGCACACGCCCGGTCAGCCCCGGGTGGCGGGTCTGGTGCAATGCGAACATCTCGCGCGTGATCCGGCGCCACTTGCGGTCGAGTGCCGGCATGTCCGACCGGGTCGGATGGCTGACGCGAAGGTTTTCGTCCAGCGCTATGCGAAAGCCCTTGGCGCGGGCACGAAGGCACCATTCGGCATCTTCCGACAGCCCGTCGATGAACGGCCCCACCGCATCGAAGACAGTCCGCGATGTCAAAAGGTTGGCGGTGACCGAAAAGTGCTTTTTCTCGATATAATCCCGGTAGTTGAAGGCAAAGACCGTCTCGAAGGCCTGCGCGCCGCTGCGCGGCGGCGGCGTCTCGTCGAAGACATCGATCGCGCCGCCGACGATATCGGCGGCGCCGCATCCCGCCTGCGCGGCCGAAAGCCAGTCCGGTGCCGGCACGCAATCGGCGTCGAGAAAGAACACCCACGGCGCGGTTGTTTCGGCCACCCCGCGATTGCGGGCATTCGCGGCGCCCTTCATGGGTTCATGCAGCAGCCGCACCGCCGGAAAGTCCGCAGACACCCAGCCTGTCGGTTCGGTCGAACCGTTGTCGACGACCACCACCTCGGCCGTGCCGATGCCGGGCGCGAACAGCGCCCCGAGGCAGCGCCGCAAACGGGCCGTGTCATTGAAATGCGGAATGATCACCGCGTGGCTGGGAATCATCTGCTGTCCGTTCTGTGCCCTGCGATCAAAAACCCGAAATCAACAGCTAGCCGTTTCCCCCTGCGGGCTCCACCCGGCGCGGCCAACTGGCGCGGCGCATGAAACAAAATCAGCAAAATCCGTCGATTAGCGTCCGGCCATGATCGATCTTTTTTCATGAATTGGCAACAATACCGCTCGGAGCTGCCCAGTGTTCCTAACTCGTCAGGTTTGAACAACCTTAGGTTGCAGATTGTGCTCCCGAGCCGAAAAACCGGAGGAATGTGGCGATTCTGTGTTCCGTCCGCCGGGAGTTGTGATATTGTCGTCCTTGGGTTTGTATTTGAATTTCGGAACACTTGAAGGGGTGGTTATGTTGGGTATGAAATGGGTCGCCGGCGCCATTGCCGGGATCACCATGGCACTCGGGGCCTCTGCGTCCAGTGCATATGTGATCGATTTTACCAGCGCGTCGACCGGGCACACCGGCACATTGTTCAACGGCAATGTGACCTGGACCATGACGGCGAGCGGTATTTTGAACAATTCGCAGGCGTTTGACGGAAACTCGGCTCCGTCCGGCACCGGCCTGTCGTTCCAGACGGACGGCTACGGTGTTGGCGCGCATGACGACGAGATCACGAACTTCAACGGCAAGCGGCAGGAATGGATCAAGGTCTCGTTCAGCTCGGCCGTGATGGTGGACGCGATCTATTTCCTCGATCTTTTCGTCGCCAAGGACCAGAGCTCGCTTGAAATCGGTCAGGCCTCGATCAACGGCGGCTTCCCGATCATCTCGCTCTTCGCGACCGATGTCGCGGGTTCCGGCGCTCCGGGCTTTGTCGGCGCGACCTTCGGGCCGATTTCCGTGACCGAGATTTTCTTCACGGTCCTTTCGTCGAACGACAATGTCGGCTTTGCCGATGGCGCGCTGGCTGGCATCGGTATCGCACCGGTTCCGCTTCCGGCCGCCGGGCTGATGCTGATCGCCGGTCTTGGCGGCATCGCCGCCCTGCGTCGGCGCCGCAAGGCCTGAAACCGAGAAGACCCCTTCTGGAAAGGCCGGGCCAGCGCCCGGCCTTTCTGTTTCCGCACCCCGGCCTTCGGCGGAAGACCGATATCGCGGGTGGCCCGGCCAACTCTTTTCTTGCCCCAAGACGGGTCATGGTCTAACTGGCACTGGCTTTGGCAAGCCGGAGGCGAGATCTGGAATGCAACAGTTCGAATACAAGGTGGTGCCTGCACCCGAGCGGGCCGACAAGGTCAAGGGCGCGAAAACCCCCGAGGAACGCTTTGCCCAGACCGTCGCCGAAATCCTGAATTCGCTTGGCAAGGATGGCTGGGAATACCAGCGCACCGACACATTGCCGTCGAGCGAGCGCAGCGGGCTGACAAGGCGGGCGACGGTCTATCGAAGCTTGCTGATTTTCCGTCGCGTCAAAGCAGCCGATGCCGGAGAAGCCGAACGCAAGATCGAGACCAGGGCAACAGCGGGCAAGACGCCGACGATCCGGGCCTCGAAGGCCGAACCGGAGGCCGCGCCACCGGTACCGGCCCCGTCGGTCGGCGTGAAGACCGGCACGAAAGCCGACGCGGAATAGCGCCGCGCCCCGAGCGGGCCCGGCGAGTCGCGCGCGCACCGTTTTTGCGACTGTGACGGGCGGAAGGACAATTCGACCTGCACAGACCTTTTGTCAGCGCCGCGTTGATAGCCGAAACCTGCATGGGCGCGTCAGGGGCGATTATTTTTTCCATTATTTTTCAGACGGTTAAAAGACACACAAGACGGTTGCGCCCGATTTTGCACATATCCGCGCCGCAGTTTGGACACATTTGACTTGCGCGCGCGCGGCCCTCTTCCCAAGCTGAAGCTCTTGGTGGGGGACTAAGATGTTTGAATATAAATTTATGCCTGCCCCTCGGCAGGTAAGCCGAGAGGATCGGCTTGTGAATGACTGGAATGAGTTGCCGGCATCCATGGACAGCGAGGTAAACCTGCTGGCCGGGGGCGGATGGGAATACCTTCGGACCGACAGGCTGCCAGTCCGCAAACGCAGGTTTCTGTTCCTGCATTCGACAACCTATCACGATGTCATGGTGTTTCGCCGCGCAATGACCGGACCAAGGCTGGTTGAAGTGGCGCCGGAACCTGCGGCCGAAGCGAATATCCGCCCGCGCCGCGTGGTCGCCAAGCGGCGTCCGGGGATGCGCCCGAACCTGTCCTCGGTTCAGACCGGCGCGGCGCAGCCGGTACGCATGGCGAACTGACCGGGCTTCGGCGCCCGGACCCTGGCGCACCCGAATTCCCGGTTTCGCGCCAAATATCGCATGCGGCGGCGACGCGGATGCTTTTTTTCGCGTTGCCCCCTTCAACGTGGCGCGAAAAAGCCTAAACTCTGGACCCCGACTCGTGAAACGGAAATGTCCAGGGCCAGGAAATGACAAGACCCGATCCTTTCGGCTTCAATATCTCGGCAGCGTCCGACAAGAAGCGCCGCGCCAAGGGCCGGCGGGGGATGTCAGGCGCCTTTGAGACATCGACCCGTGCCTGCGATCACGCGGGATGCGAAAACGCGGGCCAGTACCGCGCGCCGAAATCCCCCGACCAGCTGGAAGACTTCTTCTGGTTCTGTCAGGACCACGTGCGCGAATACAATCTGAAATGGAACTTCTTTCAGGGCCAGACCGACGAGGATTTCCAGTCGTTTCTGGACAAGGACCGGGTCTGGGGCCGCGAGACCAAGCCCTTTGGCAATCGCGGCGAGGAAGACCGCGCATGGGCGCGTCTTGGCGTCGATGACCCCATGGAGATCCTCGGTTCGAACGCGACGCGCAACCCCGGCCGCTCGGTCGGGCGCAAGCTGCCACCGACGGAACGCCGCGCGCTCGATATTCTCGAAGCCAAGGAAACCTGGACCAAGATCGAGATCCGCAAGCAGTACAAGAGCCTTGTCAAGGATCTGCATCCCGACATGAACGGGGGCAATCGCGACGACGAGGACCGGCTGCAGGAAGTGGTCTGGGCCTGGGATCAGATCAAGGACAGCCGGAATTTTCAGGGCTGAGCCGCTGGCCTGCCGGCCCCGCCGGATTGGCACGAATACAATATCACATTTGACACCGGGACATGGCGGGCCGAGAACGGGGCGGCAGCCCGGGGGTTTATCATGCAGGCACAATCGCGACTGGTCACGCCGATCCTGATCGGTGGCTGCGTGATCATCATGCTGGGTTTCGCCATCAGGGCAAGCTTCGGTGTCTTTCAGATTCCGATTGCGTCCGAGTTCGGCTGGCCGCGGGCGGAATTCAGCCTTGCCATCGCGATCCAGAACCTTGCATGGGGTATCGGGCAGCCGATCTTCGGCGCGCTGGCGGAAAGGTTCGGAGACAGACGGGCCATCATCGCCGGGGCGATCTTTTATGCCGCCGGGCTTGTCCTGTCGGCCTATGCGGTGACCCCGGGACAGCTTCAGCTTTTGGAAGTTCTGGTCGGCTTCGGCATCGCGGGGACGGGGTTCGGCGTCATCCTGGCGGTGGTGGGCAGGGCGGCGAGCGCGGAACACCGGTCGCTGGCCCTGGGCATCGCCACGGCGGCGGGTTCGGCCGGGCAGGTCATCGGCGCGCCCTTTGCCGAATTGCTGCTGGCGCATTACCCGTGGCAGACCGTGTTCCTGATCTTCGCGGCCGTCATCCTGTCGGCACTTCTGGTGCTGCCGATGATCCGCGCGCCCGCCCCGGCCACACGGGCCGAGCTGGAAGAAAGCATGGGCAAAGTGCTGTTGAAGGCCGTGCGCGACCCTTCCTTCACGCTGATTTTCGTTGGCTTTTTCTCCTGCGGTTATCAGTTGGGCTTCATCACCGCGCATTTCCCCGCCTTCGTGACCGAGATGTGCGGTGCGATCGATCCTTCCGGCACGCTTGCCGCGCTGGGGGTATCGTCGACATCCGCCCTTGGCGCGATGTCGATTTCGCTGATCGGGCTGGCCAATATCGTCGGCTCGATCTCATCGGGCTGGCTGGGCAAGCGCTATTCCAAGAAATACCTGCTGGCGGCGATCTATACCGGGCGCACGCTGGTCGCGGCCGCATTCATCCTGACACCGATGACCCCGGCGACGGTCATTCTGTTTTCGGTCTCGATGGGGGCGCTTTGGCTGGCCACCGTGCCGCTGACCTCGGGCCTTGTCGCGCAGATCTACGGGTTGCGTTACATGGGAACGCTTTACGGGATCGTCTTCTTTTCGCATCAGCTTGGCAGCTTTGTCGGCGTCTGGCTGGGCGGGCGGTTGTATGATGCCTATGGCAGCTATACCGCCGTCTGGTGGATCGGTGTCGCGGTGGGCGCGTTTTCGGCCATCGTGCACCTGCCGGTCAGAGAGCAGGCGCTGGAGGCGCGGCCGGCGTGATGGCCCCGCCGTCCCCCGGTCAGCTTCCGACGGCGTCAAGGATATAGCGCGCGGTCATCAGATCGAGATGCGCGCCGCCGCCGTTCTTGGCCACGGTGATCTCATCGTCTGAGCCGCGCTGGAAACGGCCCGAATCGAGATCGTAGAAATCGGCAAGGATATCGGATTCGGATATCGCGCCCGAGGCGATCGGGTGCATGATCTCGCCGATATGGCCGATGGTGGTCGCGCGGGCATCGACGAAGACACGGGCCCGGCGCATCACCGCATCGTCGCATTCGCGCATGTCGGGGCGATAGGCGCCGATCAGGTCAAGATGCGTGCCCGGCCGAAGCCATTCGCCGCGGATCAGGGGTTCGGTTGCCATTGTCGCCGTCGCGACGATGTCGGCCTTGCGGATGGCGCTCTCCAGATCCGGCTCTACCGTCGCGCCCGTCACCCTGGCAAAGGCGCTGGCGCTGGCGGGTGTGCGCGTCCAGATGTGGAACCGGGCCTTGGGGAAGGCGGCACGGTAGGCCTCGGTCATCGACTGGGCGACGGTCCCGGCGCCGACGAGAAGGATCGTTTCGCTGTCGGGCCGCGCAAGCCGGCGCGCCGCCAGAAGACTGTCGGCGGCGGTCTTCCATTTCGTCACCAGCGCGAAGTCGAGAAACGCTTCGGGAATCCCGGTCCTGTCCGCGAAAAGCGCCACGACGCCATGAAGGTTCGGCTGGCCGAGGCTTTGGTTTCCCGGAAAGATCGTCGCCGATTTGAGCGCAAGGCCCATGCCGTCGATCCAGGCCGACCGGGTGAGCATGGTGTCGGTCCCGCGCCGCAGGACCGTATCGCCGACTTCGGCTTTCGGCAGGCGGTGCCCGGCGACCATGGCCTCGGTCAGCGCGATCCAGTCGAGCTTTGCTTCGGCCTCTGGCCCGATGGTGGTGACGGTCATCCTGCGTCCTCTCTGTTCAGCAATCCTTCGGCGACCAGCCGCGCGGCCAGCCCGGTGGCCCCCTCGAAGGGATGCACCTGCCAGCCGCGCGCCCGCGCGACGGCGATGTTTTCGGCCCTGTCATCGGTGAATAACAGGGAATGCGGCGCAATCCCGCTGTCATTTTCCACGATCTCATAAATGCGCGGATCGGGTTTCGCGACCTTCAGACGCCCCGAGATGTAGAAGCGGTCGAACTCGGCCAGAAAATCGTAATGCGGGGCGGCATGGGCAAAGGTTTCGTCGCCGAAATTCGTCAGCGCGAAGACCGGTATCCCGTTGCGGCGCAGCGCGCGCAGAAGGCGCACCGAATGGTCGATCACCGGCGAGGCGATGTCGAACCAGTTGTCGTGCCAGAGCCGGATAGGGTCGGCCCATTTCGGATACCGCCCGGCCCAGTCGTAGACCGTGGCCCGGAAGGGCGCGCCCCGGTCAATCGCATCGTTCATCGCGTGCAGGTCGACTTCGGCAAAGAGGGCCGCGCGCTCTGACGCGGGCATGACCGTGTCGTAGAACCGCTCGGGCTGCCACTCGATCAGCACATTGCCAATGTCGAAGATCACCGCCTGAATTGTCATCGCCCACCGTGCCTTGCGCTGCGCATCTTAGAGCATAGCACCGGGGCCGGCGAAACCCCCTAGCGGCGATAGCGCGGTGTCTGCGGCACCCCGGCATGCCGCCCGCGGGCCTCGGCCAGCACCATGACAAGGCCCGACCCGATGATCAGAAGTATCCCGGCCACGGCGATCCAGTCAGGCCATTCGCCAAAGACGGTCACGCCCCAGATCACCGCCAGCGGCATTGCGACATATTCGATTGGCGCGACGGCCGCCACCTCGGCCACCCGGTAGGCCTGGCTGATCAGATAGCCGCCGAAGGCGGAGGTGACCCCGACCGCGATCAGCACCAGCCAGTCGCGCCCGTGCGGCATCGACCATTCCCGCAACAGGAATTCGAGCGATGCGCCATCGAGGCCCGAGGCATAGCGGCCGTCGCCGATGGCAAGCCCCGTGACGGCAGAGACCACGATGAAAGTGACCTGGATGTAGAAGGACATCGACATCGCATTCTCGGTTCGCCCGATATAGCGCGTCAGCATGTGCAGCGTCGCATAGCCGAAGGCGGCGGCGATCGGCAAAAGGGCGGCCGGCTGAAAGACCGAAGTGCCCGGACGAAGGATGACAAGGACGCCAAGAAGGCCAACGGCAATCGCGGCCCAGCGCCCCGGCCCGACATGTTCACCGAGAAAGATCACCGAAAACACGGTGATGATCGCCGGCGAGACGAAGAAGAGCGCGACGCCATCCGCCAGTTGCAGCGATGCCAGCCCCAGAAAGAAGGTCATGTTGGCAAAGACGACGCACCCCCCGCGCGCAAGGTGCAAAGCCAGCCGCCGTGTGCGAAGCGCCGCAAGCCCCCCGGATAGGGGCAAGAGGACAGTCAGAAGGACGGTCATGCCGATCAGCGAGCGGAACAGGACGACCTCGTGCAGCGCATAGCCGTCCGACAGGAACTTTATCGCCGTGTCATTGACCGAAAAGCAGAAGACCGCGCCAAGGGCGCAGAGCGCGCCGAGAAGCGTGGGGGTTTCGGAAAGCGCCTTCAGCATGGCGTGCATCTGACAGGGAAGTGCGGGTGGGCGCAAGCGGGGACGCGCACCCGGCCCCCGCGATACTGTCATTAAGCCAAGTTTGCCGATTTGGTAGGGCGCCGCGAACGCCCGGTTCGCGACGTCACCTTGCGATTGCCGAGGCATGAGGACAGTTTCCCCGCGTCGGACGGCTGGCGGCCAACAGGCGGTTCCGCCGCCGTCATGAAGCGCGTCGGCAAAGAAGGTGGGGGGCTGACGGCCGAGCGGCCGCTTATTGCCGGATGCCGGATTGCCCCCGCGCCTTCAGGATCCTGAAGAAGCTCCGGGAATGCCCTTTCGGACCGGCAAGGAAAATCACCCAGTCGGCCCGTCCATCCCGTTTCGGGGCCTTTCATGACGGTTGCCATTGCCGCCAGGGAAACGCCTCTTCATAGGCGAAAGACGCTTGCAGCACGGCCAGATCGGCGTGGCGACGCCCGACGATTTGCAGGCCGACGGGCAGTCCGCCGGAAGAATGCCCGGCCGGAACGCTGGCCGCGGGGTTGTGGAACAGGTTGAAAGGCGACGAGAACGGCGCCCATTCCATCCAGTCCCATGTGGTTGGCGGGTAATCCGCCGGCACGAGGCGGTCATTCTCGACGGGCAGCACGGAAACCGTTGGCGTGATCAGGAAATCGTAGCGATCGAAGAAACCGACCAGACGCTGATAGATCGGGAAGGCCCGGATCTTGTCATGAAGGAACGCCCCCGCCGCGTGATCCCGCGCACCGTTGGCGCAGGCGATCAGGGCCGGTTCGAATTCCGCGTCGCGGCCGGCGAACTTGTGATGTATCTGCGCGGACATGACCGATTGCCAGGATATCCTGGCGATCTCCATCACGCCGCCGAGGTCGAGGGCGCATTCGTCCACCGTCCAGCCCATGTCGGTCAGGCGCAGGGCGGCGTTCTGGCAGATCGCCGCGACCTCGGGGTCGATGCGGCGGGCAAAGCCCAGATCGGGACTATAGGCCACGCGGACATCCCGTTTCAGCGCGCCAAGGTTCTTCCGATAGCCGGGCGACGGGCCTTCGAGCGAATAGAGATCGCGGTCGTCAGGTCCGGCGGTCGCATCCATCATGATCGCGGCATCGGTAACGGTCCGGGCCAGGGGTCCGTCATGGGTGTGCTGGTTCACGTTCGGCAGGAACAGCGGAACCCGCCCGTGCGAGGGCTTCAGCCCGTAGATGCCACAAAACGAGGCCGGGATGCGGATCGACCCGGCACCGTCGCTGCCGGTGCCAAGGGGGGCCATTCCAACCGCGACCCCGGCCGCCGAGCCGCCCGAGGAGCCGCCGGCATTGCGCGACAGGTCCCACGGGTTGCGCGTGACGCCAAAGCGCGGGGAATCCGTCAGCCCTTTCCAGCCCAGTTCCGGCATCGTCGTCTTGCCGACCGGGATCGCGCCCGCCTTCTGCATCCGTTCCACGATGGGTGAGTTCTGCGTCGCGGGCGCAAGCCCGTAGACCGAGGTGCCCACCGTCGTCGGCAGGCCGATGAAATCCTCGTTATCCTTGATCAGATAGGGCACACCATGCAGCGCCCCGCGAAATTCGCCGCGCATCTGTTCGGCTTCGGCCGTGCGCGCCTGAGCGAGGGCGATGTCATCCATGCGCAGATTGACCGCATTCAACGATGGATTGCGTGCGGCGATACGCGCCAGCGATGCTTCGGTCAGCTCGACAGGGGAAACCTTCCTGTCGCGGACCAGCTGGGCCTGTTCGGCGGCGGACAGATCGGCAAGATCAGCCATTGCCGAATACCTTCTTCGGTTTCTCGTGGGCCGGTTCGGCGTGCCGGTCGACAAGCGCGGCGCCAAGCCTTGCCCGGTAATCCTTTGCAAGCGCATGGCGGCCCGTGGCCTCAAGCCGCGCGAGGTAACGTTCCGGATCGGAATAAATCACCGGGCCGCGCGCGATGGCGGACTGCATCGGATCGGGCGCGGCGCCCGGCTTGCCGGCATGGGCGTGCCACCAGTCGCTTAAAAGCGCCTTCAGCGGCCCGGCCCGTTCCGGCTGCGTGGGCATCAGATCATGTTCCATGTTCGGGTCGGCGGCGAGGTCGAAAAGCTCTTCCATATTCACGCGATAGGTGCCCGGGTGGAAGGTGCGCTGATAGATCATGTCGCCTTTGCGAACGGCGCGCTGGAAACTGTGCACGCCCTGGCTGAGAACAAGATGATCGCGGCCCGCGCCCGGCCGGCCCGAAACCACGTCGGCGAAAGAGGCGCCATGCCAGCCGGCGGGCGTGGCGATGCCCAGAAGATCGCAAAGCGTCGGCCCAAGGTCGATGTGATATTGCAATCCGGGATGGTATCTTGCGTCCGGCGGCAGGGCGTCGGTCTTGCCGGGCCAGTAGATGATCATCGGCACCCGGGTTGTCGCGGGATGGGCCAGCGCATGTTCGGCGTATACGCCCTGTTCGCCGAAGGCTTCCCCGTGATCGGCGGTCAGGATGACGGCGACTTCGCCCTCAAGCCCCATGGCGCGGATTTCCGCGAAAAGCCGGCCGAGGTGATGATCCAGATAGGCGATGGTGCCGTCATAGGCGTCGATGAGTTTTTCAAAATCGGCGCGGTTGGCGATGCGGTCCGGCATGATCTCGGGCAGCGGCGAGGCCGCGCCGTAGGCGCCATGCAGATCGATGGCCGAATGCGCGCCGTAGACTTCCTGATGACGCGCGATGGCCGCCGCGTCGGGCCAGGCGGGCGCGGGACCTGTGGCCCGGGCCTTGTCGATCCATTCCTTGTCGATGAAATATTCGGTGTGGGTATCCCAGTAGTTCAGCGCGAGGAACCAGTTGTCGTCCTTGCCCCGCCGCCGCAGCCAGGAAATTGCCGTGTCGGTGACATCGGCCGCGTCCTCATCAAGGCCGAGAGACAGGCTTGGCCGGATGAACTCCATGAAGTTGGAGTGATACCACCAGCTTTGATGGCGCTCGGCGAAGCAGGACATGCCGACGGTGTGCATGCCGATCTCATTGGCAAGGTAATAGCCAAGAAACGGGGCATCGGGCCGTTGGCTGCGGGATTCGGTCAGGCGGATGTCCCCGTCGCGGCCCTGGTGCCCGAACGCGCCGGTTTCGATGCCGAAACGCTGCGTGGTAAAGGCCGCCCGGGACGGGACGCAAGGCGTATCGGTGGAATGGCATTGCCCGAGAACCACGGCCCGATCCGCAAGCGCCTGAATATTCGGGCAGAGTTTGCGCTGATAGCCATAGGGTGTCAGGTGATCCGGCCGGAGCGAGTCGACGTCGATATAGAGTATCCGCATGGTGCGGTCCTTCGCCTTGGTATCTGAAATGTCATTCGTGGGCGCGGCCGGAGAGCACCGGCCGCGCTGGTTTCAGGTGCGGGGCAGGATGAAGCTCACTTCACCAGTGCCGCGCCGTCGAGGAAGATCTGCGCCTCGTAATATTCCTCGGCCGGTATGGCGGTTTCGATCTTGCCAAGCTTGAGGAACAGGTCGTTGCGGGCGTTCAGCCAGTTGTAGACCAGCCCCTTTTCCGTCGCGTCGACAAGTTCGGCGGTCTTGAACAGCTTCACCTTGTCGGACCCGAGGGTGGAGAACACGGTATCCGCGTCAAGCCCGGTGATGGCCGTGGTCAGTTTGGCCGCCGCCGGCACGTCATTGTAGCGGATGTCCATCGCCTCTGAGAGCACGGCCATCAGGCGGACCAGACCTTCGCGGTTGGCGGCCACGGCTTCTTTCGAGGCAAGAAAGGCACTGACGGGCGCCAGTTCCGGGTAGAAGGCGGCGTCCGAAGCCAGCGTCACCGCCTCGGGCTGGTTTTGCAGGATTGTCGCCGCCGGCGGATACCAGATCGCCGCCGCATCGACCTGACCGGTGATGAAGGCGGGCACCAGTGTTGCCGGGTCAAGATTGACCTTCTGGATGTCATCAACCGTCATCCCGGCCTTGCCCAGCGCCTGCAGCAGGATCATTTCGCCAGACGTGCCTTCGGTAACGCCGACCGTCTTGCCCTTCAGCGCCGAAACATCGGTGCCGATCCCCGGTTGCCCGAGCACGACATTGGCGAAATCGAGAATGTTGATCCCGATCACCTTTGCCCGGCCCGCCGGGGGCAGCCACATGGCGCCGGGGCCGACAAAGCCTGCATCGAGGCTGCCCGCCTCCATCGCCACGACCTGGGACGGGCCGTTGGTAAAGGAAACGAGTTGCGCCTCAAGTCCATACTTGGCCCAAAGCGAATTGGCATTGGCGATGGCAACCAGCGAACCGACCGCATCGTCAGGGATATATCCGAAGCGGACCTTCACGCTTTCCTGTGCGGTGGCGGGCAGCGCACCGCTTAAGGTCATGCCGAGCGCGGCGGCGCCGGCGGTTTTCAGCAAGTCTCGTCTTAACATCGTCTCCTCCTTGATTTGTCTTGGTGGTCGTCAAACCCCGTGCACCGCGTGCCAGACGGTGTTCCGGTATTCTGCGAATTCTGCCGAGAAGCGGACCTCTTCGGTGCGCGGCCACGGAAGATCGACCCTGATCCGCTTGGCGATGCGCCCCGGGCGCGCGGCCATCACGACGATGTCCGTGGCCAGATAAACCGCCTCGTCCACATCATGCGTGATGAACATCACGGTGGATTTCCGCTGGCTCCAGGCGTCGAGAAGCTGATTGTTCAAGGCGACGCGGGTCAGCGCGTCGAGGGCGCCGAACGGTTCGTCCATCAGCAGGATCTCGGGGTCGACGGCCCAGGCGCGCGCAATGGCGCAACGCTGTTTCATGCCGCCCGAAAGGGTTTTCGGCAGATTGTTCTCAAATCCCGTCAGCCCGACCAGATCAATGTACTGCCTGGCGCGACTTTCACTTTCCGCCGCCGGGACGCCCGCCAGCTTGAGGCCAAACTCGACATTCTTCTGGACCGTGAGCCACGGGAAAAGCGCGAATTGCTGAAAGACAACGCCGCGGTCGGGGCTGGGCCCCTTGACCGGCTTGCCGGAAACCTTCACCGATCCGGTGTCCGGTTCGACAAGGCCCGCCGCCATCAGCATCAGGGTTGTCTTGCCGCAGCCCGACGGGCCGACAACCGTGACAAAGGACCTGTCTTCGATGGCAAGGCTTGTCGGCTCGATTGCCTGAAACTGCTTGCTGCCCGTGCCGTAGGACTTGCTGACACCCGCGAATTCGATCTTGGGGATAACGGCGTTCATGTCACTTGCGCTCCTGCCAGCCGATCAGACGCCCTTCCGACGCCTGCAAGAGGCGGTCCATCGCGTAACCGATCAATCCGATCACCAGAATGTTGAAGTAGATCGTCGGCAGATCGAAATAGATGCCCGCAATCTGCATCCGGTATCCAAGGCCTTCCTGCGCGGCGACCAGTTCGGATGCGATAAGCGTGCCCCATGACGCGGCAAGCGCGATGCGGACGCCAACGAAGACGAATGGCATTGCCGCCGGGACCACGACTTTCAGAAATACCTGCCGGTCGGTCGCCCCGAGGACCCGTGCCGCATTGATCAGCGTCCGGTCGGTATCGACAACCCCCTGATAGATCGAGATGACCGAGGTCATGAAGGCGGCGAAGAAGATGATCATCACCTTGGGCGTCTCGCCGATCCCGAAAAGCACGATCACCAGCGGAATGAGCGCGATTGGCGGCACGGTCCGCAGAAACTGGATCCACGGTTCGACGATGGCGCGGGCCACGCGGTACCATCCCATGATGAAGGCCGTCGGGATCGCCACGAGCACGCCAAGGATCAATCCAAGGGTCACGCGGCGGAACGATGCCAGCATATCGGTCCAGAGAAGACCCTTCTGGGCCGCGTTGATCCCGGCCTGAAGCACTTCGAATGGCGAGGGGATGCCGCGGATTCCCAGCGCGCCGATGACGAACCAGAGGGCAATGGCAACCCCGGCAGATATCAGATTCAGCACCCAGCTGGGTATGCGCGTGACACCGGATTCCGCTTCCGGAATCTCGGTTCCGCCGCCGTCCGTATTCGATCTTCCGGACATCTGCACCTCCCCTTGCGAGACCTCGTTCGCCAATCGATCCGCAAAGACTTGCCCGTCGCAACGGTTTATCACATAATATGTTCGATAATGTTCGTTTTGGTCGTGATCCCTGGAAGGAAGGGCGCAATGTCCGACGATCGCGAAAAGCCGAGGATGCTGGCAATCCAGAGGCAGAACCTGATCTTGCAGACGATCGCCAAGACCGGCTTCGTGTCGGTTCCCGCGCTTGCGGTTGAATGTGCAGTGACCGAAATGACCATGCGGCGCGATCTGGACCGGCTGGCAGAGGCGGGCAAGATCGAGCGCACTCATGGAGGCGCTGTCGCGATCGACACGAACAGCGCCGGCACCGGGCACCGGGTCGAGCCGCACTATCACAGGCGGGCGGGGCAGATGGTGCGCGCCAAGCGCGCGATCGCGACCGCCGCGGCCAAGCTTGTGCGCCCGGGGATGACAATCGGGCTTGATATCGGAACGACGGCACTGGAACTTGCCCTTGAGCTTGCCGATCAGGATGTGGCGATCTACACCTCGTCGCTTCGGATCGCTTCGGCGCTGGCCGATCTGGCACCGCATGTCTATGTGCCAACGGGCCTGGTGACCGGCACCGAACCTTCGGTCGTGGGGCAGCAGGCGGAGGCGGTGCTTGGGTCGATCTACTACGACATCGCGTTTATCGGTGCGGCGGCGATGAGCGACAAGGGCATAGCCTATGACTATTCGCCCGAAGACGCCTGCATCAAACGCATCCTGATCAAGCAGAGCCGCCGGGCGTTTCTGCTGCTTGACAGCAGCAAGACCGGCCGGAGCGCGCTGGTCGAGGTGTGCCGGCCGGGAGAGATCCGGGCGCTGATCACGGATCGGGCGCCGGACAAGGCCATCAAGGACGCGCTTGCCGCCAGCGGTACAGGCATCGTCGTCGGCTGAGCGGTCGCGATGCTTCGCGCCTGATTGCGCGTTTTCGGAAACCTTGCCTGCATGCACTTCAAACTGGCCGGAAAGGGCATGACCCGGCAGCCGGAACCGGCCGGGCACCGCCCGGGCGCCGGCGCAAAACAGCGGGCGCGCGGCCTTGGGCGCCGTTTTCGGCTTGACACGGCACGGTCGAACCAAAAAAATGCGCGCACGTCAGGGGAGTCCCGCCAAGGGGACTGAGAGGCAGACGGGGGGAAACCCCGGTGAAGCGACCCTTAGAACCTGACCCAGTTGATACTGGCGTAGGAAGACCGAAGGGTATTTCCGCATTCTCTTGCACGAGGGCGGTCCTTTCGGACCGGATGGCCCTGTTGCATGTCGGCAGGGGCGGCGGTCCATGTCTGCTACCGGTTTCGCTTGGGTCTCATCGCTTGAGGAGACCGAAATGAAAGACAAGACCCCCGCCATCGCCCGCCCCGAAATCACCCTGGGCGCCCTGCCCGCATCGCAGAAAGTCTATGTGCCGGGCGAGACGCACGCGCTGCGGGTGCCGCTGCGCGAGATTGCCGTCACGGGCGAAGCGCCCTTGCGGGTCTATGACAGCTCTGGCCCCTACACCGATCCGGCCGCCCGGATCGACATCGCCCGGGGGCTGCCCGATGT
>JAGRDO010000015.1:42735-43216 GCA_020447005.1 Paracoccaceae bacterium
CTTACCCCCGCCTTTCCGCACGGCCGCGCGCCGCTGCGCGCCGTGGGCGACCGCGCGGTCACCCAGCTTGCCTATGCGAGGGCCGGGATCGTCACGCCCGAGATGGAATTCGTGGCGATCCGCGAAAACGAGGGGCGCCTGACCGGGGTGAAGACCGATGGCGAAAGCTACGGGGCCACGCTGCCCAATCTGGTCACGGCAGAGTTCGTCCGCCGGGAAATCGCCGAGGGCCGGGCCATCATTCCCGCAAACATCAACCACCGAGAGCTGGAACCGATGATCATCGGGCGCAATTTCAAGGTGAAGATCAACGCCAATATCGGCAATTCGGCCGTCACCTCTTCAATGGAGGAAGAGGTCGAGAAGATGGTCTGGGCGATCCGCTGGGGCGCGGATACGGTGATGGACCTGTCCACGGGGCGCAATATCCACAACATCCGCGACTGGATCATCCGCAACGCGCCGGTGCCGATCGGCACGG
>JAGRDO010000002.1 GCA_020447005.1 Paracoccaceae bacterium
TCGGCCACGCGCGAGACGCGCGAAGGCATGGGCTTCAGGGTCTTGCAGAACCTTCAGGACTTTTTCGAAGGCAGGGAACCCCGCGACAAGGTGGCATAGGCGCAATGGACAACGTGCTTGAAAAGCCGGCTTTGAGCGCGACGGCACCGGCCGATACCTACGCAGCCGATCTGCGCGCCGAGCTTTTGCGCCTGTGGCAGGCGGTCATCCTGCGCCGTGCGCCCCAGGCCGCCGCCCTTTTGCAGACACCGCAAAGCCCGCTGCCAGAGGGCGAAGCCGCGATCCCGTTCCTGCAGGCGATCAACATCTGGTTTCACCTCAATGCCATCGTCGAGGAAAACGCCGCCATGCGCGACTGGCGCCGCGCCGAGGCCGAGGCCGGGCCCGCCACCGTCGAGGGCAGCTTTGCCAAGGCCGTGGCCGAGCTTTCGCCCGCGCCAACGCCCGAGCGGTTCCGCGAGGTCGCCGCGCAGCTTTCGATCGGGCCGACGCTGACCGCCCATCCGACCGAGGCCAAGCGGGTGACGGTTCTGGAAATTCACCGGCGCATCTACCGGCATCTGGTGACGCTGGAAACCCAGCGCTGGACCCCGCGCGAACGCGAGCACATCCTGCGCGACATCGAAGCCGAAATCGACCTTTTGTGGATGACGGGCGAGTTGCGGCGCGAACGCCCGACACTGGCGGCGGAAATCGACTGGGGCCTGCAATTCTTTCGCGACAGCGTTTTTGACGCGGTGCCGCAGCTTTTCGAACGCTTCGAGGCGGCGACGGGGGGGCTTGTCGACCGGGGGCCCGACCTTCGCCCCTGCATCAGGTTCCATTCCTGGATCGGCGGGGACAGGGACGGCAACCCGAACGTGTCGGCCGAGGTGACGCGCGAGGCGCTGGCCCGGTCGCGCGCCGCGATCCTGCAACGCTATGACGCCGCGCTTGCGACCGCGGCCGCGCGGATCAGCATCAACGCGCGGCTGGTGCCGATCCCGGATGAGCTGCGCGGCGATCTGCGCCGCCTGACCGCGCGCGGCGGCGAAAGCGCGCTGCTGGAGCGGCGCCATCCGGACGAGCTTTTCCGGCAGGCGCTGACATCCTTGCGGTCGGTTCTGGCGAAACCGGCCGGGCAAGGCGGCTACCGGAGCATCGCGGATTTCACCGCCGATCTGCGCGTGATCGACGCCGCGCTGGTCCGCATCGGGTCGGAATGGCTGGCGCAGCGGTTCCTGCGCCCGATCCTGTGGCAGGCAGAGGTGTTCGGCTTTCGCACCTATACGCTCGATGTGCGCCAGAATTCGACCGTGACCAATGCCGTGCTGGCCGAAATCTGGGCGCGGACCGGCGCGCCGACCGAACCCGGCACGGCGGAATGGAGCGCCCGGCTGGTCCGCGAACTTGGCACGCCCGATCTGGTCCGGCCGGACCGCGCGGGGCTGAGCGCGGAGGCGCGCGATCTCTTGTCGCTTCTCGGGCTCATGGCCGAGACGCGGCAGGGCGATGACCCCGATGCCGTCGGCCCGTTCATCCTGTCGATGACCCGAAGCGCGGACGATCTTCTGGCGATCTATCTTCTGGCGCGGCACGCCGGGCTTGGGGCCGAGCGGGTCGACCTGACGGTGGTGCCGCTGTTCGAGACGATCGACGATCTGCGCCATGCGCCCGACATCCTGACGCGGTTTCTGTCCGTGCCCTTCGCCTATCGCAGCGTGAAGGCGGCCAGCGGCACGGTGGAGGTGATGCTGGGCTATTCGGACAGCAACAAGGATGGCGGCTTTCTCTGCTCGACCTGGGAACTGTCCAAGGCGCAGCGCCGGATCGCCCGCGCGCTGGAGCCTTTCGGCGTCCGGCCGGCCTATTTCCACGGGCGCGGCGGATCGGTCAGCAGGGGCGGCGCGCCGACCGAACGCGCGATTGCCGCGCAACCGGCCGGAACCGTGGGCGGACGGCTGCGGCTGACCGAACAGGGCGAGGTGGTGTCATCCAAATACGCCAACCGGGGCACCGCCTTGCGGCAGCTTGAGCTTCTGGCTTCGTCCGTGCTTGCCCATTCCTTCGCCGCCCCGCGCGCGGTCTTGGACCCAGAAGAGGAAGACGCGCTGGAGGCTTTGTCGGGCCTGTCGCAGACGGCCTATGTCACATTGTTGAACGCGCCCGGATTCCTGCAGTATTTTCAAGAGGCAAGCCCTGTCGAGGAATTGGCGAGCCTGCGGATGGGGTCGCGCCCGGCCCGGCGGTTCGGGGCGGCGAGCCTTGCCGATCTGCGTGCCATCCCCTGGGTCTTCGCGTGGTCGCAGAACCGCCATCTGATCACGGGCTGGTACGGGTTCGGCACCGCGATCGCCTCTTTCCGGCAGGTGCGCGGGGCCGAGGGCGACCGCCTTCTTGCCCGCATGTTCGAGGGAAACCGGATCTTTCGGCTGATGGTCGACGAGGTTGAAAAGTCGCTTTTTCTGGCGGATCCGGAGCTGGCCGGGCTTTACGCGGGGCTTGTGCAGGATGCGGGCGTTCGCGGCCGGATCCTCGGGCAGATCGAGGCGGAATATGCGCGGTCGCTGGCAAGCCTGCGGGCCCTGACCGGGGCGGCGGCGCCCGGTGAGCGCTTTCCCATCATGCGCGGCCGGTTCGAGCGGCTGCGCCCGCAGCTTGACCGGATCAACCGGTTGCAGGTCGCGCTTCTGCGCGAGATGCGCGGCGGGAACGGGCCCCGCGTCAACGTACCGCTCATGCAGTCGATGAACTGCATCGCGGCGGGGTTGGGCTGGACCGGCTGAAACGAAAACGCCGCCCTTTCGGGCGGCGCATCGCCTGGGTTCAGCCTGTGTCAGATGTCAAGCGTATGCGCGGTTTCCCATGCCGAGAAATGCGAGCAGTAGCTGTTCCATTCCTGATGCTTGAGCTTGAGATAGGCCGCGGAAAATTCGTCGCCCATCATCGATTTCAGCGTCTTGTCCTTGTCATAGTCGCGCAGGGCGTCAAGAAGGTTCAAGGGCAGTTTCGGCGCGTTCTTTACCGTATGGCCCATCTGATACATGTCGATGTCATGGCGGCGGCCGGGATCGGCCTTGCTGCGGACGCCGTCAAGGCCGGCGGCAAGGATCACCGCCTGCATCAGATAGGGGTTCGCCGCGCCGTCGGGCAGGCGCAGTTCGAACCGGCCCGGTCCGGGGACGCGCACCATATGGGTGCGGTTGTTGCCGGTCCAAGTCACCGAATTCGGCGCCCATGTGGCGCCCGAGGTCGTGCGGGGCGCGTTGATCCGCTTGTAGCTGTTGACCGTGGGGTTGCAGATCGCGGCAAGGGCCGAGGCGTGCTTCATGATGCCGCCAAGGAAATTGCGGCCCTGATCCGACAGGCCCAGCTCCTTGGAATTGTCGGCAAAGGCGTTCTTCTTGCCGTCGAGCGACCAGACCGAGATATGGGCGTGGCAGCCCGAGCCGGTCAGGCCCTTGAAGGGCTTGGGCATGAAGGTTGCCCGCAGCCCGTGCTTTTCGGCCACCGATTTCATCATGAACTTGAAGAAGGAATGCTTGTCGGCGGTCTGCAGGACATCGTCGTATTTCCAGTTCATCTCGAACTGGCCGGTCGCGTCCTCATGGTCGTTCTGATAGGCTTCCCAGCCAAGATCCAGCATATAGTCGCAGACCTCGGAGATGCAGTCATACTGACGCATCACCGCCTGCTGGTCGTAGCAGGGCTTTTCGGCGCTGTCGAACGGGTCGGCCACGCGGTCGCCTTCCGGGGTCAGCAGGAAGAATTCCGGCTCTACCCCGGTCTTGACGCGCAGGCCTTCGGTTGCCGCTTCGTCCACCAGACGGCGCAGCACGTTGCGCGGCGCCTGATTGACGGGCTTGTTTTCCATCACGCAGTTGGACGCGACCCATGCCACTTCCTTCTTCCACGGAAGCTGGATCACCGTTGACGGATCGGGCACGGCAAACATGTCGGGATGGGCGGGCGTGAGGTCGAGCCATGTGGCGAAACCGGCGAAGCCCGCCCCTTCTTCCTGCATGTCGGCGATCGCCTGCGCGGGGACCAGCTTGGCGCGCTGTCCGCCAAACAGATCGGTGTAGGACACCATGAAATACTTGACGCCGTTTTCCTTGGCAAACTGGGCCAGGTCTTTAACCATTCTTTCCTCCCTTATCGTTTTTTGGCCGGCCTCAGAAGCCGCCTTTGCCCGGGTACCAGTCCGTGCCCGCCAGCGGCACGCGCGCCATCGCGGCTGCTTCCAGTGTCAGGGCGCAGAGGTCTTCGGGTTCAAGATTGTGCAGGTTGTTCTTGCCGCAGGCGCGCGCGATGGTCTGCGCTTCCAGCGTCATCACCTTCAGGTAGTTCTTCAGCCGCCGCCCGCCCAGCACGGGGTCGAAGCGCTTGTAAAGTTCGGGGTCCTGCGTGGTGATGCCGGCAGGGTCCTTGCCTTCGTGCCAGTCGTCATAAGCGCCCGCGGTGGTGCCGAGTTTCTGATATTCGGCCTCGAGTGCGGGATCGTTGTCGCCCAGCGCGATCAGCGCGGCGGTGCCGATGGCGACCGCATCCGCGCCCAGCGCCATGGCCTTGGCCACATCGGCGCCCGAACGGATACCGCCCGAGACGATCAGCTGCACCTTGCGGTGCATGCCAAGATCCTGCAGCGCCTTCACCGCCTGCGGGATACAGGCGAGAATGGGCTGGCCGACATGTTCGATGAACACGTCCTGCGTCGCCGCCGTGCCGCCCTGCATGCCGTCAAGAACGACGACATCCGCGCCCGCCTTCACCGCAAGCGCGGTATCGTAATAGGGCCGCGCGCCGCCGATCTTGACATAGATCGGCTTTTCCCAGTCGGTGATCTCGCGAAGCTCGAGGATCTTGATTTCCAGATCGTCCGGGCCGGTCCAGTCGGGATGCCGGCAGGCCGACCGCTGGTCGATGCCCTTGGGCAGGTTGCGCATGTTGGCCACGCGGTCCGAGATTTTCTGACCAAGCAGCATGCCGCCGCCGCCGGGCTTGGCGCCCTGCCCCACGACGACCTCGATCGCATCGGCGCGGCGCAGGTCATCGGGGTTCATGCCGTAACGCGACGGCAGATACTGATAGACCAGCGTCTTGGAATGACCGCGCTCTTCCTCGGTCATGCCGCCATCGCCCGTGGTGGTCGAGGTGCCCGCGGCCGAAGCCCCGCGCCCCAAGGCCTCTTTCGCCGGGCCCGAAAGGGCGCCGAAGGACATGCCCGCGATGGTCACGGGAATGTCGAGATGGATCGGCTTCTTGGCAAAGCGCGTGCCAAGCCAGACATCGGTGGAGCATTTTTCACGGTAGCCTTCCAGCGGGTAGCGGCTGATCGAGGCGCCGAGAAACAGAAGATCGTCGAAATGCGGCAGGAAGCGTTTGGTGCCGCCGCCGCGGATATCGTAGATGCCGGTGGCCGCTGCGCGCCGGATTTCGGCGTTGACCGCATCCGAGAAAGTATAGCTCTTGCGCGGCGGGGTATGGGGGAATTCGCTGGTCATGGTCGGGCCTTAATACGCATCGGCGTTGTCGATGTTGAAGTTGTAGAGCTTGCGGGCAGAGCCGTAGCGCTTGAACTCTTCGGGCCGGGCCTTTCCGTCCGCCTCGCCCTGGCGCAAAAGCTCTGCCAGCAGTTCCAGATGTTCGGGGCGCATTTCCTTTTCGATGCAATCGGCGCCGAGGCTCTTGACCGAGCCGCGAACGAAAAGCCGCGCCTCATAGAGTGAATCGCCCAGCGCGTCACCCGCGTCGCCCAGCACCACAAGGTTGCCCGACTGCGCCATGAAGGCCGACATATGGCCGATATTGCCATGCACGATGATGTTGATGCCCTTCATCGAGATGCCGCAGCGCGACGAGGCGTTGCCCTTGATCACCAGCATGCCGCCGCGCCCGGTGGCGCCGGCATACTGGCTGGCGTCGCCATCGACGATGACCGCGCCCGACATGATGTTCTGCGCGACACCCGGACCCGCCGAGCCCTTGATGCGCACGGTCGCGTGCTTGTTCATGCCGGCGCAGTAATAGCCGGTCGAGCCGTGGACCGTCACATCGATGGGCGCGTCGAGCCCGGCGGCGATGGCATGCGAGCCCTTGGGGTTGATGATGTCCCACGCGGTCTGGTTGGTCTGACCGTTGAGCGCGTGAAGCGTCGAATTCAGTTCTCTCAGGCCCTGGGCCGCTAGATCAAAGGTCTGTTTGCTCATTATCTTGGCAATCTCGGTTTCAGTGGTTCCAGAAATAGACGGTGGCCGGTTCGGGTTCCCAGACCCGGGCCGTCTCGATGCCCGGCAGATTGACCAAAGCGCGGTATTCACTGCCAAAGGCCACATATTGATCGGTTTCGGCCATGACGGCGGGCTTGCAGGCGATCGGATCGCGGATCACGCCAAAGCCGTCCTTGGTGCCGACGACGAAGGTGAAAAAGCCGTCGATATCGTCAACGGTGGATTCCAGCGCCTCGCCCAGCGTGTCGCCTTCGCGCATCTTCCACGTCAGATAGGCGGCCCCCACTTCGGTGTCGTTCTGGGTTTCGGTCAGGATATCTTCGCGCGCGAGCTTGCGGCGCAGCGAGTTGTGGTTCGAGAGCGAGCCGTTATGCACAAGGCACTGGTCCGAGCCGGTCGAAAACGGGTGCGCGCCAAGCGTGGTCACGGCAGATTCGGTGGCCATGCGGGTATGGCCGATGCCATGCGTCCCCTTCATCTTCGACAGGTCGAAGCGGTCGGCCACCTCCTTGGGCAGCCCGACTTCCTTGTAGATCTCAAGGCTGTCGCCCGCGCTCATCACCCGGACTTCGGGGCGCAGCGCACAGATCGCGGTCCGCGCGGCGTCGAGCTGATCGAGCGGAAGCTCGATGACGGCATGGCTGCTTTTGATCTTCATCACCACCGGCTGGCCGATGGCGTTGTGCAGATCCTTGTCGAGATCCGCGAAATCGCGTTTCGGGTTGGCCGACTGAACGGTGATCTTGCCAAGGCCGTCCCCGGCCCGGGAATAGATGGCGATGCCGGCGCTGTCAGGGCCGCGATCCGTCATCGTGATCAGCATATCGGTCAGAAGTTCGCCGAGTTTCGGCTCCAGCGCCGGGTCCTTGATGAAAAGCCCAACAATTCCGCACATGTCTTGCCTCCTTGGGCGGTACGATTCTATCTAGCCAAGAGAGTAGCCAAGCCCCGCGTGTAGTCAATCCGAAAGAAAAAATTATTCGCCTTAGGCAAAAACAGGCAAGCTCTCCCCCACCCGTTTCCTGACCCGGCCCGCCTTCGGCTTGGCCTTGATCCTGTCGCGATCCGCCGTCCGCCTGCCGGGCCTTGCCCGGTGCCGGTCCCGGCGCGAATTGGGAGCCTTTCCACCGGTCAGCGTTGTTCCACCCGCAAAAACCCGATGCCGCAAGGCATTGAAAAAAGGAAAGGGCCGGAACGTGTCCGGCCCTTTCGCTGCATGTTTCACCTGATCAGAGCGTGAAGATCAGGTTGGACACGACGACGACGAGAACGCCCGCGCCGAGTGTCAGATAGGGCAATATCCCCGCCTGACGTGCGCGCGTCTCGGCGCTTTCGCCGCCGACGCTCAGATCCTCCAGCATCTCATGCGGGAACTTGCCGCCGTCCTGCATCCAGTGACGGAAGGCGAAGACCGGAATGATCAGCACCATGGCGATCACCGCCGAGCGCAGCGTGCCCTCGCCCCAGACGTTGGCCCCTGCCCCAAGCAGCATCGCATTGACAAAGGCCAGAATGCCGCCAAGCCAGAGCATGATGTTCGGCGCCTTCCACGGGCGTTCGACATGGCCGTTGTCCATCCGGTGAATCCAGCCCGAATGCAGGTTGAGGAAGTTGAACACCAGATAGCAGCAGTTCGACACCGCAAGGACGAAGAGGTAATCGGACATCAGCAGCAGGATCAGGTTGAAGCTGAGATCCGTCCACATCGCGCGGGTCGGCGCGCCGTGTTCGTTGGTATGCGACAGGTATTTGGGCAGCCAGCCATCGACCGAGCCCTGATAGAGCGTGCGCGACGAACCGGCCATCGAGGTCATGATCGCCAGGACAAGCGCCAGAAGCAGCATGATCACCATGACCGAAGCGATGGCCGAGCCGCCGCCAACCATATGCGCCATCGCATCGGCGACGGCCGAACCATCGACGATACCGGGCTGCAACATGCCCTCGACGCCAAGCACGCCCTGAAAGGCCAGGGGCACCAGCGTGTAGATCAGGATGCAGACAAGACCCGAGACCAGGATCGCGCGGACGGTGTCGCGCTTTGGGTCGCGGAATTCGCTGGTATAGCAGATCGCGGTTTCAAAGGCATAGGCCGACCATGCCGCGATGAAAAGCCCGCCAAGAAACAGCGTCCAACCCGTCTTGTCCCAGGCACCCGAGGACGGCTGGAGCGGCAGAAGGTTCGCCTTGAGGACATCGCCGGTCAGAAACGGAACGATGCCGACGATGAAAAGCGGGATGAGCACCGCAAGGCCGATATAGGTCTGGATCTTGGCCGCCCGCGAAATCCCGTGATGCTGCGCCACGAAGACACCCAGAAGCACCGCGGCTCCGATGATCGAGGTGGCGTTGATTCGCAGCGTCAGTCCTTCGTTGACGAAATCAAGATGGGCCAGCGTGATCTGCCAGGTGGCAATCGTCGATTCCGCGCCGAACAGCGCGGTGATGATATAGCCCGCGGCCAGCCCGCCGCCGATGGCCAGAACCGGTGTCCATGCAAGCCAGTTGCACCAGACCGACAGGGGCGCGATGATTTTCGAATAACGCACCCAGGCCGCCGCGCCGTAGATCGACGCGCCACCCGACTTGTTGGGGAAAAGCCCCGCGATCTCGGCGTAGGTGAAGGACTGGATAAACCCGAAACTGACCGAGATGATCCAGATGACCCATGACGGGTTGCCGATCGTCGCCGCGATCCCGCCGATGGAAAACAGCACCAGAGCCGGCACACCCGATGCCAGCCAAAACGCATCCTTCCAGCCGATGGCACGAACGAGACCGCCCTGTGCGCCCCCGCCGTCAGCCACCCCATTGATACTTGCCATGATTGCTCCCTTTCGTTGCTGGATTATGGTCCGTTTGGATCGGGCGCCGGTGCAGACAGGTGCTGCGGACAGGTTTGATGCCTCTTGAAGGCGCCCAACGAGACTGCGCGGAGGAAATTCCAACCTGCTTAGCTTGGCAAGCAAAATATCTCTTTTCAAGAAATAAATATTCTTGACAGGGGCGCCCTCTGCTGCCCATCTTTCTCGCAGAAGGCGTTAGCCTCGAATTATTCGAGCCATGGACCATCAAGATTCTAAGCAGAATCGAAGGGCCGGCGGGCCATAGTGGTACTTGGCCAAGCATTGTTCGCCCACCGTCCGGGCCGCGATAAAGGGCACGGGAAAAGTACGGCGGGCGCAGACGTCAGGATCAGGGAGAAAAGCATGACATCGTCTTGGAGATTTTCGACACTCGGGGACCGGCACCGGGCGCTCGGCTCGCAGCTGGAGGACTGGAGCGGCATGGGAACCGCGTGGTCCTATGACGGCGATCCGGATGCGGAATACATGGCCATCCGCACCAAGGCGGGGCTGATGGATGTCTCCGGGCTGAAGAAGGTGCATATCACCGGGGCGGGCGCCAGCCACATCCTTGACCGGGCAACCACGCGCAACATCGAAAAGATCATGCCGGGCCGGTCGATGTATGCCTGCATGCTGAACGATGCGGGCAAGTTCGTCGACGACTGCATCATCTACCGCTACAGCCCCAACAGCTTCATGCTGGTGCACGGGTCCGGCCAGGGGTTCGAACAGCTGACCATGGCCGCCAACGGCCGCGATGTTTCGGTGCGCTTCGACGACAACATGCACGATCTGTCGCTGCAGGGCCCCATGGCGGTGGACTATCTGGAAAAGCATGTCGCGGGGATCCGCAACCTTGCCTATTTCGGCATCATGCAGACCTCGCTTTTCGGGGTGCCGGTGACGATCACCCGCACCGGCTATACCGGCGAGCGCGGGTACGAGATCTTCTGCCGGGGTCAGGATGCCGGGATGATCTGGGACCGCATCCTTGATGAAGGCGCGTCGATGGGGATCATTCCCTGCCGGTTCACCACGCTCGATATGCTGCGCGTCGAAAGCTATCTTCTGTTCTATCCCTTCGACAATTCCGAGATGTACCCCTTCGAGAACGAGGGCCCGGGCGACACGCTGTGGGAACTTGGCCTCGATTTCACCGTCTCGCCGGGCAAGACCGGTTTTCGCGGGGCCGAGGAGCATTACCGCCTGAAGGGCAGGGAACGCTTCAAGATCTGGGGCCTGATGCTTGACGGCAAGAATGTTCCGGGCAACGGCGCGCCGGTCTTCCGCGATGGCAAGAAGGTGGGCGTGGTCACGCAGGCGATGTATTCGCCCCTGAACAAGCACAATGTCGCCATCGCGCGCCTGCCGGTGGATTGCGCCAATGACGGCACCAAGCTCGAGGTGCGCTGCGGCACCCACGGCCCCATCGCCGCCACGACGCATTCGCTGCCCTTCTATGACGTGAACAAGGAACGGCGTTCCGCCAAGGGCTGATCTTTCGCCAGCGGGGGGCGGGTCGCCGTGCGGCCTGCCCCCCCGTCCCTTCCCGCCAGAGCCAATACCCGAGACATGACCAGATTCACATTTCCTCCGTCGATTGCGAGCCGCCCCGTCTGGGGCACGCTCTTGCCCCGCAAGGGCACCGCATTCCTGATGATCGCCGATGCCGAAGGCGCCGAGGCGCTGATCGATCTTGCGAAGGCCGCGCCTGACCTGATGGCGGCCGCCGATGTCGTCTATCTGCCCAAGGGCACCGGCACCCGGTTCAGCGACGCGCTGCGCGCGGCCGGTCCGGGCACGCTTTATATCGGGCCAAGCTTCGATGCGGCAGAGCCGCGCATCAAGCGGATGCTGGCCGATGCGCGCATGGGGTTGCAGATCTTCCTGACCGGAACCGAAGGGCTGATGGGGCGCGCCATGGCGCTGGCCCTGGCCGCCGGCACGCCTGTGGATGCGATCCAGACCGAACATCGCGGATCGGTCGCGCGCCGGATGCAATGCGTCCACTGCAAGGGCTTTACCGAGGACGTGATGACCGATCCTTTCGTTTGCGCGCATTGCGGGCTGAACCTTTTTGTCCGCGATCACTACTCGCGCCGGTTCGGCGCCTATCAGGGCGTCTGTGTCGACGCCGAGGACCCGGGCGTGATCCCGCCGCAAAAGGAGCTTTATTCATGAGCGCGGGCACATCGAAAATCGCGGTCCGCGTGGCCGATGTCATCAAGGTCAACGATCTTGTGACGCGCTTCCGGTTCGTGCGCCGCGACGGGCGCGAAATGCCGACCTTTTCGGGCGGCGCCCATACGGTTGTCGAGATGAAGGATGGCGACAGGACCCGGCTGAACCCCTATTCGCTGATGTCCGATCCGGCCGACCGTTCGGCCTATTCGATCTCGGTCCGGCGCGACGATGTGGGCCGGGGCGGATCGCTCTTCATGCACCAGAAGGTCAAGCCGGGCGACGAGATGGTGATCTCCTACCCGGTCAACCTTTTCTCGCTGGACCTGCGGGCAAGCAAGCATCTGATGCTGGCGGGCGGGATCGGCATCACGCCGTTTCTGGCCCAGATCAAGCAGCTTGGTCATGCGGGCGGCAATTTCGAACTGCACTATTCGGTCCGCACCGCCGCGCTTGGATCCTATGTCGACGAACTGACGGCCGCGCATCCGGACCGGGTGCATGTCTATTACGACGACAGGAAACAGGCGATCGACCTTGCCCGGCTTCTCGACGGTCAGCCGCTGGGCACGCATATCTATGTCTGCGGCCCGAAGGGCATGATCGACTGGGTTCACAAGACCGCCCGTGCCCATGGCTGGCCGGAAAGCGCCGTCCATTCGGAAGAGTTTCTTGCCCCGCAATCGGGCAAGCCGTTTTCAGTGGAACTGGCCCGCTCGGCCAAGACCATCACCGTCGGCGAGCATGAGAGCCTTCTGGAAGCGATCGAGGCGGCGGGCGTCGAAGCGCCGTATCTTTGCCGGGGCGGCGCCTGCGGCCAATGCGAGACCGACGTTCTGGCCCATGAGGGCACCTTCATTCACAACGATCACTGGCTGACCGAGGACCAGCGCAAGGGCTGCAAGAAGATCATGCCCTGCGTCAGCCGCTTTGACGGGCGGCGACTGGTTCTGGACCGCTGAGAGGGAAGATCATGACGATACAGTTCAACGACGAAACCTTTACCGGCGACTACACCTTCCGCAATTCGCCCCGCGCGATCCGGCGGTTCCCCTTCCCCTTCCACGAAGACAGCTACATGTATGCCGTCAACCTGGAGCCGCATCTGCCCGGCCCGAAGGGATCGGCCTTCGAGCACCGCTTCGACGTGGACGAGCATTACCTGTCCGAGATGAAGGACCGCGCCCGCGTTCTGGCCGACGATCCGCTGCGCTGCCAGTCGCTGCCCCATATGGATCTGGCCGGCTGGGACACGCTGGAACTGATCATGACCTCGAAGGCCGAGGATTACCCCGATCTGTTCGAATTGCACCGCGATGGCGACCGCTGGCGCTGGATCAACCGGCCGATGGGGATCGACGACACGTTCACCTTCCTTGACAAGACCACCCTGCCCTATGGCCCGCTGGAATACATCACGCGCCAGACGCAGGGCGATTACGCCATTCTCGACCAGCGCGAGAACGATCTGTGGATGGATGCAGGCATGGTGACGACGCAGGCGGACTGGAGCCTCGATTTCGACATCGGGATGAGCTTCATGCAATGGCATGCGCCGGTGCCCCTTGCCCATCAGCTTGGCGTTTTCGACCGGGCGCTGAAGTTTCTTCTGAACCTTCAGCAGGGGGCGCCCGTGCGGCGGCTGAACTGGACGATGACGGTCAACCCCAACCTCGACACCAGCCCGGAAAACTACCACAAATGGGGCCCGGAAAAGACCACGCTGACCCCGGAAAACGTCGGTCAGAAACAGCATCTGCGTGTCGAATTGCAGACGCTCTGGCGCCTGCCGCGGTCAAACGCGATGCTTTTCCCGATCCGCGGCTATCTGATCCGGCTGGAAGACATCGTGACCGTCCCGAAATGGGGCCGGCGCCTGCACCGGGTGCTGCGCGACCTGCCGGTCGAACTGGCGACCTACAAGGGGTTCATCCGCAACCGGCCGATGATCGTGGAATATCTGTCGCAATTCGACGATGGCGCGCCCACGTCGCCGGGCTGTTTCCCCGATTGACTATCTGCTTTGCCGGTATGCGATGATCGACAGGAATCGCGTCGGCAACTTGTTCAGCTTGCTTGGCCCGTGCGGCGCGTCGGAATCGAAAAACAGCGTGTCGCCGGGCTTCAGCAGAAAGGTGCTGTGGCCATGGCGGTATTCGACCTCGCCTTCCAGCATGTAGATCGTTTCGACCCCTTCGTGCTGGAAGGTCGGGAACACGTCGGATTCCGACGACAGGGTGATCAGATAGGGTTCGATCTGAACCCCGGAGGAATTGTGGCCGATATGGCCGAGAAGCTTGTACTGATGCCCGGCGCGCGTGCCCTTGCGTTCGATCTCGACGCCTTCGCCGTTCTTGGTATGCACCGCCTCGTGCACATCCTCGAACTGGCGAAAGAACATGGTCAGGGGTACGCTCAGCGCATGCGACAGGCTTTGCAGCGTCGAAAGCGAGGGCGAGATGTTGCCGTTCTCGATCTTCGAGAGCATCCCGATCGAAAGCCCGGTGCGCTTGGCCAGATCGGCCACGGTCATTCCGGCCTGATGGCGGAAGGCGCGCACCTCGCGCCCGATCGCCACTTCGAGCACGTTTTCGCGTTCCTCACGAAGCTTGTGGGGGTCCTGTTCGAGAATCGAGGCCGTCATCGTCTGCTCCTTCAATCAATCCGTGACAATGGCGCTTTGGCCTTACCGGTAAGCAATGGGGCTTCAATTCCGCAAGAAACAGGTAGAAATTGCCTGAAATCGCCGGGATAGGTATCGCAATTGTTTCCTGAGAGTAATATCGCAAGCGAGGAAGCGCAACCGCCCACGACGGTGGGCTTCCTGATTTTTCCCGGTTTTCCAATGGCCTGCCTGACCTCGATGATCGAGCCATTGCGCGCGGCGAATGAAATCGCCGGCCGTCAGGCCTTTGCCTGGCGGATCTTTTCCGAGGACGGAGCCCGGGTCGAGGCCAGCGCGGGCGTGGTTTTCGAGCCGCATGGCGGGCTGGCGGCCGCCGAAGACATCGCCTGGCTGTTCCTTCTGTCCAGTCCGGTCCGCAGCCTCAACCCCGAGGCCGGCGGCAAGGACCGGCTGCGCCATCTTGCGCGCCACGGCACCGCCATCGGCGCGATCAGCGGCGGGGTCTTTCCGCTGGCGCGGATGGGGCTGCTCGACGGTTACAGATGCAGCGTGCACTGGTGTTATCACGCCGCCTTCATCGCGGAATTCCCCGAAATCGCGGCCGAGGACGACGTGATCGTGCTGGACCGCAACCGGTTGACCGCCTCGGGCGCCGCCGCGGCCTTTGACCTGACCTTGCATTTCATCGAGGACCGGCTGGGCGCGAGCATCGCGACCGAGGTGGCCTGCTGGTTCCAGCATCCCCTCGTGCGCGGTCAGGGCGTGCGCCAGACCATCCCCACCGCGAACCGGGGCAGCGTGGGCGAGACTTTGCCGCGCGCCGTTGCCGCCGCGATCGAGATCTTCGAGAAGAACATCAACAATCCGATCGAACTGACCGTGATGACGGACAAAATCGGCCTGTCGATGCGCCAGCTTGAACGTCAGTTCAAACTGGCCACCGGCAAAAGCCCGTCGCGCTATTACCGGTCGCTTCGGATGCGGGCGGCGCGGCAGCTGGTGCTTTATTCCCGCGACAGCATCACCCAGATCGCCGCCGCCGTCGGCTATGATACCGCCACGACGCTGACCCGGCATTACCGGGACGAATTCGGCATCGCCCCCCTGGAGGAACGCCGCGAGGTGAACCGCTTCCGCGTCAACGGCAACCGGCCGCTGCCCTCGATCTGAGCCGGTTCCTGCCTCAGGCGACGCTGCGCGCCACCGCGCCGAGCGCGTGGTGGAGCGAGCCCGCGAAGGACCGCGGCGCCATCAGCGTAAAGCGCCGCCCCGCCTCGCGGCAGATGACGATCACCCCCATGTGTTCGGCAAAGCTGCGCGTGGCATGGCCGGCCTGCATGCGCGCCGCATCGACCGGCACCAGCCGCTCCATGACCGCGCCGACCGCGCCGCCTGAGAGTTCGAAGGCGCACCAGCCGCCGGTCTGTTCGGTGACCGAGGCCGTATCGCCAAGGCCCGCCTTGATCAGCGTGGCGATGTCTTCATGCGTGGCCAGCGGCGCCTCGGCGAACCATTGGTCGGGTCCGGTCCAGATCAGCGCGTAATCGGCCCCGCCATCCCAGCGCCCCGGCTGGGGAGGGGCGATGCCGAAAAGCGTTTTCGCGGCCTTTTCAAAGGCCTTGCCCTTGCCCGCGCGGCTGGCGACAGAGGCGATGGCACGGTCGTCCACCTCGGTGATGGTGACGGTTCCGATGGTGTCGCGGCGGGGCGCGTCCGCGCCAAGCGCGGTGATGGGGCGAAGTTCAGACACGAAGCCGTTCTCCTTCCGGATCGACGAAATGGGGGCTGACCACCTCGACCAGTGTTTCGGCGCCTTCGACCGGGTTCACCGCGCGCAAGACCTCGCCCAGGCGGGATTTTCCGGCGGCCAGAAAGCCAAGGCCGATCATGCTTTGCAGATGCGGCGAATAGGCGACCGAGGTCAGGTAGCCTTCGTCATTGGCCGCGACAGCCTCGGCCCCCTTGCGGATGAAATGCGACCCCGCCGCGAGCGGATCGCCCGCCTGAACCGGGCGGAAGCCGACAAGGTTCAGCGCATCGTCGCGGTTCAGCCCTTCGCGTTCCGAAAGGGTATTGCCGATGCAATCCTTCTTTTTCGACACCATGCCCCCCATGCCAAGGTTCAGCGCGGTCGTGGTACCGTTCAGCTCATTGCCCGCCGGGTGGCCCTTTTCGATGCGCATGACGCCCAGCGCCTCGGTCCCGTAGACGACGGCATCGAATTCCTGCCCGGCCTTGACCATCGCGCGGATCAGCCCGTCGCCATAGCGCGTCGGCACGGCGATTTCGTAAGCCAGTTCGCCCGAGAACGAGATGCGGAAGAGCCGCGCGCGCAGGCCGCCGCAGACGGTGATGTCGCCGCAGGCCATATAGGGGAAGGCCTCGTTCGAGATGTCGTGGCCCGGATCGACGATCTTTTGCAGCAGCTTGCGGGCGTTGGGGCCGGCCACGGAATATTGCGCCCATGCCTCGGTGGTCGAGATCAGTTGCACATCCATGTCGGGCCAGAGGCACTGGCGGCAGAACTCCAGATGGCGGAAGACACCGACCGCGTTCGCGGTGGTCGTCGTCATGACGAAGTGATCCTCGGCCAGACGCGCGGTGGTGCCGTCATCCATGGCCATGCCGTCCTCGCGCAGCATCAGCCCATAGCGGACCTTGCCGACGGCGAGCTTGCCGAAGGCGTTGACATAGACGCGGTTGAGGAATTCGGCCGCATCGGTGCCCTGCACGTCGATCTTGCCCAGGGTCGTCACATCGCAGATGCCCACGGATTTGCGGGTGGCCAGCACTTCGCGGTCGACCGACTGGCGCCAATGGGTTTCGCCCGGGCGGGGGAACCATTGCGCGCGCAGCCACATGCCCACCTCGACAAAGACCGCGCCCTGTTCGGCCGCCCATTTGTGGCTGGGCGTCAGGCGGACGGGGCGGAAATCCTTGCCAGCCGAACGGCCGGCAAAGGCCGCGATGGGCACCGGCGTATAGGGCGGGCGGAAGATCGTCGTGCCGGTTTCGGGGATCGACTTGCCCGAAACCTGGGCCATGACGGCAAGGCCGGTGACATTGGCGGTCTTGCCCTGATCGGTGGCCATGCCCAGCGTGGTATAGCGTTTCAGATGCTCGACCGAGACATAGCCTTCCTTATGGGCCAGCTTCACGTCCTTGACCGTCACATCGTTCTGCGGATCGATCCAGGCGCGGCCCTTGCCCGGCACATGCCAAAGCGGGGTGAGGCTGACCGGCGCGTCCTCGGCGCGCGGCAGATCGGCGGGTTTCGCCTTGCGGCCCAGCGCATCGAGCGCCGCGACCGCCCCCGCCGCCCCCGAGGCCAGCGCCCCGGCGGTGGAAAGGATGCCCTGCGCCGCCCCGGCGACCGTCATCCCCGGCGGCAGCACGCCGCCCGGCACGAAGGCCGCAAGGCCCGCGTCCCATTCCGGGCGCCCGCGCTGATGGCAGGTCAGGTGGACATTGGGGTTCCAGCCGCCCGACACGCCAAGGGTCGTGCAGGGAATGCGGCTGACCTCGCCGTTCGACCGGCGCACATCGACCGAATGCAGCCCCTTGCGCCCGACCGCGTCGATCACCACGGCACCGGCATGGATCGGGTAATCGCCGCTGCGCGGCGCTTCCTTGCGGCTGTCGACGACGGCGGCGATGCGCAGGCCCGCGGCGGCCAGATCCTGCGCCGTCCTGTGGCCATCGTCATTGTTGGTGAAGATCACCGCCTCGCGCCCCGGCACGGCGGCCCAGCGGTTGGCATAGGCGCGCAAGGCGCCCGCCATCATGATGCCCGGCCGGTCGTTGTTGCGAAAGGCGATGGGCCGTTCGGTGGCACCGGCGCAAAGCAGCGCGCGGCGCGCATAGATCCGCCAGAGCGTCTGGCGCGGCTTGCCAGCGGGCGCCACCGGCAGGTGATCGGCATTGCGTTCCAGCGCGCCGTAAATGCCGTGATCGAAGGCGCCAAGCACCGTGGTGCGCGTCATCAGCCGCACATTGGGAAGGGAGGCGAGTTCCGCCAGCACCCCGTCGGCCCAGTCGCTGCCGCCCGCGTCGCCAAGGCTGAAGGTTTCGGCCAGAAGCCGCCCGCCCATGCGGAAATCCTCATCGGCAAGGATCACATCCGCCCCGGCCCGGCCGGCGGTCAGCGCCGCGGCCAGCCCCGCCGGACCCGCCCCGATGATCAGCAGGTCGCAATGGCGAAAGCCCTTGTCGTAAAGATCGGGATCGACCTCTCCCGACAGGCTGCCAAGCCCCGCCGCCCGGCGGATGATCGGTTCATAAAGCTTTTCCCAGAAGGCTTTCGGCCACATGAAGGTCTTGTAGTAAAACCCCGCCGCGAAGAAGGGCGACAGCATGTCATTGACCGCCAGAAGGTCAAAGCCAAGCGAGGGCCAGCGGTTCTGGCTGGTGGCGTCCAGCCCCTCGAACAGTTCGGCCACCGTGGCGCGGGTATTGGGTTCGCGCCGCGCGCCGCCGCGCAGTTCGACCAGCGCGTTCGGTTCCTCGGAGCCTGCCGAAATCGGCCCGCGCGGGCGGTGATACTTGAAGCTGCGCCCCATCAGCCGGACGCCATTGGCCAGCAGCGCCGAGGCGAGCGTATCGCCCGCATGGCCCTGATAGCGCGCGCCGTCAAAGCTGAAATTCACGGTCTTCGACCGGTCGATCAGCCCGCCGGATATGCGGTTCATCTGCGTCATTTGCCGCGCCCCCGTGCCCGCGCCACATCGCGCGCCAGTTCGGCGCCCATGATCTCATGCGTCAGCGTGTTGCGCGTGACCACCAGCCATGACCGGTCGCCCTGTTCGTGAAACCAGAGCTCGCGGTGCAGCCCGGCGGGGTTGTCGCGCTGGTAAAGATAGTCGTGAAAGGCGGCGGCGGCGTCTTCGCCCTGCCAGTCGGGCCGGTCGATCAGGCTGGCATCGCCAAGATAGGTGAATTCCTGCGCGTCGCGCGGCCCAAGCAGGGGATGGGGGATCAGCATGGCAGGGTCCTCAGTGCAGGTTGGGCTGGGCGCCCACGCCCTTTTCGTCGATCATGTAGCCCCGCGCGAAGCGGTCCAGCCGATAGGCTGTCGCGGTTTCATGCGGGGTGTCGGTGGCCAGAAGATGGGCAAAGGCCCAGCCCGAGGCGGGTGTCGCCTTGAAGCCGCCATAGCACCAGCCGGCGTTGAGATAGAGCCCTTCGGTCGGCGTGCGGTCGATGATGGGCGATCCGTCCATCGACATGTCCATGATCCCGCCCCACATCCGCAAAAGCCGCGCCCGCCCGATCATCGGCATCAGGCTCATGCCCCCCTCGCAGACATCCTCGACCACCGGCAGGTTGCCGCGCTGGGCATAAGAGTTGTAGCCGTCGATATCGCCGCCAAAGACCAGCCCGCCCTTGTCGGACTGGCTGACATAGAAATGCCCCGCGCCATAGGTGATGACCCCGGGCAGCAGGGGTTTCAGCCCTTCCGAGACGAAGGCCTGCAACACATGGCTTTCGATGGGCAGGCGGTGCATCCCGGCCTGCGCCATGACGCGGCCCGTCGATCCGGCCACCGCGACGCCGACCTTGCCCGCGCCGATGAACCCGCGCGAGGTTTCGACGCCAAGGCATTTGCCGCCCTCGATGCGGAACCCCGTGACTTCGCAATTCTGGATGATGTCGACGCCGCGCCGGTCGGCGCCGCGCGCATAACCCCAGGCCACGGCATCGTGGCGCACCGTGCCGCCACGCGGCTGCATCAGGCCGCCCTTGATCGGAAAACGCGCGCTGTCGAAGTTGAGGAACGGCGCCACGCGGCGCACGCCTTCCTTGTCGAGAAGCACCGAATCCGCGCCATGCAGCCGCATCGCGTTGCCGCGCCGGCGGTAGGCATCGCGCTGCGCATCGGTATGGGCAAGGTTCAGGATGCTGCGCTGGCTGACCATCGCGTTGAAGTTGAAATCCTGTTCGAGATTTTCCCAAAGCTTCAGCGAGAATTCGTAGAAAGGCTCATTTCCCGGAAGAAGGTAGTTGGAACGGATGATCGTGGTGTTGCGGCCGACATTGCCGCCGCCGATCCAGCCCTTTTCCAGCACCGCGACGCGCGATTTGCCAAAGATCCTGGCCAGATAATAGGCGGTTGCCAGCCCATGTCCGCCGCCGCCGACGATGACGATGTCATAGGCGGGTTGCGGGTCCGGGTCGCGCCATGCGCGTTCCCAGCCCTTGTGACCGGTCAACGCTTCCTTGATGACCCTGAAACCCGAATAGCCCATGCCGCCCTCGCCCTAGGTTTTCGTGAAAATGCAACGTCCTGCGGGGGCCGGAAAGACGAAAACGGACAGAATCCGATCCGGTTTCGACATGTTTGCCCGCCGATCCCGTCCGGCCCGCCCGTCAGCCCTGCCGGCCATGTTCCGTTCGGGCTATTGCGCCCCGTAACGCCGGCGCGCCGCACTTGTCTGGCGCAGCCATTCCGCGACCTCGCGGCACCCCGCCGAAGGGATCCGGTTTTCAGGCAAAAGCAGGTAATAGCCCGAGGTCGTGCGGACATGCACATCCCCGAGCGGACGGACCAGCTTGCCCGTATCGAGCAACTGGTCGACGAGATGCCCCCAGCCGAGCGCCACCCCCACCCCGTCGACGGCGGCATGGATCGACAGGGGATAGGTGTTGAACATCGTCGCCTGTTCCAGATCGACGCGCGTCACCCCCTTGTGGCCCAGCCATGTGCGCCAGTTCATCCATTCGGTATGCGGGCTGGCCACCTCGATCAGCGGCGCGCTGCTCAGCGTGCCGAGATCGGCCACCTCGGGGTTGTTTTGCAGGAACTCCGGGGAACAGACCGGAAAGACCGTTTCACCGAAGATCAGATGCGACTGATAGCCGGGCCACAGGCCGTCACCGCGAAGGATCGAAAGATCGACGGTTTCGCCAAGACATTCCTCGTCGTTGTCCGAGGCGACCAGCATGATCTTCAGATGCGGATTGTCGCGCCGGAAGACATGCAGGCGCGGCGTCAGCCAGAGCGAGGCGACCGAGTTGGTGGCGGCAAGCGTGACAGGCCGGTTCCGGCTTTGGATCAGCGTGTCGTCGGCGACATCCCGGATCGCGTCCAGCGCGGGCTTGATCCTGGCCAGAAACTCGCGGCCCTGCGGGGTCAGCAGGATCGCCCGATGCCGGCGTTCAAAGAAGGTCAGGCCGAAATGCAGTTCCAGCAGGCGGACCTTCCGGCTGATCGCGGTCTCCGAGATGTTGATCTGCCGCGAAGCCGTGGAAAAGCCGCCGGCAAGCGCCGACGCCTCGAAAGCCAGAAGATAGTCAAGCGGCGGCAGCGCCGCGCGCCCGCCACGCCTTCGGGTCTTCTTCTCCGCGGGTTTGGTCACCTTGCGTCAGCTTTGCGCATCATGTCGCGTCGTCCCCCCACCGCCAAGTCTAGCTGGGCCACATGTGCCTTTGCCAGCAATTTTTAGCGCCAAGGCCCCCAGAAATTCTTCGCTGAGTTTGGGGGCACTGATGTCATGATCTTGCCCACAGAACGAAAAAGACCGCGACATGAAACAGGGAGAAAACATGCGTATCACCTTATCCATTTCCGCGATGGCCCTTGCCGCGGCCGCGTCGCCGGCGGCCTTTGCGGCGGACAGCACCGATCCGATCGTCATCCCGATCCACAACTGGTCCAGCCAGATCGTGATGAGCAATGTCGTCGGCCAGATCTTCGAGGCGGCGGGCGACCATGTCGAATATGTCACGACCGACAGCCAGGCCGTCTATGAATCGGTCCGGATGGGCGACGTCACACTGGAACTCGAAGTCTGGGAAGGCGCCTTCGGCAAATCCTTCCGCGCCGCGCTTGACAAGGGCGGGATCGAGGATGTCGCCACCCATAACGCCATCACCCGTGAAGACTGGTGGTATCCCTTGTGGACCAAGGAGGCCTGCCCCGGCCTGCCCGACTGGCACGCGCTGAACGACTGCGCGGCGGTCTTCGCGACACCCGAGACCGGCGACAAGGGCCGCTTCCTCGCCGGGCCGGTGGACTGGCTCAAGCACGATCAGGAACGCGTCGACGCGCTCGGGCTGAACTACACCGTCGTCAATGCCGGTTCGGCCGCCGCCCTCTGGGCCGAGATTGCCGCCGCCGAGAAGGACAAGAAGCCGATCATCCTGTTCAACTGGACCCCGAACTTTGCCGAGGCGGTCTGGCCGGGCGAGTTCGTCAACTTCCCCGAATGGGTGGATGGCTGCGACGTCGACCCCGCCGTTGGCCCCAACCCCGACGCGACCTTCGACTGCGGCAACCCGGCCAACGGGTACCTCAAGATCGCCGCATGGGACGGCATGAAGGACAAGTGGCCCGCCGCCTATGCCATCCTTCAGAAGGTCAGCTTCACCAATGCCCAGATCGCGCAGATGGCCAAACTCGTCGATATCGACGAGATGGAGCCGGAAGATGCCGCCGCGAAATGGCTGGAAGACAACGCGGATGTCTGGAAGCCCTGGATGACGAACTGATCCCGCCCAAGTGACGACATCCCCCCGGGGGGCGGGCCCGCCGCCCCCCGGCCTTGCCTTAGGGAAAGCGGCTGATGCCTTTGAAAGACCCCGTAATTCGCTGCCGAAACGTCTGGAAACTTTTCGGCCCTTCACCGCGAACCTATCTTGAAGCGACGGCGCGCGGCCGAAGCTTCGACGAGATCTGCCAGGACGGCTACATCGCCGCCGTGCGCGATGTCTCGGTCGATGTCGGCAAGGGCGAGATGCTGGTGGTCATGGGGCTGTCGGGTTCCGGCAAATCCACGCTGGTGCGCTGCATGTCGCGGCTGGTCGACATCACCGGCGGCGAGATCGCCGTCGATGGCACCGATATCATGAAGCTCGACGAACGGGCGCTGATCCAGCTGCGGCGCAAAAAAATGGGCATGGTGTTCCAGAGTTTCGGCCTTCTGCCGCATCGCACGGTGCTGGAAAACGTGGCCTTCCCGCTTGAGATGCGCGGACAGGACCGCCACGACCGGCGCGAAAGGGCGCTGGAGGTCATCAGGCTGGTCGGTCTTGAAGGGCGCGAGGAATATTATCCGCGCGAATTGTCGGGCGGCCAGCAGCAGCGCGTCGGCATCGCGCGGTCGCTGGCGATCGAGCCCGACATCTGGTTTCTGGACGAACCGTTTTCCGCGCTCGACCCGCTGATCCGGCGCGAGATGCAGGACGAATTCCTGCGCCTGCGCGGAATGCTGGGCAAGACCATCGTCTTCATCACCCATGATTTCGACGAAGCCCTGCGGCTGGCCGACCGGATCGCCATCATGAAGGATGGCGCGATCGAGCAATGCGACACGCCCGACAAGATCGTGCTGAAACCCGCGACGGGCTATGTCGCCAAGTTCACCGAGGATGTCGAGAAAGCCCGGGTGATCCATGCCGGGGGGCTGGCCGGGCCGGTGAACGGCCACAGCCTTGACGGCCCGCCCGTGGCAGCCGGATCGACGATCCTTCAACTTGCCCGGCAACTGGTCAATGACCAGCGCGAGGTGCTGCCTGTCGCGGACAGGGACGGCAAGGTGACGGGCGCGTTGTCGCGGCAGGACGCGCTCGACATCCTTCTGGGGCCGATGTGATGACGGCGGCCGAATTTGCATCCGCCGACAAGTCCGGGCAGGGATACCGGCCGGGCATGGCCGTGATCCTTCTGGGGCTTGCGGTTCTTCTGGCGCTTCTCAAGCCGTTCCTTCCCGCGATTGCCCTTCGCGTGCCGGACGCGGCCGTGCTGCCCTATGACCACTGGTTTCAGGCGCTTTTCGATTTCATCAAGGACGATCTGGGCCTGATCCGGGTGACGCGGACCATTTCGGCCGGGCTTGAATGGTTGCTCGATCTGACCGCGAACCTGCTTTACGGCAAGAACCGCTGGCCCTATCTCGGGCCGATCCCGTGGTTTGCGATCATGGCGGCGGTGGCCGCCACCGGATGGGTCCTGAAGGGCTGGAAGATGGCGCTTCTCGGGGCTGTCACCTTCACGTGGGTGGCGCTGGTCGGGCAGTGGGACATCGCGATGCAGACGATGTCGGTCATCGCCGTGGCCGCACCCGTGGCAGCACTTCTTGGCCTGATCCTTGGAATCCTCGCGTGGAAATCCCCCCGGTTCGCGGCCATCCTCACCCCCCTGCTCGCGATCTTCCAGACCCTGCCCTTCTTCACCTATCTTCTGCCCGCCGTGATCTTCTTCAAGGTCGGCCCGACCGCGGGCTGCGTGGCCACGATCATCTATGCGATGCCGCCGATGGTGCTGATGACCACGCTCGGGCTGAAGAAGGTGCGGGCCGAGGTTGTCGAGGCCGGGAAGATGAGCGGTTCCACCCGCTGGCAGATGCTGCGCCATGTGCAGGTGCCCTCGGCCCGGTCGGAAATCCTTGTCGGCGTCAACCAGGTCATCATGCTGTCGCTGGCGATGGTGGTGCTGACCGCCTTCATCGGGATGCCCGGGCTGGGCGCGAAACTGCTGTCGCTGATGAACTCGCTGAAACTTGGCCGCAGTTTCGAGATCGGCGTCACCATCGTGCTGATCGCGGTGACGATGGACCGCATGTCCAAGGCCTGGGTCGTCGCGCAGCCCGTGCATTTCGAACGCGGTGCGCCGTGGTGGGTGCGCCGCCGTTCGCTTCTGATCGTGCTGGGCGCCTTCCTTGGCGGTCTGGCGCTGGCGCAGGTCTTTCCCTACCTCGCCGAAGTCGGGCGCGGGCAGGATCTGTCGATGGGCAGCCAGATCGACGCGGTGATCACCGCGATCCTGTCCAACGATATCGTCACCGGCGTGACGGGCTGGCTGCGCGGCTTTCTTGTCGGATCGGTCCTGATCCCGTTCCGCAACGCGCTTTTGTGGCTGCCGGTGATCACCGTCCTCATGGTCGCCGCCGCGGCCGGCCATGCCGTCGGCGGCTGGCGTTCGGCCGCGATCGCGGCGGGGTTTCTTGCCGTCGTCGCGCTGACCGGCTGGTGGGACCGCGCGATGATCACGCTTTACTCGGTGCTTTCGGCCGTCTTCATCGCCGCCCTTGTGGGGCTGCCGCTCGGCATCCTCGCCGCGCTGAGGAAACGCTGGTCCGATCCGATCCTGATCGCCTGCGACACCGCCCAGACCTTCCCCAGCTTCGTCTACCTGATCCCCGCGATCATGCTGTTCGGGGTCAGCGATGTTTCGGTCATCTTCGCGATCTTCATCTTCGCGACCGTGCCCCTGATGCGCTACACGATCGAGGGCATCCGCGCCGTGCCCGACGAGGTGGTCGAGGCCGCCGACATGTCGGGTGCGACACGGATGCAGAAGCTGTTCAAGGTGCAGCTTCCCCTGGCGCTGCCGACGATGGCGATCGGGGTCAATCAGGCGATCATGTTCGCTTTCTTCATGGTCATCATCGCGGCCTTCATCGGCACGCAGGATCTGGGGCAGGAACTGCAAAAGACCCTTGCCGGCAATGAACTGGGCAAGAACTTTGTCCTTGGCATGTGCGTGGCACTGATGGCGCTTGCGTTCAACCATATCCTGATGCGCTGGTCCGAGGACCGCCGCAAGACGCTGGGGCTGGGTTAGACATGCCCGCAAGCATCCAGACGATCCGGGCCAGAGCGCGGGGCAAGGGCCCCGGCCGTGCGGTTCCCGCATCCCCCGGCCTTCACCCGCAGACACGCAACATCCCGGCCACGGAGCCCAGCACATGAATAAAATGAGCGTATTCGAAACCCCGTTCGAACGCGCCGGCGTCATCACACCGGGCCTGCCGGTGCTTCCGCCGGGGGTCGAGCGTCACCCGGTTCCGGGCGGCGGCAGCCGCGCGGTCGAGATCCGCAAGGGCGACGAGATCACCATTCAGGATCGCGAGGGGCTGCAACCGGTCGAGATGGTGTTCTTCGCCCCCGACGGGCGGTCCGACGCCGCGATGATCGGGGCGAAGGGCGGGCGCGACCCCAAGGGGCTGAAAGCCGCGCTGCGCCGCGACCCGTCGGGCCGCAAGGTCATCCGCGCGCTGGAAATCGCGGGCTTCGATCTTGGCCGCGCCGATGGCACGCTGGTCTTTGCCGAAGGGTCGCGCGCGGGCGATTTCGCGACCTTCATCGCCGGCCAGGACGGGCTGTTGATCGTCTGCGCCGCGGGCGAGCCGATGGAGCCGCATGAACAATGGGCCCCGACCGAGGTGGTGCTTTACGTCCGCCGCGCCAACCCGGGGCTGACCAAGGGCGGAAACCGGGCGCCCGATCCCTTGGCCGACCCCCTGCGCGACGACAATATCCGCCCCGGACAGGCGGTGGCCTATGAGGTGAAGGCCGGACAATTCATCCAGATCCTCGACGTGCAGGGCCGGGAATGTTCGGATTTTCAGGCGTTTTCGCTGCGCGCCCTCGACAAGGGGCTGGAACGCGAGATCGATCCGACCACGACACGGTCGCTGATGGGATCGCTTTACCCGATGCCGGGGCTGCATTCGAAATACTTCTCGGTCGATCATGAACCCCTGATCGAGATCGTTCAGGACACTGTCGGGCGTCACGATACGTTCGGCCTGTCCTGCACCGCGCGCTATTACGAGGATCTGGGCTATCCCGGCCACCTCAACTGCTCGGACAACATGAATGTCGAGCTTGCCAAATGGGGCCTGCGCCCGCGCGGCGGCTGGCCGGCGATCAACTATTTCTTCAACACGCTTCTGGACGACACCCACGCGATCGGCATGGACGATCCGTGGTCGCGTCCGGGGGATTACGTGCTGGTGCGGGCGCTGACGGACCTGCTTTGCGTCTCGACGGCCTGCCCCTGCGACATCGATCCCGCGAATGGCTGGAATCCCACGGATATCCAGCTTCGCGTCTATGACAAGAACGAAGACTTCAAGCGCTCGATCGGATGGCGCAAAACACCGGGGGCAGATTTGGAAGAGACGAAGAAAACAGGTTTTCACGACAGCTTCGCCCGCCATACGCGTAATTTCGTTGAATATAACGGCTACTGGCTTCCCGCGGAGATGACCAATCACGGCGCGATCGAGGAATATTGGGCCGCGCGCGAAAAGGCGGTGGTGATGGACCTGTCGCCCCTGCGCAAATACGAGGTGACCGGCCCGGACGCCGAAGCGCTGATGCAGGCCTGCGTGACGCGCGACATCAAGAAACTGCCCGTGGGCGGCATCGTCTATACCGCGATGTGCTATCCGCATGGCGGCATGATCGACGACGGCACGGTCTTTCGCCTTGGCGAGATGAATTTCCGCTGGATCGGCGGCAATGACCAGTCCGGCCTGTGGCTGCGCAAGCAGGCCGAGGCGCGCCAGCTGAACGCATGGGTGCGCTCATCGACCGACCACCACTGCAACATCGCCGTGCAGGGCCCCCTGTCGCGCGACATCCTGAAACAGGTGATCTGGACCCCGCCCGCGCAGGCCACGGTCGAGGAACTGGGCTGGTTCCGCCTGACGATCGGGCGTCTGCACGGCTTTGACGGCCCCGCCGTCGTCGTCAGCCGTACCGGCTATTCGGGCGAACTTGGCTATGAGGTCTTCTGCCATCCCAAGGACGCCGCCACCGTCTTCGACGCGGTCTGGAAGGTGGGCGAACCGATGGGGATGATCCCGCTGGGGCTGAAGGCGCTCGACATGCTCCGGATCGAGGCCGGGCTGATCTTTGCCGGTTCCGAATTCGATGACCAGACCGATCCGATGGAGGCCGGCATCGGCTTTGCCGTGCCGCTGAAATCCAAGACCGACGATTTCATCGGACGCACCGCACTTGAGGCGCGCAAGGCCAACCCGCAGAAAAAGCTTGTGGGCCTTGACCTCGAAGGCGGCATCGTGCCGTCGGCGGGCGATTGCGTTCATGTCGGCAAGCCGCAGATCGGTATCGTCACCTCGGCCACGAAATCGCCGGTTCTGGGCAAGGTCATCGCCCTGGCCCGGCTTGACGTGACCCATGCCGATCCTGGCACCGAGGTGGAAATCGGGCGGCTTGACGGCGATCAGAAACGGCTGAAGGCCCGTGTCGTCGCCTTCCCGCATTTCGATCCGACCAAGGAACGGGTCAAGGGCAATTACTGAACCGGGTCGCCGGCGGCATCACCCGTTGTGATGCCGCCAGACCTCGGTCCGGATGCGCGCCTGCTTGTAGGCATCGAAAATCGCCATCGCATAGACAAAAAGCCCGCCCGCCAGCTTGCCGACGACCGAGACATCGGGGGCGGCGGTCTTGAGCGTATAGCCGCCCAGAAGCGCCATGAAGAACAGGAACATCAGCCCGCGCACCGGCTGGCCGTTCCAGACCTGCCCGCTGCCCGGCAGGACCAGCGCCGACAGAAGGACAAGGGCGGGGTTCACCGGCTTTCTGGTCATGCGGTCCGGCTTTCCTTCGGGGCGGAGGCGCCGCCCGCAAGATCGGCGCAAAGCGCCAAAAGCGCGTCCAGATGCGGGCGGATGCGCGCGGGCGCGACCGGGTTTCGCCCCAGTTCGGCGTCGCGAAAGATCAGATAGCGGCCACGGTTGGCCTCTTCGGCCAGAAAGGTGATCCGCAGGCCCTTGGGCGAGACCACCAGTTCCTTCACCAGCGCATCGTCAAAAAGCCGCAGATGCGGGCGCAGCAGCGCCTCGGGCGGCAGCGCCCCGGGATTGTCGGTGCGCAGCGCGCAATCGTCGGGAAAGCCCGGCGGCGCGGCGATCTGGTCGGGCAGCAGGTGGAAATGGGAAAAGGGTTCGGTCCCGGTCGGGCGGATCATCACGTTCAGCGTGGCCGCGACCGGCAAGGCGCGGGGCAGCGTGACCAGCACCCAAAGCGCGGGCAGCTTGCGGAAGGTCAGCGTGTCGGGCACCGCCTGAAGGTCGAACCCGGCCCCGCCATAATGGCCGGCAAGGCGCGGGAACCCCGCGCTGCCCATGCCCCGGCGCGGGCGGGTGAACAGGCTGGCGGCTTCGTCGAAAAAGGCTCCGCGTTCGGCCGCGCGGGCCCTGCCCCGGCGCAGGGTCTCGGCCGCGAGCATCGCCAGCCCGGCCCCAAGCCCGGCCGCCACCAGTCCCACTGCGAACTCTGCCATCGCCGCCCTTTCAAACCGATGGCCCGCCGGTCGGGCGGGCCATCCTGCCGTTGCTTCGCCCTCAGTACCCTTGCGGGCGCGGCCAGGGCATCGTGAACTGGGCCGCCCGGCGCACGAAGCGGTAGCGCCTGAAGTGGAACCAGAGCGACACCACGATGTAGAAGGCGATCATCGCCACCAGCTGCGTGCCATAGCCAAGGAACACCGCGAAATAGGTGATGCCGCAAAGGCTGAGCAGCACGATCGCGGGGATCGGGTGGAACGGATGCTCATAGCCCCGCTTGATCGTGTCGAGCGGCCATTTCTTGCGGAACATGATCACGTTGATCGGCATGAACGTGTATTCCAGAAGGCCCGACAGGATCGAGAAGGTGATCACCTGATCAAGCGGCGCCCCCAGCGCGAAGACCAGCGCGATGGGCACAAGGAAGATGATCGAGCGATAGGGCGTGCGGTATTTCGGATGCACCGCGCCGAACCATGACGGCAGGTAATGGTCGCGCCCCATGGCGAACCATGCCCGCGACGCATCGTTGATGCAGCCATTGGCCGAGGCAAGCGTCGCGAACAGCGTGCCGATCCCCAGCAGCACCATCAGGAAGGTCGATCCCGAAAGCCGCGCCGCGTCGAAAAGCGGCACCCCGGCCTGACCGAGATATTCCCACGGCATCAGGCCGACGCAGACATACCATGTCAGCGTCGCCGCGATCAGCAGCGTCATGATCCCGGCCAGCGTGCCGAAGGGCAGCGCGCGGGCGGGCGAGCGGACCTCTTCCGCCGCCTGGGTCGTGCCCTCGATCCCCAGATAGTACCAAAGGCCGAAATGCATGGCCGCCAGCACGCCCAGCCAGCCATAGGGCAGATCGGTCATCAGCGCCTGATGCTGCAGCACATCGCTGCCCAGAAGCGGCGAGGTGAAGAGGAAAAGGATGATGATCGCGCTGAAGGCAATCGCGGTGATGACAAGGCTGAAGGTCAGCGTCGCCAGCACCCCGCGATAGTTCAGCCAGGCCAGGAACATGATCGCAAGGATGATGAACGGGCGCTGGTCCAGCCCCTCATGCCCGGTCATGTTCGCGACCGTATCCATGAGAAAGCCCACCGTGATCGCGTTCGCGGCCTCAAGCATCGTGTAGGCGAAGACAAGGTAAAGCCCGACGTTGAAGGCCATCAGCGGGCCGACGATATGCTTGGCCTGCGTGTACTGGCCGCCGGCGGCGGCGACCGTCGATGTCACCTCGCTGTCGATCATGGCGACACAGGTGTAAAGGATGCCCGCGAACCAGCAGGCGATCAGCGCCGCGAAGGCGCCGCCCTTGCCCACCGAAAAGTTCCAGCCCATGTATTCGCCGACCAGAACGATGCCCACGCCCAGCGCCCAGACATGCGCCGGGCCAAGGACGCGCAGCAGGCCGATCTTCGCCCCGTGCGGCCCGATGCCGTCGATGGTCTTCGATGTGATGTCAAAATCCGTCATCTCTGCCCCCTAGACCTTGTGCTCTTCGGTCATCGCCTCAAGCTCGCCTTCCTGCGACGACAGCAGAACGTCGTCCGAATAGGTGCTGTCGGTCTTCAGCCAGTCGGCCACGATGATCAGCCCGAAGACCGCCGAAAGCGCCCAGGCCGCGTATTCCATGATGTTCCAGATATCCATGTTCAGCGTCCCCTGTTCATTTGCCGCTGTTCATTTGCCGCCGAATTTTTCCGAAATCACCTCGCGGTATTCGTTTTCCGAAAACCGCAGGATGATCGCGTAATAGCCGACGATGACGATGATCATCATCAGCAGGCTGCCCACCGAGAAGGAATAGTCGAACCGCGCGGTGATCAGTTCGGCCGCCGAAGCGGGATCGGCATAGCCAAGCTGGTTCCACTTTTCGACCATGACCGGGTTCTGGCCAAGGCTTTCCCAGGTCGGGTTCTCGGGCACGCTGGATGTGTGCGCGCTGCCGGCCAGACCCATCCAGAGCGGCACGTAAAGCGCGCCGATTGTCATCACCAGCAAAACAATCACGTCGACGATCTGGCCGAACTTGCCCTGTACGGGCGGGGTGTATTTCGTCATCGGATCACTCCTTCGCGGCGCGGGCGGCATCAAGAAACTTGATGTCGAGCCCGTACATGAAATCGCGGTCCTCGCGGTAATGCCGCAGCATCGCCATGATGGCCGCCGTGTTGAAGATCAGGATGACCGCGCCGCCAAACAGCAGGACCACGCGGGCCAATGACGACGGGGCAAGGTTCCATGTGGCCATGGCGACGAACCCGATGGCCAGCCAAAGCCCGATGACGAAGGCCCAGGCAACCATCGTGTCCCGTCGGTGCATGGCCTCGATTCGTGCTGACAAATCAGACATTTTTCCTCCCTTCCAGTTGGGCGCGCCCCAATGCGAGCGGAGCGCGCATTTGTTACGGATCAACTTTTTTAACGGTCAGGAAACTCCGAAAGTCGTATTCTGTCAACAATCATCTACGCCGCCCCTGCAAACCGGGCCTGCGGCAGACCCCCTGTCGCAGCGCGCGGAAGAAAGGGGGCGGGCGGCGCGCGCCGCCCCGCCGCGCCATCCGCCGCCGTGCATCGCCCGGCCCGGCCCCGGCCCGCCCCGGCAGGGTCCGGGCGGGGGGGCCGGGCGACGGCAAGAACGGCGGTCA
>JAGRDO010000111.1:0-15291 GCA_020447005.1 Paracoccaceae bacterium
TGATGCCCGACCAGGCGATGCCGTCAAGTTCGCCGGTTTGCAGCGCGACCTCGGCATCTTCCCAGGGCAGGGTCACCGGGATGACGCCAAAGCGCGAGAGGAAGCGGCCAGCGGTCGGGAAGGTGAAGATGCGCAGCCCGTTGAGGTCAGCCAGCGAGTTGATCGGCTTGTGGGTGGCGAAGTTGCAAGGGTCCCACGAACCGGCCGAGATGTGGCGCACGCCGACCTTGGCGTATTCTTCCTTCCAGATCTCGTCGAGACCCCAGTGGTTGAAAAGCGCCGGCACATCAAGCGAGTACCGCAGGCCAAGCGGGAAATAGCCGCCAAAGACGGTCACTTCGGTCGGCGAGGCCATGGAGTCATCGTCCGACTGAACCGCGTCGATCGTGCCTTTCTGCATCGCGCGGAAAAGCTCGCCCGTCGGCACCAGCTGGTCGGCATAGAAAAGCTCGATCTCCATCTGGCCGTCGGCGATTTCGTTGAAATCCTTGATGCACTGGTCGATCACCTCGACGCCAAGCGCGGGGCCGGCATAGGTTTGCAAACGCCACTTGATCGGCGCCGACTGGGCATGGACCGCGGGTGCGGCAAGGCTTGCCGCCCCAACTGCCGCGCCGGTCGTAAGGAACTTCCGTCTTGTCGTCGTCATCTTTCTCTCCTTGTTGAGGGACCCCTCTTCCGGGGGCTTCGGGTTAACGTGCATAGACATGCTCTGGCAGCCAGAGGGCGATCTGCGGGAAGGCCGTGACGATAATGAGCGCGAGGGTCATCACCATTACGAAGGGAACGATCGATCGATAGATGTCGATGATCGAGATTTCCGGCGGCGCCATGGCGCGCATCAGGAAGAGGTTGTAGCCGAAGGGCGGCGTCATGTAGGCGATCTGGCAGGTGATCGTGTAAAGGACGCCGTACCAGATCAGATCGAAGCCAAGCGCCTTGACCAGCGGAACGTAAAGCGGCGCGACGATGACCAGCATCGCGGTGTCGTCAAGGAAGGTGCCCATGATCAGGTAGGAAAGCTGCATCAGGATGAGGATTTCCCAGGCCGACAGTCCCAGACGGTCCACGAAGAAACCCTCGATGGATTTCACGGCGCCCAGCCCGTCGAACACCGCCCCGAAGGCAAGCGCGGCAAGGATGATCCACATGAACATGCAGGAAATCGCCAGCGTCTCGCGCGTCGAGGTTTCGAACACGGCGCGCGTGAAGCGGCCCTTTACGACGGCGGCAAAGACCGAGGCCAGGGCGCCGACGACCGAGCTTTCCACAAGGCTGGTATAGCCCATCACGAAAGGCACCATCATCGAGACGAAGATGATGAGCGGGAGGATGCCCGCCCTGAGAAGCCGGCGCTTCTCGGCTGGGGTGATCTGCGCGCGCTCTTCCTCTGACAGGACAGGTCCAAGCGATGGCGTGATCTTGCAGCGCAGCCAGATATAGCCGATGAACAGCGCCGCCATCAGCAGGCCGGGAAAGACCCCCGCCAGCCAGAGCTGGCCAACCGGCTGGCGCGCAATCATCGCGTAAAGGACAAGGACGACCGACGGCGGCACGAGAATGCCGAGCGACGAGCCGGCCTGAATGACGCCCGTGACCATCAGCTTGTCGTAGTTCCGTTTCAGAAGTTCCGGCAGGGCGATGGTCGCACCGATCGCCATGCCCGCAACCGAAAGCCCGTTCATCGCCGAGATAACGACCATCAACAGGATCGTGCCGATGGCAAGGCCGCCGGGCACCGGCCCCATCCAGACGTGAAACATCTTGTAAAGGTCGTCGGCCAGCCGGCTTTCGCTGAGAACATAGCCCATGAAGATGAACATCGGCAGCGTCAGCAACGGATACCATTTCATCAGTTTCATCGCGGCCGCAAAGCCAAGGTCGGACCCGCCGACCCCCCAGAGCGAAACCGAGGCGAGCACCGCGACGAAACCAATCGCGCCGAAGACGCGTTGACCCGTCGCCATCATGATCATCATGGTCGAGAACATGAAGATGGCGATCATGTCATAGGACATATCAGAGCTCCTCGCCGCGCAGACGTGCGACGTCCTTGAAGAAAAATGCCGTCGATTGCAGCAGCATCAGGAAGACGCCGACACACATGACGATCTTGATCGGGGCGATGTAGGGGCGCCAGGCGGTGGCGCTGCGTTCGGCGTATTCGATCGAATAGACCGTGCTTTCGACGGCGCCGTAAAGCAGGACGCCAAGGTAGAACATCAAGGCGAAGATCGAAAAGGCATCGACCCACGCCTTGGTTCGGTCGGACCACCGGTGATAGAGCAGGTCCATGCGGACGTTGCTGTCAAGCTGCAGCGAATAGGGTCCGCCCAGCATGTAATAGGCCACCATGATGAACTGCGCGGTTTCCAGCGTCCAGATCGCGTTATGGCGCAGGATGTTGCTGATCGAGGACCAGAGCAGGACAGCCATCAGAACGAAGAGAAGGTACATCGAAAAGCGCCCGACGCGGTAATTCAGGCGATCGACAAAGCGTACATATGATGTGATCCAGTCAGGCATTTCAGATAACTGCCTTTGTGCTGTGGGATTGATAGAGCGCGTCGAAAGCGCGCTGGAGTGCTTGGGCAAGCCCATCGGCGACGGTCGCGACCGCCGTTTCGGTGTCAAGAAGGTCGTTGCGGATTTCGAGCATGACGTGGCGCAGACCATAGGGCGTCGCGTGCAGGCGCAATGTATGGGTGACACCATCGGCGGCGGAATATGGTTCATTCATACGGCAGTCCATGCCGGTTGACGGCCCGACGAAGGACATCAGCGCATTGGCGAATGTCGGGTCGACGTCATGGATCAACCCAAGTTCAACCGCCCGCGGCTGGCCGTACCAGACCGGGGTAAAGCTGTGCACGGTCACAAGAACGGGGGGCCGTCCTTCCGCCAGCATCCGCGCGATCATCTGGTGAAGGGCCGTGTGAAAGGGGATGTAGATACTGTCCGTCCGGCGCAGCCTTTCAGCGGCCGTTATTCGGGCATTTCCCGGGATCTCGTATGTTTCGCTTGTCGCGGCCATCGCGGCCGCGGATTGCGGCGGCCGGTTCAGATCGTAGATCAGACGTGACATTCCCGCGTGGACGAGCGGTCCGCGCAACTTCGTGCTCAGCATCCTTGCGAGCGCGAGCGCGCCCGGATCCCAGGCGATATGCGCCTTTTGCGCCTCGTCACTCAGGCCCAGATCTCCGAAGGCTTCAGGGAAGTGGTTCGAGGCGTGCTCGCAAACGAACAGGAACGGCCCGTCTGCCTGCGGGTTTTCGATCAGGGCACCAGGAAGAATTTCCCTTCTTGCCGACATCGCGGCGGACCTCCATGATTCACAATGTCAAAACTGGACTGGGCGATATGTTTCTGTCAAGATCTTTTCTGAGTGCGGAATTCTGTTACAATCATTTCATCACCGGCTTCATGACCCGGTGCCCAGGATGGATGGCGAAGGCATGACCAGTTCAACGAAAACAGTCGAACAGCAGATCAGATCGCAATTCGACAAGCTGACCCGGGCCGAACGCCAGCTTGCTTCGCATATCACGCGAAACTACCCGGTGGCGGCCCTCGGTTCGATCACGGCGCTTGCAAAAGGTGCCGATGTATCCACCCCGACGGTCGTTCGACTGGTTCAGAAACTCGGCTACAAGGGCTATCCGGATTTTCAGACCACCGTCAGGGCCGAGGTTGAGGAGCGCCTTATCTCGCCCATCGTCAAGCATGACCGCTGGGCGGGCGGCGTGCCCGACACCCATATCCTCAACCGCTTTGCCGATGCCGTGGTCGGCAACCTGCAGGCCACGCTCGGGCAGATTGACCACGACGATTTCGATGCCGTCGCGCGCCTCATGGCTGACAGCAATCGCAAGATATTTGCGATGGGCGGGCGCATCACCCATGCGATGGCCGATTATTTCGTGACCCATATGAAGGTGATCCGGCGGGACGTGACGCTCATTTCCGACATGTCGAATGCGTGGCCGCCCGCATTGATCGACATGGTCCCCGGCGATGTTCTGGTGGCGTTCGATATCCGACGATACGAAAACAACGTGCTGAGCCTTGTGGAAATGGCCGCCGATCAGGGGGCAGAGGTCGTGTTGATCACCGACCAGTGGGTTTCACCGGCGGCCGAACGCGCCCGCTATCGCTTTTCGACCCATATCGAGGCGCCATCGGCCTGGGATTCGACGGTCGCCATTCAGGTGCTGGTCGAAACGCTCATGGCTGCGGTGCAAAGCCTGACCTGGACCGAAACCCAGTCGCGTATGGGGCGGCTGGAGGAACTTTATGCGCGGGCGCGGTTCTTTCGTCGTTCAAAGTGATCAGGTGGTCAATGCGGGGGGACGGTGGCGCATGCCTGTCGCGGCATTGAATGCAATGGCAATCAGCAGGATCGCGCCGCCGATCAGCGTGGCAAGGCTGGCCCCTTCGTCCAGAACCAGCCAGACCCAGACCGGCGCCAGCATGACCTCGACCATCGACAGAAGACCAAGCTCGGCAGCGGCCACGACGCGGCTGCCCACGGTGTAGACGGCCAGCCCCAGCCCGACGAGGGCCGCCCCCATGAACATGGCGATGGCAACCGCTCGCGGGGGCAGGGCAAAGCTTTCGCCGCGCAGCCAGATGGTCGCGCCCGCGACGATGATCGCCAGCACGCCGCCGATAAGGACCGATGGCAACATATTCGCGACCCGGCCCTTGCGGAGCGCGACGGTAAAGGCGGAAAAGCCCGCCGCCGCCGCGACGGCGGCCAGGTTGCCCAGGCCTGCCCCGATCGAAAGCCCTTCGCCCACCATCACGAACATGCCGATCGCAGCAAGGGCGATGGCACCCCAGGTTGCCGGGCGAACAGGCTCTTTCAGCAAGGCCCAGGCCATGATCGACGTAAAGAGGGGCGTGGCCGCGAAGAGAAAGGCAGCATTGGCGACGGTCGTGTTCTGGAACGCAAAGATCGAGCCGGCAAAGGCAAAGACAAGGCCGAAGCCGCCAGCCACACCCGGCCAGCCGGCGGCGCGGATTTGTTTCAGGGGGTGGCCGCCCGATCGGATCGTGATTGTCACGAACAGCACCGGCGCCATGCCGAGCGAACGGTAAAACAGCACCTGCCACGTTCCCGCATCGCCGATCAGCCGGATCGCAAGCCCGTTCAACGACCAAAGGGTAGCCCCCATGACGACAAGCAAAACCCCGGTGCGATAGCTGACGTCGCGGACCATCGTGCCTCCAAGCTGCAGGCACAGTGGGCATCGTGGCAAAGCCCGTCTTGTCCGATGCCGACGCCGGGACCGGTCGGTTTCAGCCGCTCATTGGCGCAGCCACCCCGGCGCAAGGCGGATATCGCCGCATCCCGTAAACTGGCCCAGACGCGCCAGTTCCGCGTCAAGCCGGGCCAGCCGGCCCTTGCCCATCCCGATCCCCTCTTCGGGCCAGAACGCCCGAACAGCCAGCGCAGACCCGGCACGATCGCATTTCACGTCGATACGCCCGATCAGGCGGTCCCGTTCCATGACCGGAAAGACGTAATAGCCGTATTGTCGTTTCGGTTCCGGCACGAAAACCTCTATCCGGTAGAAAAACCCGAACAGCCTTTCGGCACGCTTGCGATCGCGCAGCGCGGGATCGAAGGGCGAAAGAATGCGGATACGGTTCGGCGCTTCGGGAATTGCGGCCGCGGTACCGGCAAGGCCCGGATAGGCGAGCGAGCGCCGCAACGTTCCGTCGACGCATTCGACATCGATTTCTTCGATTGTGCCGTTCTTCAGCGACCGGTCGCACCAGTCCTTCGCCTCTTGCGGGGTAATCAGGTCCCAGAAAGCGGCGATCTCACCCGATGTGGCGAACCCCAGGCGATCCAGCGCCGCGCCACATGCCCAATCGATGGTCTGGTCTTCGCCCGGATCGGGCAGCGCGTGATGATCGGGCAGGACACGCTCGCTCAGATCATAGACCTTCGCGAAGTTCCGGCGGTGGCAGACAGATATCCGGCCCGCACGCCAGAGATATTCGAGCGCGGTCTTTGAAGGATGCCATTCCCACCAGCCGCCCCTGCTGCGCACTTCATCAGTTCCGACATCGCCAGAACCGACAGGCCCGCCGTCGCGGATATGGTTCAGGACATCATCGACCTTGTCCTGAAACTCTGCCCCGTGCCAGTTCGACCACCGGTCAAGGATACGCCGCGCGTCGCGGCGAAACCGGAGGTACCAGTAAGGCCGGAACGCCGCAGGGATGATCGCGGCGTCATGGGTCCAGTGTTCGAAAAGTTTCCGATCCCGTTCAAGAAGGGGTGTCAGGTGTTTGGGACGATAGGACTGTCGCCGCGACCACAGGATCATGTGATGCGCGCGCTCGACAGTGTTGATACTGTCGAGCTGGACAAAACCCAGCCGTTCGATCAGTGCGAAAAGATCGACGCCCCGCGCCGGCCCGGTCGGTGGCTCGATCAGCGCGTGCCGATCAAGGAACAGACGACGGGCCGTGGCATTGTCGAGGCAAGGCCTGCTCATGCCCCCCATGTCCGTTCCAGCAGGGCAAACCAGTTCTCCGACGCGATGCGTCGTATCAGGGTATCACCGAACCCGTGGATGCGCAGGGCGTCCAGCAATCGCGGCAGCCCTGCCGTATCGCGCAGATCCGCCGGCATTGCCGCGCCATCGAAATCCGAGCCGAGCCCGACGCCGCCTTCGCCAAGGCGTGAAATCAGGTGATCGAGATGGCGCAACACCGGTTCCCAGCCGTGAAAAGGCGCTTCTCGCCCGTCGGGCGAAAGGAAGGCGGTTGCGAAATTCAAGCCGACCATGCCGTCGCTGTCGGCGATCATGTCCAGTTGCCGGTCGGTCAGATTGCGTGTCGATGGCGTCACGGCATGGGCGTTCGAATGCGTGGCGACCAGGGGGGCATCCGACAGGCGCGCAACATCGTTGAATCCGGCCTCATTGAGGTGGCTGAGATCGATCATGATCTTCAGGCGGTTGCATTCGCGGATCAGTGCCTTTCCGGCATCGGTCAGGCCCGGCCCGGTGTCGGGCGATCCGGGGAAGGCGAACGGCACGCCGTGTCCGAAGAGCGTTGGCCGTGACCAGACCGGCCCGAGCGACCGCAGGCCCGCCGCATGCCAGACATGAAGGGCATCCAGATCCTCGCCGATAGCTTCGGCGCCTTCGAAATGCAGGATCGCGGCGATGCGTCCGGCCCCGATTGCGGCCCGGATCTCGGGAACCGAGCGGCAGATGGACAGCGTGCCGGTACGCTCCATCCACATCAGATGGCCGATCATGGCGGATGCGACCGGAACTGCGTCCGCGAGCGGCACCGGCGGGGGCAGCGGCAGTTCATAGGGCGGGCTGTTCATCGCGTCGAGAATCCCCGACACGGTATCTCCGGGATCGGGCGATGGGATATAGACGGCGAAGAACCCGCCAGCGAAACCGCCGGCTTTCAGCCTTGGCAGGTCGATATGGCCCTTGCCATCGCCTTCAAGCCAGGTTTTCGAACGGTTCTGCGGATTGCCGAGCAGTCTCAGCAGAAAATCATTGTGGCCGTCGAAGACGGGGATCATGTGCCTGTTCCCGGATCGGTCCTGTCAGCGTCGAAGCTGTCCTGCCCGGTCGCGGACTTCAAGCACAATTTCGGCGAAGGGTGTCACGCCCGCTCGGTCGCCTTCCCGGCAGTGACCAGGGGTCCGGGATAGTGACAGGCGACACCGTGTGCCCCTTTGGTCAGCACCGGAACCTCTTGCGCGCATTTGGGCGCGGCGCGCGGGCAGCGCGTCCGGAATACGCAGCCAGATGGCGGATTGATCGGAGACGGCAATTCGCCGTCCAGCGGGATCATCACCTTGGCCCGCTCGGCAACCGGATCGGGGATCGGTACGGCCGAAAGCAGGGCCTGCGTATAGGGGTGCTGGGGATCGGCATAAAGCGCCTTGCTGCCTGCCGTTTCCATTTCACGCCCGAGGTAAAGCACCATGACACGGTCAGAGATATGTTTGACCACCGACAGGTCATGCGCGATGAAAATCATCGAAAGGCCAAGGTCACGCTGCAATTCGTCCAGCAGGTTGATCACCTGCGCCTGAATGGACACGTCCAGTGCCGAAACCGGTTCGTCGCAGATCAAAAGCTTCGGCTCGACGATCAGCGCGCGGGCAATGCCGATGCGCTGGGCCTGGCCGCCGGAAAACTCGTGCGGATAGCGGTTGATCTGATTGGGCAGCAGTCCGACACGATCCATGCTGAGCTTGACCCGCTTGCGAACCTCATCGCGTGAAAGGTCGCTGCGATGGGTGCGGAGCGGTTCGGCGATGATCTGGCCCACGGTCATGCGCGGGTTGAGGCTGGCCAACGGATCCTGAAACACCATCTGGATATCGGACCGATAGGCCATCATCTCGCGCGGCGAGAGCTTCAGAAGATCGGTCTTGCCCTGCCAGATCGCCTTGCCCGTTGCCGGGACAAGCTGGATGAGCGCGCGCGCCAATGTCGATTTCCCCGAGCCGGATTCCCCCACGATCCCCAGCGTTTCCCCCGGGAGGATTTCGAAATCCACACCGCTGACGGCACGCAAGAGGCGCGGTTTGGTCCAGGGAAGGTCGCCGGGGCTGCGCAACGCGAAGGTCACGCGCAGGTCCTCGACACGCAAGAGCGGGGTTGTCATGCGATTTCCTCCAGCGTGCGGTTGCAGGCGCGCCAGCGATCCGGTGCGAATTGGGTCAGGGGGTTCAGTCTTTCGCGGCAATCGTCACGCACATAGTCGCATCGCGGCGCGAAGGGGCAACCCTTGGGCGCGTTGGTCATGTTCGGAGGACTTCCGGGGATGCTGTCAAGCTCATCCCCTTCCTGATCGACCCGGGGGATCGCCTTCAACAGCCCCTTCGAATAGGGGTGCGCAGGCATCTGGAACAGCGGCTCGACGGGGCTTTTCTCCATCACCTGGCCGCCATAGAGAACCAGCACATCTTCACAGAACCCCGCGACGACGCCCAGATCATGCGTGATCAGGATCGTCGCCATGCCGAAATCGCGCTGGAGTTCTGACAGAAGTTTCATGATCTGGGCCTGAACGGTGACGTCCAGCGCCGTCGTCGGTTCATCCGCGATCAGCAGCTCGGGCCGGCCGAGAAGCGACATCGCGATCATCACGCGCTGGCGCATGCCGCCGGAAAACTCGTGAGGGTAAAGATGCACGCGGCCCTTGGCATCGGGGATCTTTACCGCGTCCAGCATCCGGACCGCTTCGGTCACGGCCTCGGCCTTGGCCATGCCCTTGTGATGGGTCAACACCTCGGCCATCTGGTCGGCGACCCGCATATAGGGGTTAAGCGAGGTCATCGGGTCCTGAAAGATCATCGCGATCTTCATCGCGCGGATCGGTCCGATGACCTTGGGCGGAGCATTCAGGATTTCCTTGCCATCGAAGATGACCGAACCGGTCGCGGTGCCGTTCTTTGCCAGAAGGCCCATGATGGCGAAGGAAAGCTGGCTTTTGCCCGAACCGCTTTCGCCGACGATGCCCAGTGTTTCGCCCTTGTCGAGCGCGAAGGTGACGCCATTCACGGCATTCACGGTCCCTTCGGGGGTCGCGAAGGTGACCGACAGGTCCTTTACGTCGAGAAGAGCCATGTCAGCGGTCCTTCGGATCAAGCGCGTCGCGCAGCCCGTCGCCGACGAAGAAGAAGGCAAAAAGCGTCAGCACGAAGAAGGCCAGCGGATAGGCAAGTTGCCAGATGGTCCCGTAGAGGATTGTCTTGGCCCCTTCCGAGATCAGCGCGCCAAGCGACGTCAGCGGTTCCTGCACGCCAAGCCCAAGGAAGGAAATGAAGCTTTCGGTCAGGATCATCTCGGGGACAAGCAGGGTCGCATAGACCGCGACGATCCCGAGAAGGTTGGGCACGATATGACGCAGGACGATGACAAAGCCGGCAACCCCGGTGGCCTGCGCCGCCTCGACATATTCCTTGTGCTTGAGACTAAGGGTCTGGCCGCGCACGATCCGCGCCATGTTGAGCCAGCTGAGAAGTCCGATCCCGAGGAACAGCAGGAAGATCGACCGGCCGAACATCACCAGAAGCAGGATGATCACGAACATGAAGGGAATGGCCAGCAGGATGTCGACGATCCGCATCATGATCTGATCGGTACGCCCGCCGACATATCCCGATATCGCACCGTAAAGCGTGCCGACGATCACCGCGATGAACGAGCCGACAATGCCGACCATCAGCGAAATTCTGGTGCCCTGCAGCGTTCGGGAATAAAGGTCGCGGCCAAGATCGTCTGTCCCGAAATAATGGCCGTTCTCGATCGAGGGATAACCAAGCTGCGCGGCCTGACCGATGACGTTGAAATCGATCTCTTCATTCGTCCAGACAGCCAGCGCATCGCCGAATATCGAAAGCAGCGCGATTGCGACAAGAACGATCACTCCGGCGACCGCCGCCTTGTTTCGGATAAACCGGCGGCGCGCATCGGCCCAAAGCGAACGGCCCTTGACCTCTGTGGCCGCCAGCCGGTCCGAAAGCCCCTTCATGTCCACCGTATCGACAACCATGGCTCAGTACCTGATCTTGGGGTCGATCCACGCATAGAGGATGTCGACCACGAGGTTGAAAAGGATGGTCAGGGACCCGACGAGGATCGTGATGCCCAGCATGACGGCATAGTCCCGGTTCAGCGCGGAATCGACAAAGCTCTTGCCGATTCCGCCCGTGGAAAAGAAGAAATCCACCACGACCGATCCTGTGATCATGGTCACGAAAGCGGGCCCGAGATAGGACAGCACCGGCAGAAGCGCCGGCTTCAGCGCGTGGCGCATGATAACCTTGCGTTCCGGCAGGCCCTTGGCGCGGGCGGTGCGGATGTGGTTCGAAGTAAGCACTTCCAGCATGGACGCTCGGGTAATGCGGGCAATCGACGCCATGAACGAGGTCGAGAGCGCGATGACCGGCATGATCACATACTGCCACTGGCCGCCTTCCCAGCCGCCGCCGGGCAGCCAGCGCAGCCAGTAGGTGAATGTCAGCAGAAGGATCGGCGCCATCACGAAGTTGGGCAGAACCTGCGCCCCGATCGAGACACCGACGGCCAGATAATCGAGCCATGTGTTGTGCCGGATCGCGGCGGCGATGCCAAGCGAAACGCCAACGAAGACCGCGACCAGAAAGGACAGAAATCCGTAATAGAGCGTGACCGGAAACCCTTGGGCGACGATCTCGTTCACGGTCCGGTCCTTGTAGATGAACGAGGGGCCGAAATCGAAATGCGCGATGATCCCCCAGACGTAGCTTGCAAGCTGTTTCCACAGCGGCTGATCAAGTCCGTATTTCGCCTCGAGATTGGCGAGTACCTGTGCGGGCAGCTGACGTTCCTGCGTGAAGGGGCCGCCCGGGGCGGCATGCATCAGAAGGAACGAAATGATAATAAGCAACATGAGCGTAGGCACGGCGACGGCCAGACGCTTGGCAATGTAGACGAGCATGGCGAAACCCTACCGCAAGAAGGGGGCGCGCCCTGCTGGCGCGCCCCCGTGATGCCGCCGATCAGTTGGCGACGCGGTACATGTCCTTGATATACCAGTTCTGCATCAGGTTGTGCGTGCTCATGCCGCGCATGTCCGGCTTGATCATTTCAACCTTGGTATACTGGTAGATCGGAGCGAAAGGCATGTTCTCGGCCAGGATCTGCTCGGCTTCCTTGTAGAGCGGCGCCGGATTGGCCGAGGTCTTCGATTCCTTCATGATCGCGTCATAGCGATCATTGAAGAACTTGCCGTTGTTGTGGCCCGAATACGAGGTGAAGAGGTCAAGATAGGTCGAGGCTTCGTTATAGTCGCCGCACCATGCATAGCGGGCCACCTCGAAATCCTGGTTCTGCATCTTGTCGGTATGGACCTTCCATTCCATGTTGTTCGGCGTCATTTCGACACCGACGCCCTTCCAGAACTGCTGAACGGCGATGGCGATCTTCTTGTGGTTCTCTGACGTGTTGTAGTTCAGCGTCAGCTTGAGCGGGTTGTCCGGGCCATAGCCGGCCTCGGCCAGAAGCTCTTTGGCCTTGGTGTTGCGCTCTTCCTGGGTCCAGTGCGAATAGTCGATATCCGGCATCTCGAAGCCGGCGGTGGCGGCATGGGTCCAGTTATAGGACGGCGCCTGGCCGCCTTGCAGGATCTTGTCGACGATGATGTCACGGTCGATCGCATAGGACAGCGCCTTGCGGACCCGAACGTCCTTGAGCGCGGCCGGCCCTTTGGCCTCGTCAAGGTTGAACATGTAGATGTAGGAACACGACTGCGGCACCGAAACCGCCTGATCCGGATACTGTTCCTTCAGCGACGGATACTGGCCGGCCGGAATGTCGACGCGGTCAAGCTCTCCGGCGAGGTAGCGGGTCAGCGCGGCGCTGTTGTCGTTGATCGTCAGCGCGGTGGCCTTGGTGATGACGGTATGTTCGTCATCCCAGTAAAGCGGGTTGCGCTCCATCACGACCTTTTCGCCAAGGATATGCTCTTTCAGCACATAGGCGCCGTTTCCGACGAGATTGCCGGCCTCGGTCCATTTGTCGCCGAACTGCTCGATGACCTTCTGGTTGACCGGGAAGGTCGAGGCATGGGTGAGCATCTGCGGGAAATAGGGCAGGGGGGCCTCGATCTTGACCTCGAAGGTGTGGTCATCCACGGCCTTGATGCCCAGATCGTCGACGGGCATTTCGCCGGCGATGATCTTGGCGGCGTTCACGACCTGCATCAGTTCCATGTACCAGGCATATTCCGAAGCGGTTTTCGGGTCGGCCAGACGCTTCCATGCATAAACGAAATCATTCGCCGTGACCGGGTCGCCGTTCGACCACTTGGCATTGTCGCGCAGATGGAAGGTATAGGTGGTCTTGTCGTCCGAGAGTTCATAGCCGGTTGCGACGCCGGGCACGAGGTTGCCCACCTGGTCTTCGTCATAGAGCCCTTCGAAAAGCGCCCGCAGAACGCCCGAGCCTTCGACATCGGTGTTGATCTGCGGATCCATCGACTTGATCGCGTCCAAGAGCCAGTAGGTATATTCCTGATTTTCGGCCAGCTTGTCGCCTTCGGCGACCGTGGCGGCGACCGACGGCAATGCCAGGCAGACCGTCAGGGCAGTGGTAAGAAGCAGCTTGTTCATCATTTTGAACGCCTCCTGTTGTGAGTTGTTATGGTTGTTGTGATGCGCTTCGCGCGCAGGATGCATCGAAACTAGCCTGCGCAGACTTTTGCACAAGGGACTTGCGCGGGAACAAAGCTGGTACAACCTATCAACCTGTCGGCAAAACCGAACATTATGCCGGTTGTCGCTACGTAATGACGTGATCAGCCGTGTTCCTGCATGCCCCCGGATCGACTCACGGTGGAGGTCGTCAATGGGCCATGAAGACCGGCACTTCCGCGAATTCCAGCATGTTGCGTGTCGTGCCGCCCAGAATCGCCTCGCGAAAGCGCGAATGACCGTAGGCGCCCATGACGACAAGGTCCGCGTCGATATCGCGGACATGGCGGGCCAGAATATCGGATGTTTTCGGCATCGTCTTGGCCAGAACGGAGACTTCCGCCCTGATGCCGTGCCGGGACAGAAGCTGTGAGAGCATTCCGCCCGGGTCAGAGCGTTCGGGCCCGTGCGCGGGCGGGTCGATCACCGTGATATCGGTCAGCGCGGACGCCTTGAGAAGCGGCATGGCCGCACGGGTTGCCGCCATGGCCTCATCGCTCTGGTTCCATGCAAGGGCGATGCGCTTGCCGAACTCTGCATCGCTGAAGCCCTCGGGCAGGACCAGCACCGGCGCCCTGCCTTCGAACAGCGCGGCTTCAAGGATCGCTTCGGCGGCCTGCGTGCCCGACGGACCATATGGCTTGTTCAGAACAACAAGGTCCGAGAACCGCGCCAAGGTTGCAACCGGTCCGCCCAAGGCACCGATCTGGGCCACGGCTGTATCGACGGACCAGCGAATATCCTCGGATTCCAGCCGCTTGCGGATTTCTTCTTCGTTTCGGGCGACATCTTCCCTTGCCTGATCAAAGGCCGCCTGTGTCAGGATCGCCGAGGCGCCGGCATAATAATATCCGGTCTGTGTAAGATCGACCCCGATACAAAGCACATCCAGATGCGCGTCTTCGCGGCGCGCGATCGCGACGGCCGCATCTATCTGGGCGGCGGCGCCTGAAACATCCGTAGTGATCGTAAGAATTGACTTGTAGGCCATCGCATACATCCTCCGCTCGCCGAGAAATTTCGGCTTTCTGCCCGAGTTTGCCACCCCGCGCGGTTGACATCTTTGACCCGGATCAACATTCGACGTGAGTGCAATTGATACAGATCAAGGTGGCGCATGACCCGAAACGCCATTAACCGAGCACAAAATTCACGTCCGATTCAAGCGAATCGTGCGGGTGTCGAAAACGAGGGAACGCTCATATGTGGGATTACATCAAACTCGCCCTGTTGGGGGCCATCGCGGTTCTGGCCGCGATCGCGGCCAACTATGCGCGCGATCTGGCCTATATGGTGAACGCACTGACCGTGATGCTGGCCGCGGCGATCACCTTTCTTTGGGTGTTGCGCAACACGGATGCGGGCCGGACCGCGCCGAAGGACGAATACAACGATGGTGTCGTAAGGGCCGGCGTGATCGCGACGGCGCTTTGGGGTGTCGTCGGGTTTCTGGTTGGCGTCACCATCGCTTTCCAGCTGGCATTTCCGGCGTTGAACCTGTCGGAGCTGACCCACGGTTATCTGAATTTCGGCAAATTGAGACCGCTCCATACTTCGGCGGTCATCTTCGCCTTTGGCGGCAACGCGCTGATCATGTCGTCCTTCTATATCGTTCAGCGCACCTCGGCGGCCCGCCTCTGGGGCGGCAACCTCGCCTGGTTCGTGTTCTGGGGCTATCAGCTGGTCATCGTTCTGGCGGCGACCGGCTATATCCTTGGCGCTACCCAGTCAAAGGAATATGCCGAACCCGAATGGTATGTCGACTGGTGGCTGACCATCGTCTGGGTTGCCTTCCTCGTCGTCTTCCTGGGCACGATCATCAAGCGGAAAGAGCCGCATATCTATGTGGCGAACTGGTTCCTGCTGTCGTTCATCGTGACGGTTGCAATGCTGCACGTGGTCAACAACCTTGCCATTCCGGTTTCGATCTTCGGATCAAAATCCGTGCAGGTCTTCGCCGGTGTGCAGGATGCCATGACGCAGTGGTGGTACGGCCATAATGCCGTGGGCTTTTTCCTGACCGCGGGCTTCCTTGGCATGATGTACTACTTCGTGCC
>JAGRDO010000111.1:15369-15564 GCA_020447005.1 Paracoccaceae bacterium
ACCACCTGCACTATACCGCGCTGCCGGAATGGGCCTCGACGCTGGGCATGGTCTTCTCGGTCATCCTCTGGATGCCCTCATGGGGTGGGATGATCAACGGTCTGATGACGCTTTCGGGCGCCTGGGACAAGCTGCGCACCGATCCGATCATCCGCATGATGGTCGTCTCCATCGGCTTCTACGGCATGTCGACCT
>JAGRDO010000016.1:0-523 GCA_020447005.1 Paracoccaceae bacterium
TTCGAGATCGCGCCCGAGATGAAGCTTTGCGCCGCCGCCATCATGTGAATATGGCTGTCCACCGACAGGAAGCGCTTGCCCTTCTTGCCGCAAGGGTTGGCACAGTCGAAAACGCTGTAATGCGCAGGATCAAGATGCGGCGCGCCTTCCAGTGTCATCGTGCCGCAGACATGGTCATTGGCCTCTTCGATCTGACGGCGGGTAAAGCCCAGATGGCGCAAAAGGTCAAAGGTCGGGTCGTTCAGCTTTTCTGCCGGAATACCAAGGGTTTCCTGACAGAACTTCTCGCCCAGCGTCCACTGGTTGAAGACAAAGCGGATGTCGAAGGCCGAAGGCAGTGCCGCCTCGATCTTGTCCAGTTCGGCCTGACCGAAGCCGTGGCCGATCAGCGACGTGTGGTTGATACCGGGGCAGTTGCCGAGGCTGGCGTGACCGACGGCATAGGCGATGATTTCCTCGATCTCGGCCGATCCATAGCCCAGCGTTTCCAGCGCGGCCGGAACCGAACGGTTGATGATCTTGA
>JAGRDO010000016.1:574-2144 GCA_020447005.1 Paracoccaceae bacterium
GTGGTGTCGCAATCCATGACCAGACCGATCGTGCCGGTGGGCGCGATGACCGTGGCCTGCGCGTTGCGATAGCCGTGCTTCTGCCCCAGTTCCAGCGCCTCGTCCCACGCGGTTTTTGCAAGGGATACAAGGGTTTGGTCCGGGCAGTTCGCGTGATCAAGCGCGACCGGTTTCACCGCCAGATCCTCGTATCCGCCGGTTTTGCCATAGGCGGCGTTGCGGTGGTTGCGGATCACGCGCAGCATATGCTTGGCATTGCGCGCATAGCCCGGGAAGGCGCCCAGTTCGCCCGCCATCTCGGCCGAGGTCGCATAGGACACGCCGGTCATCACCGCCGTCAGCGCACCACAAAGCGCCCGGCCCTCGGGCGAGTCATAGCCATAGCCCATGTTCATCAGAAGGCCGCCGATATTGGCATAGCCAAGGCCGAGCGTCCGGTAATCGTAGCTGCGCTGCGCGATTTCCTTGGACGGGAACTGCGCCATCAGCACCGAGATTTCCAGCGTGACGGTCCAGAGCCGCGTGGCATGCATGTAGGACTCGGCGTCGAACCGGGCGTCCTTGTAGAACGTCAGCAGGTTCATCGAGGCAAGGTTGCAGGCCGTGTCGTCAAGGAACATGTATTCCGAGCACGGGTTCGATCCGCGGATCGCCCCGTCTTCGGGGCAGGTGTGCCAGGCGTTCACCGTATCATGGAACTGGATACCGGGATCGGCGCAGGCCCAGGCGGCATGGCCGACCTGCTGCCAGAGGTCGCGCGCCTTCACGGTCTTGGCGACCTTGCCATCGGTGCGGCGCAGCAGCTCCCAGTCGGCATCGTCGCGAACCGCCTGAAGAAAGGCGTCGGTCACGCGAACAGAATTGTTCGAATTCTGCCCCGAGACCGACGCATAGGCTTCACTGTCCCAATCAGTGTCATAGGTCGGGAATTCGATGCTCCCGTATCCCTGCCTGGCGTAGTCCAGCACCCGCTTGACGTAGGTTTCCGGAATAGCGACCTTTTTCGCCGATCTGACGGCGGCTTTCAGCGCCTCGTTCTTCGCCGGATCGACGGCATCCTCGCTGGACCCGTCCCACTGGCGGATCGCCGCGAAGATCTCGTTAAGCTGGCGTTCATGCATCTTGGACCCGGCGACCAGCGCCGCGACCTTCTGTTCTTCGATGACCTTCCAGTTGATGAACTGTTCGATATCGGGGTGATCCATGTCGCAGATCACCATCTTGGCCGCGCGGCGCGTGGTGCCGCCCGACTTGATCGCACCGGCGGCGCGATCGCCGATCTTGAGAAAGCCCATCAACCCCGAGGATTTGCCGCCGCCCGACAGGGCTTCGTTGGCGGCGCGGAGCGACGAGAAGTTGGTGCCGGTGCCCGAGCCGTATTTGAAAAGCCGCGCCTCGCGGACCCAAAGATCCATGATGCCGCCATCCGAGACCAGATCGTCCTTGACCGACTGGATGAAGCAGGCATGGGGCTGCGGATGTTCATAGGCCGAGTTGGAGCGCGTCAGCTCGCCCGACTTGTAATCGACGTAATAGTGCCCCTGCCCCGGCCCGTCGATGCCATAGGCCC
>JAGRDO010000016.1:2163-23629 GCA_020447005.1 Paracoccaceae bacterium
TGCGGGCTGTTCGGCGCGGCCATCTGTTCGGCCAGCATGAAGCGCATTTCGTCGTAATAGGCCTGGGCATCCGCCTCGGTGGTGAAATAGCCACCCTTCCAGCCCCAATAGGCCCAGGCGCCGGCCAGACGGTCAAAGACCTGCTTGCCCGACGTCTCGCCGACATACCGCTGGTCTTCGGGCAGCGCGGCCAGGGCCTTGTCATCGGGGACCGAACGCCACAGGAATTCCGGCATGCCCTTTTCGCGGACTTTCTTCAGACGCGCGGGAACCCCGGCCTTGCGGAAATATTTCTGGGCCAGAACGTCCGAAGCCACCTGGCTCCAGCCTTCGGGCACTTCCACGGCGTCATTGCGGAACACGATCTTGCCGTCGGGATTGCGAATCTCCGACGCGGTGGTGCGGAATACGATTTCGGAATAGGCGTCGGCGCCTGCCTTGGTGAATTTGCGTTCGATCTTCATGTCTGCCCCATCTTCCATTCAAACGCGGCCAACCCTCTTGGGGGTATGTCGCCGCCCGATGCCGAACGCGTCCATGGGGAATACTCGACCAACCGTGGCGCGTGCGCTCGCCACGTTTAGGATCGCATCGAGGCGATCACCTGTTGTGTTCTGTGTCCCTATCGAACCGACCACTAAATATTGTGGCTTCTTCGTCGGCCCGCACAACCTGACGTATGGACCGGGGCACGGTCAACAAGTTTTTCATGTTTTTTTCATCAGATTTCGGTTGACCGCATTTCGCGGCAACGGATGCCGTCGGCCCGACCGATTCACGCGGCGGGACCCCGTTCGGGGATCGAACCTAAAAACACTTTTCTTCAGCGCGGGTTGCCGGTGTTTCTTTCGAAACTGGATAACTTTTTCGCGCCAGCGGCGATCACGGCAGGGCTGATTTCACCGCGCGTCATTCGCCCGGCCAAGGCCCGGTGCGGGCCGGCGGAAGGTGATTTCCGGATGGTCGGGGCGAGAAGATTCGAACTTCCGACCTACGGTACCCAAAACCGTCGCGCTACCAGGCTGCGCTACGCCCCGACGCCCCGTTCCTACAGCCAGCGAACCGAAAGGAAAAGGGTCAAGGTTCGTCACATGGCAAAAGCGCCGTATCCTGTGCCAGCCGGGGATGGCGCAGAACGGCGCCGGGGGTGATTCCCAGCCGCGCGGCAAGGCCGCCATTGATCTCCAAAACCATCAGCGTGGCGTCAGGCCCGGGAATCGGCGTGTCGTCCATGGGCCTGGCCATCGCGTGAACCGCATTCACCCGCCCGTCCGCCCCCAAAAAGAGCATGTCGAGCGGTATGAGCGTATTGTGCATCCAGAACGCCGGGCGCCCGGGCCGCTCATAGATGAAAAGCATGCCGGCCGATGACGCGAGCTTTTCGCGAAACATCAGCCCCTTTTCACGCTCTTGCGGGGTCGCCGCGATTTCGATCGAAAACTGCGCGCTGCCGCCATCCCAAACGATGCTTGCCAGATCGTCCGAACAGGCGGGATAAGCCGGCGCCTGCCCCGCGCTGAAACAAAGCGCGGCCACGATGATCCCCGGCAATCTCAGGGAGTGTCGCGCGTGGACACTTCCCATGACGACACCTGAGCGGCCATCCGCCCGCGTTTCCCGTCGATTACCCGCAAACAAATCGCCTCTCCCGGCTGAAGATCGGCAAAACCTGACCGACGCAACACCTCGACATGGATAAATACGTCCTCCGGGCGGCCGAAGATATTCGCAAAACCAAAGCCCTTGATCTTGTCGAACCATTTGACGCGCGCGGGTTCAAGCGGCAGCGCCGCGATTGTCGCGGCATCGCTTTCACCCAGATCCTCCATCACGATGGCGGCTTCGTTCTCGGGCGGCTGAATGCTGCGAACCTCGATCGCCTGGGCGCCACGCTGGGTCTGCTGAACGATGACGGTAATCCGCGCATTATCGGCAACCGAGCTCTGCCCGAAATTCCGCAGCACATTGGCGTGCAACAGGATATCACCGCCCGACTCTTCGGAAACGATGAATCCAAATCCTTTTGCCGGGTCGAACCATTTCACGCGGCCCGTAACCTCGTGCTGGCTCTGTTCTTGTTCTGTCATCGTTCCATTGTTCCCGTAGTCGTCCACCCTGGGACGTGGCACCAAACGCACATGAATCACAACCTGACCGTTTGTTAGGCGTCACTCTCCCATCCATAGATACACCGAAACCTATGGACTAAGACGAATCACCGACCACTCATCACCGGGCGACTCGCGCCGCCATTGAAATCTGTCGTGGAGCCGAAACGCCCCGTCGGCCCAAAACTCGACCTCGACGGGTTTGATCCGAATTCCACCCCAAAACGAAGGCCGCGCCGGAGAAATCCCCTTCGAAGCCGTTACTCTGGCAACTTCTGCCACAAGCGCCGCCCGCGAGGAAAGGGGTTCGGACTGTCGCGACGCCCACGCCCCCAACCGGCTTTGCAACGACCGTGACCTAAAATACTCGTCTGCCTTCAGACTGTCCTCGCGGCTCGTCCACCCCCGAACCCGAATCTGCCGCCGAAGCGATTTCCAGTGCAACACAAAGGCCGCCCGACCCGAGACGTCGATCTCTCGCGCCTTGGCCGATCCATAGTTTGTGTAAAAGAGAAACGCGTCCGCCTCAATCTCTTTCAAAAGAACCATCCGGACATTCGGCATTCCGGCGCCGTCAACCGTCGCAAGGGCGATTGCATTGGGGTCGTTCGGTTCGCTTGTTTCGGCTTCGGCAAGCCAGCCACGTGCGATCTCGAACGGATCGCTGCCGGCAAAAATACCGCTTCGGTCGCCCATTTTCCTTCCCTTCTGCCCCCAAGCAACAGACCCGCTATCGGGAAACTCCGGTTCGGCAGGCTTGATGCCTGCTGCGTCTTAGCCTATTGCTTCGCCAATATTCAAGAAAGCGGTACGAGGGCAGAGATGGCAACCGAACTCATGGCCGGCAAACGCGGCCTGATCATGGGGCTGGCCAATGACAAGTCCATTGCCTGGGGTATTGCCAAGGCCCTTGCGGAACATGGGGCCGAACTGGCGTTTTCCTATCAGGGCGAAGCCCTCAAGAAGCGCGTCGAACCACTGGCCGCCCAGCTCGGCTCGACCGAGGTCGTCGAATGCGACGTGTCCGATGCCGGCTCGCTCGACGCGCTTTTCGCGCATCTGGCGAAGATCTGGGGCAAGCTCGACTTTGTCGTGCACGCGATCGGCTTTTCGGACAAGAACGAACTGCGCGGGCGCTATGTCGATACCGGGCTCGAGAATTTCCGGATGACGATGGATATTTCGGTCTATTCCTTCACGGCGGTCTGCAAGCGCGCGGCCGCGATGATGCCCGACGGCGGAAGCCTTCTGACGCTGACCTATTACGGCGCCGAACGGGTGATGCCGCATTACAATGTGATGGGGGTGGCCAAGGCCGCGCTTGAAGCCTCTGTGCGCTATATCGCCGAAGACCTTGGCAAGGACGGCATCCGCTGCAACGCGATCTCGGCCGGCCCGATCAAGACGCTTGCCGCCAGCGGAATCGGCGATTTCCGCTATATCCTCAAATGGAATGAACTGAACTCGCCCCTGCGGCGCAACGTCAGCCAGGATGAGGTCGGCAAATCCGCGCTCTATCTGCTGTCGGATCTCGGCTCTGGCGTCACGGGGGAAACCCATCACGTCGATTGCGGCTATCACCTTGTGGGGATGAAAGCCGTCGATGCGCCCGACATTGATGCGGTTACAGGACGAAAGGATCACTGAAATGAGCGATCGGCTTCCCCATGAAAAGGGATTCCACGTCTCATGGGACCAGATCCATCGCGATGCGCGCGCGCTCGCCTGGCGGCTGGACGGAAAGGGGCCGGACAATGGCGCCTGGCGCGCCGTGGTCGCGATCACGCGCGGCGGTATGGCGCCCGCGATGATCGTCAGCCGCGAACTGGATATCCGCGTGGTCGACACGATCTCGGTCAAATCCTACAACCATCAGGACCAGACCCAGCCCCGCATGATCAAGGCGCCGCAGGCCGAGATCATGGGCAAGGATGGTGAAGGCGTGCTGATCGTCGACGATCTGGTCGATACCGGCAGAACGCTGGAACTGGTGCGCAACCTCTACCCCAAGGCGCATTTCGCGACGGTCTATGCCAAACCCGAAGGCCGGTCGATGGTGGACAGCTTCATCACCGAAGTCAGCCAGGATACGTGGATCTTCTTTCCGTGGGACATGGCACTGCAATATGTCCAGCCCTTCCGCGGAACGGACTGAGCTTGACCAAACCGCAGTCTGCCCCGCCTGCTCGCAGGTTGCATCAGGCGTTCGAGATCGGGGTCGGGGCCAAGATCCTCTTCGCACTGCTCGAGGCGCTGTCCGGGCTTTCCCTTCTGGTGATCAAGACCGGCTGGATCGCCGGTTTCGCGCGCTGGATTACCGCGAGCGAGCTGGGCGAAGACCCGGGCGACAACCTCGCCGGCTGGGTGCTGCGGGCGGCGGAAGGCTTTTCAATCGATACACAGCATTTCTGGGCGATGTACCTCATTGTCCACGGGGTGGTGAAACTGGCCGCGCTGTCGGCGCTTCTCAGCGGCGTCCGCTGGGCCTACCCGCTCTCGATCGCGGTGCTTTTCGGATTCATCGGCCTTCAGCTTCACAGGTTTCTGACGACCCATTCCCCGTTCATGCTGGCGCTGAGCGTCTTCGATCTGGTCGTGATCTGGTTGATCTGGCAGGAATACCGGACCCTGCCGCGCAGGTCCGGCGCGTGATCGAACCCGGGCTTGCGGCGCTGGCCCGACACGTTACAGTCCGCACGATCCGCCGACCTGATCAGGGACCCGTTCACCCATGACACTGCCTCTCAGTTCGAACATGGCCGCGACCTTTCCGCCCCCGGTGATGGAGGCGCGGCGCTGGATCGAGGGCGTGAACTTTCCGGCCGACCGGCCGCTGATCAATGTCAGTCAGGCCGCCCCGATGGAAGCTCCGCCCGAGGGGCTGCGCCGCGCCATCGCCGACGCCGCGATTTCGGATGCCTCGGCGCATCTCTATGGCCCGGTTCTGGGCCTTCCCGCCCTGCGGGCGGAAGTCGCCCATCAGTGGAGCCATGCCTATCACGGGCAGATCGACCCGGCAGAGGTGGCGATCACGCAGGGGTGCAATCAGGCCTTCTGCGCGGCGATGGCCACCATCGCAAGTGCGGGAGATGAAGTAATCCTTCCAACACCTTGGTATTTCAACCATAAAATGTGGCTGGATATGCAGGGGGTCCGCACGATACCACTGGCGGCAGAGGCCGGTTTGATCCCCGACGCGGCCCGCGCGGCCGAGTTGATCGGCCCCCGCACCAAGGCCATCGTTCTGGTGACGCCGAACAATCCGGGCGGTGTCGAATACCCCGCGGAAACGGTGCGGGCGTTCTATCATCTGGCGCGCGACAAGGGTCTGGCCCTTGTCGTCGACGAGACCTACCGCGACTTTGACGGGCGCGAGGGCGCGCCGCATGATCTCTTCACCGAGCCGGGCTGGCGCGACACGCTGATCCAGCTTTATTCCTTCTCCAAGGCCTACCGGCTGACCGGCCATCGCGTCGGCGCAATCGTCGCGAATGCCGACCGGCTGGCCGAGGTCGAGAAATTCCTCGACACGGTCGCCATATGCCCAAGCCAGCTTGGCCAGATCGGCGCGCTCTGGGGTATGCGGAACCTCGCCCAGTGGCGTGAAGGCGAACGGCAGGAGGTGCTGGCGCGCCGGCGGGCCATCATCGCGCATTTTGGCCGGCTGGACGGCTGGCAGATCCTTGGGTGCGGGGCCTTCTTTGCCTATGTGGCCCATCCCTGGGACATCCCGTCGGACCGGCTTGCGCGGCAGATGGTGGCCGATGCCGGGGTGCTTTTGTTGCCCGGCACGATGTTCCGCCCGGAAGACGACCCGGCAGGCCGGCGCGAAATGCGCATCGCCTTTGCGAATGTCGATGCCCGCGGCATCGCCGAACTGATCGACCGGCTTGCCCGGTTCCGGCCCTGATCCGTGGCCTTGCCCTGTCATGCGCGCTGGCCTAAACACCGCCCGAGCGGGCCTCATACGGGAATGTTGCAATGACCAATCCGTTGCGTAGCAAAAAGCGTGGCAACACCATCATCTGGATCCTCATGGGGATGCTGATCCTGGGCCTGGGCGGGTTCGGCGCGCGCAACTTCGGCACTTCGGTGCAAGAGATCGGCAAGGTCGGCACCCGCCAGATCGACGTGCGGGACTATGCCCGCGCGCTGAACCGGGAAATCGCCGCCGCGTCGGCCCAGCTTGGCACGAACCTCACCTTCGCGCAGGCGCAGTCACTGGGGATCGACAGGCAGGTGCAGGCTCAGGTCATCGCGACGACCGCGCTTGACGGCGAAGCCGAGGCCATGGGCATTTCCATTGGCGACGCCGAGCTGCGCAAACGCATCCTGTCGCTGGGGGCCTTTCAGGGGCCGGACGGCAAGTTCGACCGCGACACCTATAACCTGACGCTCCGCCGCGAGGGCCTGAGCGAATCCGAATTCGAGGCCAAGTTGCGCGACGATGCATCGCGGACCCTCTTGCAGGGCGCCGCGATCGGGGCGGTTGCCGCGCCGCAAAGCGTGAATAAGAGGTTGGCCGCATGGCGGCTGGAAACCCGCGACTTCACGCTGACGGAACTGATCCCGTCCGACCTTCAGGCACCCGTAGAGGATCCGGACGCCACCGCGCTGCAAACCTATTATGAAGCCCATCCGGCCGATTTCACCCGGCCCGAAATCCGCCACATCAGCTATATCTGGCTTTCGCCCGAGATGCTGGCCGACCAGGTGCCCCTTGACGAAGCCGCACTTCGGCAGACCTATCAGGATCGCATCGATGAATTCGTGACACCGGAACGCCGGCTTGTCGAACGGCTCGTCTACCCGAGCGAGGCCGAGGCCGAGGCCGCAAAGGCGCGCTATGATGCCGGCAGCGCAAGCTTTGCCGAACTGGCCGCCGAACGCGGGCTTGCGCTGGCCGACATCGACCTTGGCGAAGTGACGCCGGCCGATCTCGGCACCGCCGGAGAGGCCGTTTTCGCGCTGTCCGAACCGGGCGTCGTCGGCCCCTTTGCCACCGATCTGGGTCCCGCGCTCTTTTCCATGAACGGCATCCTTCAGGCCGAAGAGGTAACCTTCGACGAGGCGCGCGAAGACCTTGCCGCCGAAGCGACAGCCGACAGCGCCCGCCGTCTGATTGCCGATAAAAGCAACGAAATCGAAGACCTGCTGGCATCCGGCGCACCTTTGGAAGAGGTCGCCAAGGAAATGGGAATGGAGTTTTCGTCCGTCGAATATTCGGCGGATGCCGAAGAAGGCATCGCCGCCTATTCCGCCTTCCGTGAGGCCGCGAATGCGGCCACCGCGGATGATTTTCCGGTCCTTGCGCCCCTCGATGACGGAGGCGTGTTCGCGCTGAGACTGGACAGCATCGATCCGCCCGCGCTCCGCCCTCTGGATGAGGTACGTGACGCCGCCATGACCGGTTGGAAACACGAAGAGACGCATAAAAGACTTGTTGCCCTCGGGGCCGAGATCGTTGCCCGCCTGTCGGCGGGAGAAGCGCTGGAGGCAAGCGGAATGGTCGCCACACGGTTCGACGGATTTGCGCGCGACGGCCACATCGACGGCGCCCCTCCCGCCGTGGCGGACCGTGTCTTCCGCATGGGCGAAGACGAAGCGGCCGTCGTCGAAGGAACGGACACGGTGCATGTCATCGCGCTGCGCGGCATCCACGCGGCCGACATGACCACACCAGAGGCGACCCGGCTCGGCGATGCGCTTGGCGCCCAGCTCAGCCAGTCCCTCGCTCAGGACATGTTCCAGCTCTACATCAATGCGGTTCAGGGCGCCGCCGGCATCCAGTTGAACGCAAGCGCGATCAACGCCGTGCATGCTCAGTTGAACTGACAGGGGGCCGCGTGGCGATCACTTCCACATTCGAGGAATTCGAAGCCGGCTGGGCGCGCGGTGAAAACCAGCTGGTCCATGCGCGCCTTGCCGCCGATCTCGACACGCCGGTGTCGCTGATGCTGAAACTGGCCGATGCCCAGCCGATGAGTTTCATGCTGGAATCGGTCACCGGAGGAGAGGTGCGCGGCCGCTATTCCGTCGTCGGCCTGAAGCCGGACGTCATCTGGGAATGCCGGGGAACGGAAAGCCGGATCAATCGCCACGCACGTTACGACGCCGATGCCTTCGAGCCGCTGTCAGGCCATCCGCTTCAGACGCTCCGCGCCCTGATCGCCGAAAGCCGCATCACCATGCCCGAGGGCATGCCAGCCATCGCCGCCGGGCTTTTCGGCTATCTCGGCTATGACATGATCCGGCTTGTCGAAGATTTGCCCGATGTGAACCCCGACCCGATCGGCGTGCCGGATGCAACCCTGATCCGGCCCACGATCGTCGCGGTTCTTGATGCCGTGAAAAGCGAAGTCATCATCTGTTCGCCCGCATGGGCCGGGTCCGGGCTGTCGGCGCGTGCCGCCTATGCTCAGGCCGCCGAACGGGTCATGGATGCGCTGCGCGATCTTGAGCGCACACCCTCAGGCGAAACCCGCACTCTCGGCGACGCGGCGCATCTGGGCGAGATGACGTCCAACTTCACGCCCGAAGCCTATCGGGCGGCGGTCGAGCGGGCCAAGGAATACATTCGCGCCGGCGATATCTTTCAGGTCGTGCCCTCCCAGCGGTGGACCGCCGATTTCACGCTGCCGCCTTTCGCGCTTTACCGTTCGCTTCGCCGGACCAACCCCTCTCCCTTCCTGACCTTCTTCAATTTCGGCGGGTTTCACATCGTCGGCGCCAGCCCGGAAATCCTCGTCCGGCTGCGCGATGGCGAGGTGACGGTCCGCCCGATCGCGGGCACACGACCGCGCGGCGCAAGCCCCGAGGAAGACCGCGCGCATGAGGCCGATCTTCTGGCCGACCGCAAGGAACTCGCCGAACATCTGATGCTCCTCGATCTTGGGCGCAACGATGTCGGGCGGGTCGCGAAAATCGGCACCGTGCATCCGACGGAAAAGTTCATCATCGAACGGTATTCGCACGTCATGCACATCGTGTCGAACGTCGTGGGCGAGATTCGGGACGGGGAAGACGCGCTTTCGGCCCTCTTGGCCGGGCTTCCCGCCGGCACGGTGTCCGGCGCCCCGAAAGTGCGTGCGATGGAAATCATCGACGAGCTGGAGCCGGAGAAGCGCGGCATCTATGGCGGCGGTGTCGGCTATTTCGCCGCCAATGGCGAGATGGATTTCTGCATCGCGCTGCGCACCGCCGTCGTCAAGGACGAAAAGCTTTATATCCAGGCGGGCGGCGGTGTCGTCTTCGACAGCGATCCCGAGGCCGAATTCCAGGAAACCGTGAACAAGTCCAGGGCGCTGCGGGCCGCGGCCGAGGTTGCGGGCCTTTTCGTCAGGCGCGGCAATCACTAACCCCGCGCGCGGCGCGGCGTTACTCTGCCGCCGCCAGCAATGCGGAGGCCGGGGCGATCAGGCCGCCTTTCGCGCCCGCCGCCACCCAGTCTGCCAGCGCGTCCACCGTCACCGTGCTCAGATGCCCAAGGACCAGAACCTGACCCGAGCGGTCGGCCTCAAAGGCCGCACGGTCGAGTATCCGGCGAATCGCGGCGGCAGTCTCATTGTTCCCGTCCAGCACGCGGAACACGCCCGCCGTGGGCAGGCCCGCGGCCGCCGCCGCCTGCCGTCCGGGGTTCAGGCCCTTGTCATAGGTGATCAGGCCCCGCCCATCGACGCCAAGCAAGGCGACAAGATGCTGCGCCATGCGCCGGTCGCGGTTCAATGCCGCGTCCGGTTCGGCAATCACGGCGACAGAGTCGGGCAACGCCGCGACATAGGCCTGATAGGCAACCTCGAAATCGCTGGCCGTCGCATCCGCGGGTAGGCTCGGCACCAGAATGGCGACGTCCTGCCCCGAAAGGCGGTAGGTCTGGGCGCGCGTGGCGGCATCCGGTGCGGTCGGATCGATGGCAACCGTCACATGCAGGCCAAGCGTCCCGAGCACCTCTGGCGCCGGAACCTCATCGGCGGAACCGTCGTCCAGAAGGATCACACCGACAACCGGTGCGCCATCCGGGTTCTCGAACGGATAGGCATAATGCGCTGCCGCCGTGCCGTCCGAGGCGCCGGGCCCGGCGGGCGCCGGCTCGGCCGTGCCCCCGGGCTCTGCCGCGGGGGCCGCGTCGCCAATTCTGGGAAGACGGCCGACCCGGACACCCGCCACCCCGTTGTCAAAGCCCGGCTTGGGCGCGCCGGCCACGCCGATCGGGGCCGAGGGCTCGATGGTCAGGATACGGGGCCCGGGGGGCAATCCGCCATCTGCCCCGCCATCGCCCAGGTCCGCCTCATCGACGGGCAGCGGCTCGGGCGCATCATCCTCACCCCCGGTGCCAGAGGAGGGCATCAGGGGTGCGCTTTCCGCCTCGGGCGCGACCGCGACAACGCCCGGCGCCTCAGGCGCTGGTGCGGGTTCGTCCTGCACATCGGGCGCTGGCGCGGGTTCGTCCTGCGCTTCGGGCGCTGGCGCGGGTTCGTCCTGCACATCGGGCGCTGGTGCGGGTTCACCCTGCGCGATCTCTGCCGGTTCGGGCTGGACTGCCGGCGGCTCGGTATCCACCGATGGCGCCGCCTCGGGAAGCGCGCCCGGTGCATCGGCCCCTTCGACAACCGGGGGCAGCGTCGCAACCGAAGCGCCTGCGGCGACAGGATCGCCTTCGGGGACGGGCTCGCCGGATGCCAGCGCCTCGGGCGCGGCCGGGGCGGATGTGTCCGGGCTCGGGGCCGATGAAGTCCCGGGCGCGTCGGGGCTGACATCCGCCGGCATCGGGGCTTCGGGCTGCGGGGGCGTCTGCCCGACGACGATCCCGTCATTCGTTTCCTCACCGGACCCTGCGGTTTCCGGCTCGGCCGGAACCGGTGCTTCGGGTTCGACCGGCAGCATGTCGGGCGCCGGCGCCGCGGCGGGCCTTTCCGGTTCACTTTCGCCCGGCTCCTCTTCGCCCGGCCCCTCTTCGCCGGGTGCCGGAGCGGCCGCGACCTGCGCCTCGCCCTCAGCCTCGCCGGATGTACCGGCTTCCGGATCGGCCTCTGTCCCGGCCGGTTCCGATGCGTCGCGCGGGCTTTCTGCCGCCGGATCGGTATCCGCCTCGGCCAATTGGACATCGGTCTCAGCCGCCTCGGGGTTGGCGGCAACCGGAACGCTGGCCGGCGGCATCGTTCCCGCGGCCGGCAACATCATCACCGCGCCCGAAAAACCGACCAGACCCACAGCCGAACCCGTCAGCAATCCCAGAACAAAACTTCTGCCCAATTTCGCCTCCGGCGCCTCTTTGCCCCAATCGTCCGCTTCTGGCCTTGACCCGGCCGCGCAGCTCTGACCATGTATAGCCCGACATGCGGTCGGGTTCACCCCCCGATTGCGCAACTGACGCGACGAATGGGCACGGCGATGCTGCTTCTGATCGATAACTACGACAGCTTTACTTACAACCTCGTGCATTATCTCGGCGAATTGGGCACCGATGTCGAGGTGCGTCGCAATGACGCGCTGAACGTGCAAGAGGCGATGGCGCTGAAACCGGAAGCCATCGTGCTGTCGCCCGGCCCCTGCGATCCGGATCACGCGGGGATCTGCCTTGCGCTGACATTGGCCGCTGCCGAAACGAAAACGCCCCTTCTCGGGGTGTGCCTTGGCCATCAGACCATCGGACAGGCCTTTGGCGGCAAGGTCGTGCGGTGCCATGAGATCGTGCACGGCAAGGTCGGAACGATGCACCATGCCGGCAAGGGCGCATTTGCCGGACTGCCAACCCCGTTTGCGGCCACGCGCTATCATTCGCTCGTGGTCGATCGCGATACATTGCCCGACAGTCTCGAGGTGACCGCCTGGCTCGACGACGGGACGATCATGGGGCTGAAGCATCGGACCCTGCCGATCGAAGGCGTGCAGTTCCACCCCGAATCCATCGCCTCGGAACACGGGCACCGGATGCTGAAGAACTTCCTTGACGAGGCGGGACTGAAACTGAAGGTACCCGCATGAGCGGCGATATCCGCGCATTGATCGGGATCGCCGCCGACCGCCCCCTGACGCGGGACGAAGCCGAGACGGCCTTTGGCGCACTTTTCGAGGGCGACGCGACACCCAGCCAGATGGGCGGGCTTCTCATGGCGCTGAGAACGCGCGGGGAAACGGTCGAAGAGATTGCCGCCGCAGCGCGGGTGATGCGCGCCAAGTGCCACAAGGTCCGCGCGCCGGAAGGGGCGATCGACATCGTCGGCACCGGGGGCGACGGCAAGGGGACGCTGAACATCTCGACGGCGACAGCCTTTGTCGTCGCGGGCGCGGGCGTGACCGTGGCCAAGCACGGGAACCGCAACCTGTCATCGAAATCCGGGGCTGCGGATGCGCTGACCCAGATGGGCGTCAACGTGATGATCGGCGCGGAGGGCGTTGAAAAGGTTTTACAATCCTGTGGCATTGCCTTCATGATGGCGCCGATGCACCACCCGGCGATCCGCCATGTGATGCCCACCCGGGCCGAATTGGGAACCCGGACGGTGTTCAACCTTCTGGGTCCGCTCACCAACCCTGCCGGTGTGAAACGGCAGTTGACGGGGGCGTTTTCGCGCGACTGGATCCGGCCCATGGCCGAAACGCTGGCTGCCCTGGGGTCGGACCGGGCCTGGCTGGTCCATGGCGCGGATGGCACCGACGAATTGTCGATCGCGGGCAAAAGCTGGGTGGCCTCCCTTGAGGATGGGCGCGTGCAGGAATTCGAACTGCATCCCGAAGAGGCCGGCCTGCCGGTTCATCCGTTCGAGGCGATCATGGGCGGCAGCCCGGAAGAAAACGCGGCGGCCTTCCGCGCGCTGCTTGACGGCGCAAGGGGGGCGTACCGCGATGCGGTTCTTCTGAACGCGGCGGCGGCCCTTCTGGTGGCGGGCAAGGCAGAGGCTTTGCCCGAAGGCGTCGAGCGTGCGGCAGAAAGCATCGACAGCGGCGCGGCCAAGGCCAAGATCGAGGCGATGGCGCGCGCGACGCAGGCGGCATGACGCCGTCCGCCTGGGCGCATCTGCGCTTTTTCGCAACGGACTGGCCCGGGATCGAAGCCGCCCTGACGCGCGAGAAAAGGACGATCCTGCCCCCCGGGGAACAGCGCTTTCTGGCACTGGAAATGACCCCGCCCGATGCGGTCAGGGTTGTCATTCTGGGGCAGGATCCCTATCCGACGCCCGGCCATGCGCATGGGCTGGCTTTTTCCGTGACACCGGGCACCACGCCACTTCCGCGATCATTGAACAACATTTTCAAGGAATTGCAGGATGACCTTGGTGTAACCCTGCCAGATGGCGACCTGCGCGGATGGGCGGGCCAAGGCGTCCTTTTGCTGAATACCGCCCTCTCGGTTCCCGCGGGCGAGGCCGGTGGACATGCGGGGCTTGGCTGGGAACGCCTGACCGAGGAGGTTCTGGATGAGGTGTCGCGCCGCCCCACGGCGTTCATCCTTTGGGGCCGGCATGCGCAGCGGCTGCGCGGGCATATCCGCCCCGGTCCGCATCTGGTCATCGAAAGCGCGCATCCGTCGCCGCTGTCCGCGCGGCGCGGCTTTTTCGGATCGCGCCCTTTCAGCCGGGTCAACGCCTGGCTGGAAGGGCGTGGCGCGGATCCGGTCGACTGGGGGAACCGGGCGGCCTTCGGGGGTTTTCCACCCCCGAACCCCCGGAAGGTATTTTCGCCACGATGAAGGCAGAAGGGCTTTTCGCGCGGGAAAGCCGGGGGTATGAGGGGCTTATGGATATCCTGGATCGCATAAAGGCTTACAAGCTGGAGGAAATCGCCGCGGCCAAGGCGGCGCGGCCTTTGGCCGAGGTCGAAGAGGCCGCACGCGCGGCCCCGCCCCCGCGCGGTTTCGCCGCCGCGCTGCGGAAAGCGTCCGCCAGTGGCTATGGGCTGATCGCCGAAATCAAGAAGGCAAGCCCGTCCAAGGGGCTGATACGGGCCGATTTCGACCCGCCGGCCCTGGCGCGGGCCTATGAGGCCGGGGGGGCGGCCTGTCTTTCGGTGCTGACGGATGGGCCCTCGTTCCAGGGGGCGCCCGAATATCTGACGCTGGCGCGCGAGGCCGTGAGCCTGCCGGCGCTGCGCAAGGATTTCATGTATGACCCCTATCAGGTTGCCGAAGCCCGGGCCTGGGGCGGCGACTGCATCCTGATCATCATGGCTTCGGTTTCGCAGGCGCAGGCGGGCGAACTGGAAGCGGCGGCCTTTGAGCTTGGGATGGATGTGCTCTTGGAGGTGCATGACGGGGCCGAGCTGGAGCGTGCCTTGCGTCTGAACTCACCCTTGATCGGGATAAACAACCGCAATCTCAAGACGTTCGACGTTACACTTGAGACGACGCGCCGCCTTGCGCCGCGCGTGCCATCCGATCGGATCGTCGTTTGCGAGAGCGGCCTTTTCACCCGGGACGATCTGGCCGGCATCGCCGCCGTCGGGACGCGCAACTTCCTGATCGGAGAAAGCCTCATGCGGCAAGCCGACGTAACGGCGGCGACGCGCGCGATCCTCGCCGACCCGGTGGAGGGCTGAACATGGCGCTGAGCCATTTCGACAAGGACGGCAACGCCCATATGGTCGATGTTTCCGCCAAGGACGTGACCGCGCGTGTCGCCATTGCCCGGTCCCATGTGCGGATGTCCGGCGCGACGCTGGCGATGGTCAGTGAAGGACGCGCAAGGAAGGGCGATGTTCTGGGCGTCGCGCGGCTGGCCGGGATCATGGCGGCCAAGCGCTGTGCGGATCTCATCCCGCTTTGCCATCCCCTGCCGATCAGCAACGTCACCCTCGATCTGTCCGTGGACGCGGAGCTTCCCGGCATTCGCATCGAGGCGACCGTCAAGACCACGGGGCAGACCGGGGTCGAGATGGAAGCGCTGACGGCGGCCTCCGTCGCGGCATTGACGGTTTATGACATGCTGAAGGCGGCCGAGAAGTCGATGGAAATCGGCGGCATCAGGGTTGTGCTGAAAGATGGCGGGAAATCAGGGCGTTATGAGGCAACGTAAATCCACCGGGGCGGTCAGTTGATTTCGGTCGGCGAGGCCTTGGGGCTGCTCTTCGAGCTTTGCCGCCCGCTTCAGACCGAAACGCTGCCGCTGCGCCGCGCCGCCGGGCGGGTGCTGCGCGCGCCGGTCGAGGCCAAGCGCGATCAGCCCCCCTTCGCGGCCTCGGCCATGGACGGATACGCCATTATCGAGACCGACCATCGCCCCGGGGCGGTTCTCGATGTCATCGGCCAGGCCGCGGCCGGCGCCGGTTTTCAGGGCAGGCTGCGCCCGGGGGAAGCGGTCCGCATCTTTACCGGCGCCCCGGTGCCCGAGGGCGCGGAACGTGTGGTCCTGCAGGAAGATGTCACCCGCGCCGCCGATCGGATCACGCTTGCACATGCGCTTGAAGCGTCGGCGAACATCCGGGCGGCCGGACAGGATTTCCGGCGCGGTGACACGATCCCGGCACCCCGTGCCCTCTCGCCGTCCGACCTTGCCCTGATCGCGGCGATGAACCAACCCTCGGTCAGCGTCACGCGCAAGCCGGTGGTGGCGATCATGGCGACGGGCGATGAGCTGGTGATGCCGGGAGAAAGCCCGGGGCCAGACCAGATCATTGCCTCCAACAGCTTCGCCCTGGCCGCGATGGCGGAAGCCGCGGGCGCCGAGGTGCGGATGCTGCCGATTGCACGGGACAATGAGCCGGCATTGCGTTTCGCCTTCGATCTGGCCCGGGGGGCGGATCTTGTGGTCACCATCGGCGGGGCCTCGGTCGGCGATCACGATCTTGTCGGGCCGGTTGCGCAGAAGCTGGGGCTGGAGCGGTCCTTCTACAAGATCGCGATGCGGCCCGGAAAACCCCTGATGGCGGGGCGTCTGGGAGAGTCCGTGTTTCTTGGTCTGCCAGGAAATCCAGTTTCATCAATCGTTTGCGGGCATATATTCATGTTGCCCATGCTTCGCGTGATGCTGGGATTGCCCGTCGCGCCCGCGCCCGCCCTTCAGGGGCGGCTGGCAGTTCCGGTCGGCGAAAACGGACCGCGCGCCCACTATATGCGCGCGGCGAGCGAAAGGCGCGAGGGTACCGTCTGGCTTACCCCGAGCACACGTCAGGACAGCGCCCTTCTGTCGGTTCTGGCCAGCTCTGACGCCCTGCTGATCCGGCCCCCGCACGACCCTGCCCGCGCCCAAGGCGATCCGGTTGACTTTGTCCCGTTGCGATAGCGCCGGCCCGTATCCCGTTAAGAAAGATTGACACAAACCGGGAACGCGCGTAGAACGGTTCACGAACGGCAAGGGGCTAGGCAAAGGAAAACAGGCATCATGCTAACCCGCAAGCAGTTGGAACTTCTGGATTTTATCCAAAAACGCGTTGCAAGGGACGGGGTTCCGCCGTCCTTTGACGAAATGAAGGACGCGCTTGACCTGCGCTCCAAGTCGGGCATCCATCGCCTGATCACCGCGCTGGAAGAACGCGGCTTCATTCGCAGACTGGCCCATCGGGCCCGCGCGATCGAGGTTGTCAAGCTTCCCGAAGCCATGGAAAAGCCGGGCTTTCAGCCGCGCGTGATCGAAGGTGACCGGGCCGCGCCGCCGAAAGGGGCGCTGACGGTCACCACCGTCGACGCGCTGGAACTGCCGGTCATGGGCCGGATCGCGGCGGGTGTGCCGATCGAGGCGATTTCGGAAGTGTCGCATCACGTCGCGGTTCCCGGATCGATGCTGTCGGGCCGGGGGCAGCACTACGCCCTTGAGGTCAAGGGCGATTCCATGATCGAGGCCGGGATCAACGACGGCGATGTCGTGGTGATCCGCGAACAGTCGACGGCCGATAATGGCGATATCGTTGTCGCGCTTGTCGAAGGGCATGAGGCGACGCTGAAGCGCTTTCGCCGGCGGGGCGGGATGATCGCGCTCGAAGCTGCCAACCCGGCCTATGAGACGCGCGTGCTGCCCGAAGACAGCGTCAAGGTTCAGGGGCGCCTTGTCGGGCTGATCCGCTCATACTGAATTTCTGGCCGCCGAACCTGGATTTGCCCCGCGACCGCGCGGGGCGGTTCCACAACCGGTCGCCCGCGGTATCGCGGGCATGGATCGCGGTCAGGTTCCCGTGCCGCAGGATCAGGGCGACGGCACCGGTCTGGCGCAGCTTTTCCAGATCGTAGACCGTGCAATTCACCGCTTTCGCGCCCTGCCATGGCTCTGAAAGGAACAGGATGGCGCCGTCGTGGCAGGCACCGGCCGCGCGCAAGGCAGAGCCTTTGCCGAAATAGTGGCCGATCGGCGTGCCGCCGATCGTCGCCGTCAAGGCGCCGGCTTCACCCGAAAAGCCCGGCCGCATGTAAGCCAGGTCCTGCGGCGCCATGTCGCCGTCATCCTCAAGCCAGCTCTTCGTCACGAAACCCGCCCCGCGCGGTTTCGACAGGGCGCGCCCATCGGGGCCCATGATCCCTGCCATCGTGCCGTCGGACGCAACCAGAAGCGCCGGCCGTTCAACACCCGACCAGACCCCAAGCGCCAGACAGACGGCGACACCACCCGCAATCCTCAACCGGCGGCCCTCGCCGATCAGCGCCGCCACGCCGCCAAGCGCCAGAAGCGCCAGCACGCCGGGCGCCGGCGTCGGCACCGCGATGACCGCGCCGTCAAGCGAGGTGATCCAGCGCGCCACCGCCAGGATGATCGCGGTCCCCTGCCCCATGACCCAAAGCGCCGGTTCGGCCAGGCCGACCGGCGCCAGCACCGCCGCGATGACCCCCGCCGGCATGACCACCGTTCCCATCAGCGGCACGGCGACCAGATTGGCCAGCAGCCCGTATTCGGCGATCCGGTTGAAATGCGCCGCCGCGATCGGTGCCGTCGCCATTCCCGCGGCCATCGAGGACAGGACCAGCATCGCCACGGGCCGCAGGAGTGGCGGAACACGGGGCTGAAGCCGTGCCCAGGGTCTGAAGGCGACGATGAGCGCGACCGTCGCGCCGAAAGACATCTGAAACCCGGGTTCGATCAGGCTTTCGGGTTCAAGGATAAGGACGATCATCGCGGCGATCGCGACCGAGCGCAGCGAAATGGCCCGCCTGTCGCTCAGCACCGCCAGCAGCATGACCGCCGCCATGATGAAGGCGCGGCGGGTGGCAACGCCGGGGCCGGCGAGCATCAGGTAAAAACCCGCGGCCAGCAGGGCCAGCACCGCGGCGATCTTCTTGGTGTCGAACCGCAACGCCAGTGGCGGGATCAGCGCCATCCCGTAACGGCACGCGGCGAAGACAAACCCGGTCAAAAGCCCCATATGCAGGCCCGAGATCGAAATCAGATGCGACAGGTTGGACCCGCGCAGCGCATCGTTCGTGGCCTGCGCCACGCCTGAACGGTCGCCCGTCATCAGCGCCGCCGCAAAGGCCCCCGCCTGCCCCGGAATGCGGGACTGCATCGCCGATGAGATCGTCATCCGCAGCCGGAATATCCACATGCTCAACCCGCCCTCTGGCGGCGCGAGCGCCAGAACCGGGCTGCGCGTATAGCCCACCGCGCCAAGCCCCGAAAACCACGCAAGGCGCTGAAAATCGAAGCCGCCCGGCTCGACCGGCCCCTCTGGCGGCGAAAGATGCCCGGTCAGGATCACCGTCGTTCCGGGGTGCGGTTCCGTTCCGCCCTCTTCGCCGTGAAGTGCCACGCGAACCCGCGCCGGTGTGCGTTCCGGTTCGGTATCCTGCAGCACGACGCGGTCAAGCGTCAGCCGGATCTGGTCCGAGAATGACCGGTCGATCGCGACGATCCTTCCCTCGATCGGCCCGTAATACCGAAAACCCAGCACCGGCTCTTCGACCATGCGCGCCCGCCCGGCCCCAAGCAGCAGCCCGGCCGCGATCAGGAAAAGGCCCAGGGCGGGCACCCGCAGCAGATCGGGCCCCCGCAGGGCGACCGCCCCCAGTCCGATCGCCAGCGCGACCGCGAGCGCGAGCGCCTTCCCCCCCGGCTCCACCGGCAAGGCAAAGTAGCCGCCGATGCCAAGCGACAGGAAAACCGGCGCCCACGGCATGAGCCGCCCCCGCGCCGCCGTGAGTGCTTCCAGAATGGCGATGACCGCCCGCACCTTGTTTCCCTGCCCGGCATTGCCTAATGAATGCCGTCAGCCTGAACATTTATGGTTTCTGAAAGGTTAACGCGCCCATGTCCGAGATCCCTGACGCCATCGTGACCCGTTTTGCGCCCTCTCCTACGGGCTATCTGCATATCGGCGGCGCGCGGACAGCCCTTTTCAACTGGCTTTTCGCGCGCGGGCGGGGCGGCAGGTTCCTCTTGCGCATCGAGGATACCGACCGCGAACGCTCGACCCCCGAGGCGACAGACGCCATCCTGCGGGGGTTGAAATGGCTTGGGCTGGACTGGGACGGCGACGTTGTCAGCCAGTTCGAGCGGCGCGACCGCCATGCCGAGGTGGCGCATGCGATGGTGGCACGCGGCAATGCCTACCGGTGTTTCTGCACGCAGGACGAAATCGAGGCCGAGCGCGCGGCCGCAAGGGCCGCGGGCCGCTCGACCCTCTTTCAAAGCCCGTGGCGCGATGCCGACCCCGCCAGCCATCCCGATGCGCCCTATGTGATCCGCGTGAAAGCCCCGCGTGAAGGCGTGACCGTCATTCAGGATGCGGTACAGGGCGACGTGACGATCCGGAACGATCAGCTGGACGATATGGTTTGTTTACGATCCGATGGTACGCCAACCTACATGCTGGCGGTTGTCGTGGATGACCATGACATGGGCGTCACGCATGTGATCCGGGGGGATGACCACCTGAACAACGCGGCCCGCCAGATGCAGGTCTACCACGCGATGGGCTGGCCGGTTCCGGTCTTTGCCCATGTGCCGCTGATCCACGGGCCGGATGGCAAGAAACTGTCCAAGCGCCACGGCGCTGTCGGGCTGGAAGAATATCAGGCGCTCGGCTATCCCTCGGCGGGCATGCGAAACTATCTGGCGCGGCTTGGCTGGTCGCATGGCGATGCGGAATTCTTCAGCGATGCCGAGGCGCGTGAATGGTTCGATCTGAAGGGAATCGGTCGCGCGCCGGCGCGGCTTGATTTCAAGAAGCTGGAAAATCTCTCGGGCCAGCACATCGCGGCCACCGGCGATGCAGAGCTGTTGCCCGAAATTGAGGCATTTCTGCAGGCAAGCGGCGCCGAAGCTCTTTCGCAGTCGCAGAAAGATGGGCTGGCGCGCGCGCTTTACTGCGTAAAAGACCGGGCGAAAACATTTCCGGAACTGATTGAAAAGGCGCATTTTGTTCTGACATCGCGGCCAGTTACGCCGGATGAAAAGGCGGCGAAGGCCCTCGATCCGGTATCCCGTGGTATACTGTCGGAATTGACGCCGCAACTGCAAAATGCTAGCTGGGAGCGCGACACTCTGGAAACCATTGTTGCCACAACGGCCGAGGCGCATGGGATCGGGCTTGGCAAGATCGCCGGCCCGCTTCGCGCGGCGCTGGCGGGGCGTACGGTCAGCCCGAGCGTCTTTGACATGATGCTGGTCATCGGGCGGGATGAAACCATCGCCAGGCTGACCGATGCGATCGGCTAGGGGCGCAGAGATCACCCTGCCACGACGTGATATCCGCCGCGACGCGGCGCTTTGAAAGGAAGCCTAGATGGACAAGACAATCAAGAACGCCACGCTGAGCTTCAACGGGAAATCCTTCGACCTGCCGGTCCTGCAACCGACGGTCGGACCCGACGTGATCGACATCCGCAAACTCTATGCCGATGCGGACATCTTCACCTATGATCCGGGCTTCACGTCGACCGCCGCCTGCGACAGCGCGATCACCTTTATCGACGGCGACAAGGGCGAACTGCTCTATCGCGGCTATCCGATCGAACAGCTGGCGGAGAAATCGCATTACCTCGAGGTTTGCTACCTCCTGCTCTACGGTGAACTGCCGGATGCGGCCAAGCTGCAGGATTTCGAGGACCGCGTGACCAAACACACGATGGTGCACGAGCAGATGCACTATTTCTTCCGCGGGTTCCGCCGTGACAGCCACCCGATGGCAACCATGGTCGGCGTCGTGGGGGCCATGTCGGCCTTCTACCATGACAGCACCGATATCGCCGATCCCTGGCAGCGAGAGGTGGCCGCGATCCGCATGATCGCCAAGCTGCCCACGATCGCCGCCATGGCCTACAAGTATTCGCTGGGCCAGCCCTTCGTCTATCCGAAGAACTCGCTCGATTACGCGTCGAACTTCCTGCACATGTGCTTTGCCGTCCCGGCCGAGGATTATGTCGTCAACCCGATCCTCGCCAAGGCGATGGACCGGATCATGATGCTTCATGCCGATCACGAACAGAACGCCTCGACCTCGAC
>JAGRDO010000016.1:23645-35375 GCA_020447005.1 Paracoccaceae bacterium
CCAACCCCTTCGCCTGCATCGCCGCGGGCATCGCCTGCCTCTGGGGCCCTGCCCATGGCGGCGCCAACCAGGCCTGCCTGGAGATGCTGCGCGATATCGGCACGGTCGACAACATCCCCGACGCGATCCGGCGCGCCAAGGACAAGTCCGACCCGTTCCGCCTCATGGGGTTCGGCCATCGGGTCTACAAGAATTTCGACCCGCGCGCCAAGGTGATGAAGGAAAGCGCCGACGAGGTGCTGGACCTTCTCGGCATCCACAACAACGAAACGCTGATGGTCGCCAAGGAACTGGAGCGTATCGCGCTTGAGGATGAGTATTTCGTCGACAAGAAGCTTTACCCCAACGTCGATTTCTATTCGGGCATCATCCTTGAGGCGATGGGCTTCCCGACATCGATGTTCACGCCGATCTTCGCGGTCAGCCGCACTGTCGGCTGGATTTCGCAGTGGAAAGAGATGATCGGCGACCCGACGCAGAAGATCGGCCGCCCGCGCCAGCTTTATATCGGCCAGACGCAGCGCGACTATATCGATCTCGACAAGCGGCCCTAGGCGGCCCCGAAGGCTCCCCGCAAGCGGGGGGCCCTACTCGGCGGCCATCGGCACAAGCTCGGGCATCGATCCGCCAAGCAGCGAAACATTCGTCATGCGCGCGATCGTATCAAGATCGGCGACGTAACGGCCGCGCAGATCGGCAAGCGGCAGGCCTTCGAACCCCGCTTCCGGCGGCAATTGCGGCTGGCGCGCATGGAAGGCCAGAATCCGCTCCCTCTGCCCGGCTGCAAACCTGCCGCCCATGCGGTAATGGCGCTGGATCATGGCAAGCCCGCTCTGGGTGATTTCCGGCATGCCACCCGGCAGCGCGCTCACCGAACTGCGCAGGCCCGGCGCCAGATAGGAAAGCAGTTCGGCGGGTTCGGGCATCCGAGCCAGAACGATGACCTCGCGCGCGCCAAGCCCGTCGCGCAGCGCTTCGACCGTCTCGACCCAGCCGCCGATGAACCCCGACATCGCCGGGGCATATTCGGCAAACGGCTCCATCTCGCGATCAAGGGCGAAACGCCGCCACACGGCCCTGAACAGCGTCTCATAGGGTTGCACGGCCAGAACCAGCCGGTCGACCGGGCGCCCCAGCGCAAGGCGCAACGCCTCGGCCCGTTTTGCGGCCGCCGGATAGAAGCGTCCGCCCATGAGATTGGCCATGGTCCCCGCCAGATCGGGATCCGACAGGATCATGCCGCGGCTTGCCGCCTCATGCCGGGAAAGCGCGTTGGCGATCCTCGCCGCGAAGGCTTCGATTTCCTGGCCCTGGTGGCGCGGATCGGGATAGGTGCAGTCAAACATCCCGCCCGCCGCGCCGTAGCGCCCGGGATAGGCCAATGCCCAGCCGGCGTTTTCCGCATCGGCGCGGCTCAGCGCAAGATAGTGATGAAAGCGATCCGATCCCGTGCAATGGGTTCCGGCGTGGATCGACAGTTGGTAACCGTCTGGCAGCATGATTGCGTCCTTTTCCCCACACCGTTTCCAACATCGGAATGAAATATGGCGCGCATGTGACGAAAATGCGGTGGCTCTTTGCCATCGGGCACACTGGACAGTTCCCTGAGTTCAAGACACTCTTTGCCACGAACAAGCGGACGGAGGCAGGTGTGACCCACCCGAGAAAAATCATCATCGACACCGATCCCGGACAGGATGACGCCGTTGCGATCCTTCTCGCCTTCGCCTCGCCCGAACTTGAGGTTCTGGGCATCACCACCGTCGCCGGCAACGTTCCCCTTGACCTGACCTCAAGGAACGCGCGCATGATCTGCGAACTTGCCGGGCGCAGTGATATCGCCGTTCATGCCGGTTGCGACCGGCCCATGCGCCGCGAGCTTGTCACCGCCGAATACGTACATGGCAAAAGCGGGCTTGACGGCATCGCCCTGCCGGATCCGGTCATGCCACTGGCCGAGGGCCACGCGGTCGACTTCCTGATCGAAACCCTGCGCCGCGAACCGCCCGGCAGCGTGACGCTTTGCCCGATCGGGCCGCTGACCAATATCGCCACCGCGTTCGAACGCGCCCCGGACATCGCCGCGCGCGTGGCCGAGATCGTGCTGATGGGCGGCGCCTATTTCGAAGTGGGCAACGTCACGCCGGCCGCCGAGTTCAACATCTACGTCGATCCCGAGGCCGCCCGGATCGTCTTTGGCTCTGGCGCGCCGCTGGTGGTCATGCCGCTCGACGTCACCCACAAGGTCCTGACGAACCGCGCGCGGGTCGAGGCTTTCCGGTCACTGGGCACGAAGGCCGGTCACGCCGTTGCCAGCTGGACCGATTTCTTCGAACGCTACGACATGGCGAAATACGGGTCCGAAGGCGCCCCCCTGCACGATCCCTGCACCATCGCCTACCTGATCCGGCCCGATCTTTTCTCGGGTCGCCACATCAATGTCGAGATCGAAACCGAAGGCCGGTTCACGACGGGGATGACCGTGGCCGACTGGTGGCGCGTCTCGGGCCGCGCGGCGAATGCGATGTTCATCGGCGGGGTCGATGCTGACGGCTTTTACACCCTTCTGACCGAAAGACTGGCTCGGCTGTGAGCGCACCACGAGACACCGGTTTCCGGCGTCCCGTGCGGAAAACCCGGCGTTTCGCGGCGGCGGATGCGCTCAAGGGCGCGGTCGGGCCGGTTTTCCGCATCTTTGGCCCGACTGACCGATCCGTGGCGGGCCCAAAGCCCAATGCCGCCCGGCCCCGGCAGGAATGTCGAAAGCAGGACCTTCGCCGACGCGGCGGCCAAAGCCGCCAGACCGGACGGCACGCGATCGAAATCGGCCACGAACCCCTAGAAAAGCCAAGGCGACACTCGCCGCACCCGCAAGGCGGACCCAAAGGGCAAAGACATGCTGCGGATCGCCTCATATAACGTCCATAAATGCGTCGGGATGGACCGGCGCCATGACCCCGCGCGCATCATCTCGGTTCTCGCCGCGCTCGGGGCCGACATCGTCGCGCTGCAAGAGGTCGATTTCCGGTTGGCCCCGCGCAGGGCCGCCCTTCCGTCGGCCCCGCTCACATCCGCGACCGACCTCTGCCCCCTGCCCTTCGCAACCGGAAGGCAAAGTCTTGGCTGGCACGGCCAGACGATCCTTCTGCACCGCAGGCTGAAGGCCAGCGCCGTCCGCCGCATCGCATTGCCCGGCCTTGAACCGCGCGGCGCCATTCTTGCCGAGATCGAGACCGAACAGGGCCCGATGCGCATCGTCGGGGTTCATCTCGGCCTGATCCGCCGCTATCGCCACATGCAGCTTGCCGCCATCGCCGCCGCGATCGGCCGCCGCGCGCCCATGCCGACCGCCGTCATCGGCGATTTCAACGAATGGTCGCGCCGCGACGGCAAAACGCCGCTGCCCCCCGGATTTCGCCTTCATGCGCCCGGCAAAAGCTTTCCCGCGCCACGGCCGATCGGCACGCTGGACCGCGTCGCCCTCAGCCAGGGTCTGCATCTGAAGGATGCAGGCGTCTTCACAGATGAGACGGCGCGGCGCGCTTCGGACCATCTGCCCGTCTGGGCGGATATCGTCATGGAGGGCGACACCGGGGCAAAGCCCCTTGCCACACCTCCTGGGCCGCGATAATCAGAGCCTCACGCGGGTGTAGCTCAATGGTAGAGCAGAAGCTTCCCAAGCTTACGACGAGGGTTCGATTCCCTTCACCCGCTCCAGTCCAACAGTCGACCGCGCCTGACGGGCCTTCGGTCGCGCCAGCGCGAAGGAATACGCCATGACCGCCATCACCCGCATCGAGACCGGCAAGCGCATGTCGAATGTCGTCATCCACAATGGCGTGGTGCATCTGGCCGGGGTCGTGGGCGAACCGGGCAAGGACGCCGCCGGGCAGACCCGTGACTGCCTTGCCGAGATCGAGCGCCTCCTGACGCTGGCCGGGTCCGACAAGACCCGGATCCTGCGCGCCCAGATCTGGCTGGCCGACATCAACGCCGATTTCGCGGCCATGAACGCGGAATGGGATGCCTGGGTGCCCGCCGGCCACGCGCCCGCGCGCGCCACCGGACAGGCCAGCCTTGCCACACCCGATTACCGCGTCGAAATCATCATCACCGCCGCGCAGGCCTGATGCGTTGACGGGCGCCGCGCCCCGTCAGAGGGCGGCAACCATCACGCAAAGGATCTCGAACATCAGCGAGGCGGCCAGCCACGCCGTCCCGCCCGTCTGGTCGAAGGGAGGAGAGACCTCGACCAGATCGGCCGCGACGATGTTGAGCCCGGCGCATTCCCGCACGACCTGCATCGACTGATAGGCGTTTGGCCCGCCCCATTCCGGCGTGCCGGTACCGGGCGCCACCGACGGATCGACGAAGTCGATATCATAGGACAGATAGGCCGGATCCTGCCCCACGATCTCGCGCGCCTCGGCCATCACGTCCGGGATGCCCCGGTCGAACATTTCCTCGATCGTCACGATCCGGATGCCGTTCGCGCGGGCAAAGTCGCGATCCTCGGCATCGTACATCGTGCCGCGAATCCCGATCTGGATCATGCGCCTTGGGTCCAGCAGCCCCTCTTCCACGGCCGAACGGAAGGGGTTGCCATGGGTCAGGGTGGTGCCGCCGAAATAGGCCGGGAACAGATCGGTGTGGCTGTCGAAATGCACCAGACCCAGAGGCTTTTCGCGTGCGATCCCGCGCAGCACCGGCAAGGTGCACAGATGATCGCCCCCCGCCGCAAGCGGGCGGACACCGCGTTGGGCAAGGCTTGCGAAGTACCGCTCGAACCGGGCCAGAGTATCGGGGTTGTCCACCGGATTGGGCCCGACATCGCCGATATCGGCACAGCGCGCCGCCTCGAACGGACGGATACCGGTAACGGGGTGCTGGGCGCGGATCATCGTCGAATAATCGCGGATCTGGCGCGGGCCGTGGCGCGGACCCGGCCGGTTCGACACGCCGCCATCCCAGGGCAGGCCCACAAGGCCGATCTGCACATCGCCCTCGCGCGGATGGCCCTCGGGCACATACGGCAATCGCATGAAGGTGGGGATGCCCGCGAAGCGCGGCATCTGCATGCCTGAAACCGGCCTGAAAAACGTATCTGTCATGATTCCCCCAAAGTCGCTGGGCGAAGCCTAACAGGCCGGATTGCGCGGGCAAATCCCGTTCAGGGGATCATGCCTCCAGCTCGGCATCCCAGTAAAGGAAATCGGTCCAGCTTTCATGCAGGTAATTCGGCGGGAACCGGCGCCCGGCCTGCTGCATTTCCTCGGATGTCGGCCGGTGCGGCGGACGGCGCAGCGACAGGCCCGACTGCTTGAGGGGCTTGTTGGCCTTGCGCAGGTTGCAGGGCGCGCAGGCCGCCACGACATTTTCCCAGCTTGTCGTCCCGCCGCGCGAACGCGGCAGGACATGATCGAAGGTCAGATCGCCCTTCGATCCGCAGTACTGGCAGCAGAAACTGTCCCGCAGAAACAGATTGAAGCGCGTGAAGGCCACGCGTTTTTGCGGCTTCACATATTCCTTGAGCACCACGACCGACGGTATTTTGAACGCCTCGCGCTGCGACCGCACCACCGCGTCATATTCCGACAGGATGGTCACCCGGTCCAGAAACGCGGCCTTGATCGCCTCTTGCCAGGGCCAGAGCGAAAGCGGGTAGTAAGAGAGCGGGCGAAAATCGGCGTTCAGCACCAAAGCGGGATAGTGCTTGAGCGCCGAGGGTTCGCGAACGAAACCGGTGCGAAACTCGCCTTGATCAACGCTGTCGAGCATATGCGGTCTTCCTCGCCTCCCGTTCTGGCCGGGGGGAGCGGTGCAAGAGCACCCGCCCCGGCTTATCCACAACTATATCTGGCGTAACAAGGCTGACAAGCCCCGTGATATGCCATGCTTGTCACATTCGCAGTAGCGCGCGAAGATGAAACCACGATGACAGGCCCAAAGATCACCGGAACGCTGGAATCGGCGCTTTACGCCGACGATCTTGGTGCGGCCCAAGCATTCTACGGCACGATCCTCGGTCTGGAAGAACTCGGACGGCAAGAGGGCCGACATGTGTTCTACAAGGTTGGATCGTCGGTCCTGCTGATCTTCAATCCTGAAGCGACCCGGCGCGCGTCATCCCCCAAGGCACGGTTTCCGGTTCCGCCGCACGGGGCCAAGGGCGGTGCGGGCCATTACTGCTTTTCGGCCGAGCCGGGCGATCTTGCCGCCTGGCGGGACCATCTGGAACAGCATGGCATCGAAATCGAGGCGGATTTCATCTGGCCGGGCGGCGCAAGATCGCTTTATGTCCGCGATCCGGCGGGCAATTCCATCGAGTTTTCCGAAAGCAGCCTCTGGTTTCAGGCTAGCGACGGCGGCGCTCCACCCTGACCGGGACCGGGCGCTTGACCGGGCGCAGGGCAACATAGCTGGACAGGGCCGCCGCAACCGCGCCTAAACCAAGGATTATGATGTCCATCATGCGTTCCCCCAACGACCACCCTTTCAATCTAGCGCCGCCTGCGGGGGTTTCAAGCCCCCTTCAGCCGCTCACTCAGAAAGGCCAGCGCCACCGAAAGCCCGTCATTGGCAATGCCGTGGCCCGTGCCCTTCATGACATGCCCGTAGACCTCGAACCCCGCATCGCTCAGCGCCTGTCCGGCCAGCCCCATCTCGGCAAAGGCCACCATCGGGTCCTGATCGCCATGCACCAGAAGAACCGGCGGTTTCGACACGGTTTCCGCGACAAGCCTTTCGGGTTCCAGCAAGCGGCCGGAAAAGGCCACCAGCCCCGCGACCGGTTCCGCCCGGCGTGGCAGGACATGCAGCGCCATCATGGTCCCTTGCGAAAACCCGATCACGGCCAGCCGGTCCGGCGTCAGCCCCTCATCGGCCAGACGCGCGTCGATGAAGGCATCAAGATCACCGGCCGCCCGGACCAGCCCGGCGCGGGCCTCGGCCTCGGACGATCCGTCCAGCCACGGGATCGGAAACCACTGCCGCCCGAACGGATTGCCCGCGCAGGGTTCGGGCGCATCGGGCGCGATGAAGACCGTGTCCGCCAGATGCGGGCCAAGGGGATCGGCAAGGCCCAGAAGGTCCGCGCCATCGGCGCCATAGCCGTGCAGAAAGATCACCAGCGACCGCCCCTCGCCGTTCCGCGGGGCCTTGCGTCCGAATTTCAACTCGCGCGTCACCAGATTCCATCCCTTTGCTTCACATGCCGGTAGTAGGCCCATAGCGCACGCGCCGCAATGGCCCGCCACGGGCGCCATGCCTCGGCCATCGCGGCGAATTCCCTTTCGCCCGGACGGGCCGGCAGGTCAAAGGCGATCCGTGCCGCTTCCTGCAGCGCAAGATCGCCCGCCGCGAACATGTCGGCCCGGCCAAGGGCGATGATGCCATAAACCTCGGCGGTCCAGCGGCCGATGCCCGGAACCGCCACAAGGGTCGACACGACCTCGCCATCGGGCAGCGCGCGAATTCCGGCATAGTCCAGACGCGCCCCGGCCAGCGCCTTCGCATAACGGATCTTCTGCCGGCTGAACCCGCAGGCGCGCAAGTCATCGTCGCTGGCCTTCAGAATCGCCTCTTCGCTGGCAAGCCCGGCCTGAACCAGTTTCGCCTTGATCGCGGCGGCGGACTGCACCGAAACCTGCTGGCTGATGATCGCGTCAAGCAGGGCCGGAAACCCGTCCGCCTGCCGGCGCAGCGGCAGGGAACCGACGGTTGCAAGCAGCGGCGCGAAATCCGGCGCGGCACGTTCCAGCCATGCGGCGCCCTCGGCGATATCGGCCTCTGTTTCGATGATCCTGCCCGCCGTCATATCGGCAGATCGCCCGGCGGATTGCGCAACAGCCGCGCCATCGCGTCCAGCCCCCGCAAATAGCTTGCCTCATCCGAACGGCCATCGATCGCGATCCTGACCGCATTCGGCGCCTGACTGTCGCTCAGCGCATATTCATCCGCCGAACGCACCAGAACGCCGGCGCTTTCCGCCTCGCGCATGAAGGTCGAGGCCCGCCACCCCATCGGCAATCTGAGCCAGACGAAGGCCAGACCCTTCTGCCAGGACACATCAAAGGCCCCGATCGCGTTCAGCATCAGTTCCAGCCTGCGGTCGATCACCGCCTGAACATCATCGCGAAGGCGCACCGCCTCGCCCGAGGTGAACAGCGCCAGCATCAGGTCGGCGACGGGCCGCGACAGGCCGAAGTAGGAATGCTGGGCCGCAAGCCGCGCATATTCGCCCTGACCCGTCGGGCAGACGATGCCGCCAAACCGCAGACCGGCCGCAAGGCTTTTTGAAATCGAGGTGACAAGCCATGTGCGTTCAGGCGCCAGCGCCCGGAACGAGGGCAAGCCAGAGCGAAAGACCGAATAGCAGTCATCCTCGATGATCTGAAGGTCATGCCGGCGCGCGACGGCGATCAGGTCCTGCCGCCTTGCGATCGGCATGCGCACCGCCGTCGGGTTCTGCGCCTCCGAGGTCAGGCAGACGATCCGCGCGCCGGTCTTCCGGCAGGCCGCATCCAGAGCATCGGGCACCATCCCCGCCTCGTCGAGCGCAAGTGGTACAACCTCGGCACGGTTCAGCCGGGCCGCATGGCGAAATCCGGGATAGGCCAGCGATTCGAGCATCACCGAAGGCCGCGGCCCCTTGAGGCAGCATTGCAACGCCAGTCCGATGGCGTTCTGCCCGCCTTGTGTCAATACAATATCCTCGGCCGAAATGGTGCTGGGTTCGTGGCCGAACAGCCAGTCGGCATAGGCCGCACGCAAGTCGCCGTCGCGCCGAAGACTTGGATAACCGAGGTAATCAAACCGCCCCTCCTTCGCGAGGCCCGAAAAGATCTGCCCGATCGCGGAATTCTGACCGACATCGGGAAGCTGTGGGCTGCGAAGGTCGATGACCTCCTGCCCACCCGGCTTCGGGCGGGCGAAAATGCCGTGGTTTTCAATCAACAAGGGTTGCGACGCCCCAAAGTTCGGGCTGGTCGCGGCCACGAAGGTTCCGCGCCCCACCGCGGCTTCCAGAAGCCCTTCCTGCGTCACGATCTGATAGGCTCTGGCCACGGTGCCCGGCGTCATGCCCAGCCTCCAGGCCAGATCGCGGACCGGAGGAAGCCGGGTACCCTCGGCCAGATCACCGGTGCGAATGGCCTCGCGAAGCGATCTTGTCAGGGCGAGGTATTTCGGCCCGTCATAGCTGGCAAGATCGGGCTGCCATATTGTACCCATGACAAAACTCCTCTGGCAGATGCGCATCGCAGATTGTATCAAATACCTAGCAAAACCGTTGCTTTGTATCAATACAAAAGGTGCACCATGACCACGCAAACCGGATCCTCCACGATCAGAACCACCCCCCTCGCACTTGCCGGGCTGGTTTTTTCTTATCCGGTCGTGGCGCTGCACACCTTCAGCCTCTGGGCAACGAAGCGCCGCAGCCGCCGCGCCCTGTCCCATCTGTCGGATATCCATCTGCGCGATATCGGCCTTGACCCGATGACCCGGGATCACGAGGCCGCGCGCCCCTTCTGGAAGTAATTTCAGGGTTCCGGACATCCCCCCGGAACCTCTTCCTTGGCCGGGCCCCGCCCGGCCCTTTTTTTTCGGAGACCTCAATTTGCGCGAATTCAAGATGTTTCAGGCCGATGCCTTCACGAACTCGGTCTTTGCCGGCAATCCCGCCGCCGTCCTTGTCCTGAACGATTGGCTGCCCGAAACCGAGATGCTGGCCATCGCCGCCGAAAACAACCTTGCCGAAACCGCCTTTGTCACTTCCGAAGCCGATGGGTATGCGATCCGCTGGTTTACACCGACGCAAGAGGCCGCGTTCTGCGGCCATGCCACCCTTGCCTCGGCGCATGTCCTCGCCACCGAATTCGGCGCCACCGGCCCGTTGCGCTTCGCCACGCGAGAGGTCGGCACCCTGATCGTGACGCCCGAAGGCAATGGCCGCTACGGGATGGACCTGCCCTCGCTGCCCCCGACGCCGCTGCACTCCACACCCGGGATCTTCGCAACGCTTTTTCCCGCAGGCTGGATCGCGGCCTGCCGGAACTTTGAAAACATTTTCGTTGAACTGGCGTCAGCCGACGAAGTGCTGACCTACGTGCCCGACAGTGCCGCCATCGAAACACTGGGGCCACAGGGCCTTTGCATCACGGCGGCGGGCGGCCATACCCATGATGGAAAGCCCGTCGATTTCGTGTCGCGCTACTTTGCTCCGGCTGCCGGAATTGCCGAAGACCCGGCGACCGGATCGACCCATTCCACGCTGATCCCCTACTGGACCGCGAAGCTCGGCGCCCGGCCGCTTTCGGCCTTCCAGGCCTCGCCCCGCGGCGGATATCTGGAAGGGTATCTGGCGGGCGACAGGGTCAGGCTGACCGGCCGCGCCGCCACCTTCATGCGTGCGACGATCTGCCTGCCCGGCTGACAGGGCCGCTCAGACCGCCACCGCCTCGATCGAGATCGAACGGCGCTTCAACTCGCTGTACATCGCCGCCAGCACCCGCGGCTGGTTGACCGCCCGGCTCAGCGCCTCGTCGATCAGACTGTCGCGCACCTTCGACTGGACGCGCCATATCATGCGGCGCTTGACGCCGTCGTCATAGACAATCTCGACCGCTCCGGTTGGCGATTTGCGCAACCCAAGGAAATCAAAGCCCCCGAGGGAGCTGTGGTAGGACATGCGTACGGGCATTTTTCTGCTCTGTTTTCTGCCTCAATGGCGCGAACATGGGGCGCATCGGCCCGGCGCGTCAATCTGGCGGCCAACAAATCCGCGTGAGCGAGTCCAGCCTGCAACAGACCCGACAGCCGCCGATCTGGCCGCCTTGCGCCGCCCGGAATGGACGAAACGCCATATCTTGTAGCCACCCCGGGACGCCTCGCGACATCCGCGCAATCCGGCACGGTTTTCGGCCCCGGCGCACGCGGCGCCCTATCGGCGGAAATCTGCTAGCGCTTCATCCTGCGCATCCGCGCCGCAAGCCCGGCCTTGCCCCGGCTTTCCAAAACCGTGGCGGTGCTGCGGAAATCGGCGTCTTCGCGGTTCTGGCTCAGCTTCGATTTCGCGACAACGCGCGTCACATCGATTCGGAACGCGACGATGCGATCCAGCATCTCCAGAAGATACTCCTTCGGCGCGTCCGACATCTTCCACGGATCAGCTTCGCCGATCTTCGCCTCATGCAGCTTGGTCAGCCGCCCGACCGCCGCCAGCCTGGCCTTGTGATCGCGCTGGAAGCTGATCTTGCCGTGGACATGAACCACCTGATAGTTCCAGGTCGGGACATGACGGTGATGAAGGGGCTTTGTCGCGTACCAGTTCGGCGAGACATAGGCATCCTCGCCACGGAATATCGCCAGAACCTCGTGCCCGTCGGAAACCTGCCGGTGAAGGTCGTTGTCCAGGGCGATATGGCCGATCAGCGCCGAATTGCCGTCTTCCATCAACGGAAGATGGTTCGCGACCAGCCCCTCTGCCGTGTTCACGACAAGCGCGGCAAGGGGAAAATCCGCGACCAGGGACGAGATTTCGGACATGTCCGTCTCGACAAAATGCTGGGGCAGGTACATGTGCGCCGCCTCCTTCCGGCCTCGCATATCGGCCAATTTATGATCGCCGCCATCAAACCCGCGGTCAAAAAAAGGGCCCGCATTGCGGGCCCTTTCCAAACTCCGTTCGTCCGGAAAGCGCGATCAGCGCTTGGAGAACTGGAAGCTGCG
>JAGRDO010000016.1:35392-62198 GCA_020447005.1 Paracoccaceae bacterium
CGGCGGGCTTTCGCCTTGCCGTATTTCTTACGTTCCACGACGCGGCTGTCGCGCGTCAGGAAGCCCGCGGCTTTCAGCGCCGAACGCAAGCCCGGTTCGTAAAGCTGAAGCGCTTTCGAGATGCCGTGCTTGACCGCACCGGCCTGGCCCGAAAGGCCACCACCGGCAACCGTCGCCATCACGTCGAACTGGCCTTCGACATTGGCCACCTGGAAGGGCTGGCGCAGGATCATCTGCAACACCGGGCGCGCGAAATACTTCGAATAGTCGATGTATTCGCCCTTGTTGTTGCGGATCAGGAACTTGCCCGACCCCGGCTTGATCCAGACGCGGGCGACCGCATCCTTCCGCTTGCCCGTCGCATAGGACCGGCCAAGCGCGTCGCGCTTGGGTTCGCGCGGCGCTTCGATCTCGGCGGCGGCCTCGGTACCCGAGACGGCCGACTTCAGATCGTCGAGAGATTTGATTTCGTCAGCCATGCTCATGCGCTCCGGGTGTTCTTCGGGTTCATCGACTTCACGTCGACGACTTCGGGGGACTGCGCCTCATGCGGATGTTCGGCCCCGGCATAGACGCGCAGGTTGGACATCTGCTGCTTGCCAAGCCGGTTGCGGCTGATCATGCGCTCGACGGCCTTGATCACCACGCGCTCGGGATGGGCCCCGTCCAGCACCTGCCCGGCGGTGCGGAACTTGATGCCGCCCGGATGGCCGGTGTGCCAGTAGTAACGCTTGTCGGCGCGCTTGTTGCCGGTCATCTGTACCTTGTCGGCATTGATGATGATCACGTTGTCGCCCATGTCCNNTGTCCATGTGCGGCGTGAAGGTGGCTTTATGCTTGCCACGGAGGCGGTTGGCGACGATCGTGGCAAGGCGGCCCAGAACGACGCCCTCGGCGTCGATCAGGATCCACTTCTTTTCGATCTCCGCCGGTTTTGCGGTATAGGTCTTCATTGTTGGCCCTTCGGGTTCGGGTTCACGGGCGGCTCTCACGGCCAGCCGGAATTCGGATGCGGGCTTTTCTCTGATAGGTGTCCGCACGTCAAGGGGGTTGGTTCATTATTTAATGTTTAGAATCAATGGATTAAAAATTGGGTATTTTAATACCCCACAAAACCGCGCGACTCTCCCGTCATTTCCGGCCGCCCGCATCTTTTCACGCCTGCCACGCCGGCCTAAGCTTGGCCGGGCCCGAGGGAAATGAACGCCATGACCGAAGAGATACTGACCCGCGCCGATGAAGACGGCATCGCCACGCTCACCCTGAACAGCCCGGCCAGCCTCAACGCGCTTTCCGACGCGATGCTGGCGGCCCTGAAACGCTCTTTCGGCGAAATCGGCGCCGACGGATCGGTCCGGGCCGTCATCCTGCGGGGCGCGGGCAAGGCCTTCTGCGCGGGCCATGACCTGAAGGAAATGCAGGCCGGACGCGACACGCCTGACAAGGGGCGTGCCTATTTCGCCGATCTTTTCGCCCGCTGCGCCGAGGTCATGCAGATGATCCCCGCCCTGCCCCAGCCGGTGATCGCCGAGGTTCACGGCATCGCCACGGCGGCGGGCTGCCAGCTTGTGGCAAGCTGCGACATGGCGGTGGCGGCCGAAGGCACGCGCTTTGGCGTCAACGGGGTGAATATCGGTCTTTTCTGCTCGACGCCGATGGTCGCGCTTACCCGGAATATCCCGCGCAAACAGGCCTTCGAAATGTTGACCACCGGCCAGTTCATCGACGCCGCGCGGGCGGCCGAACTTGGCCTGATCAACCGCGTCGTCCCCAGCCAGACGCTGGCCGCCGAAACCCGCGCGCTGGCCGGCCTTGTCGCGTCAAGGCTTTCGGCGGCTGTCAGGATCGGAAAACGCGCCTTTTATGACCAGATCGAGATGTCGCGCGCCGAGGCTTACGATCACGCGGGCCGGGTCATGGTCGAAAACATGCTCTGGCGCGATACCGAGGAAGGCATCGCCGCCTTTCTTGAAAAGCGCGCGCCTGACTGGTCCTGATCCCTGCCCACATCTTGGCGGAAACGGGCGGGAACAGGGCGGGCCGCGCCCCTGCCGGTGTCATATCCCCCGGCGCTTCAGCCATAAGGCAAGCACCGCCGCCACCAGACCCGCCGCCAGCGTCACACTTAGCAGCAGCGTGACCCCACCCGCCGAGATCAAAAGCGCGCCCAGAAACGGCGCCGCCGCGCCGGCCGTCAGGGGCGCCATCGCCAACAGCCCGCTGACCGTACCGAAATTCTCGCGCCCCAGCGCCTCTGCCGTCAGGATCGGGCGCAGGATCGACTGGATCCCGATCCCGCCGCCCTGCAGCACCGCATAGACGAACATCGCCCAGACATGGCCGGACGCCGCCAGAAGGATCGCGCTCGCCAATGCCATCGCCCATGCGATAGAGCGTGCGACCAGGCCAGAGCCCGCGCGATCGCCCGCCATCATCAGGACGATCCGGCCCGCCACCTGCATCGGCCCCACGGTCGAGGCCACCAGAACGGCGATCGCCGGCGAAGCCCCGCGATCGGTCATGATCGGCAGGGCGAACGTGACCAGCATCAGATGCGCCCCCATCAGAAGGCCGAAATAGGCGGCAAGCGCCCAGAACTCGGGCCGCACCAGAACCTGCCGGACGGCCCCTTTCGGGGTCGCGGTCATCGTCCCGCCGCGCCGTTCTCCGCGCCGCAGGAAATACACGCCGGAAAGATTTGCGGGAAGCGTCACGCAAAGCTGAACCGCGGCAAAGACCAGAACCGCCCCGCGCCAGCCCAAAGCCGCGCCGGCCCAGGCCCCCAGCGGAAAGGCAAGGCTCGAGGCGAAGCCGGCAACCAGTGTCACCCGGATGATGCCCTTGCGCGCCTCCGTCCCCAGCCGCCGCGTGAGAAAGGAAAAACAGGTCTCGTAAAGGCTCGCCCCCTGCGCAAGGCCGATCGCGATCCAGACGAGATACCATGACGCCAGTGTCTCGACCCGCGACAGGGCGGCAAGGCAGAGCGCACCCAGCAGCGCCGCCCCGCCCAGCATCGTCCCGCCATGTCCCCGGTCGACCAGCCGCCCTGAAAACGGGGCCAGCAACGCCTGCGTCATCAGCGCCAGCGTCGGACCCAGCGCCAGTTGCGCCCGTCCCCATCCCGACCCGTCCTCCAGCGCCAGAAGGATGGCCCCGAACATGTAGACCAGGGCGCCGAAACCGGCGGTCTGGCCGACCGCCAGCAACCAGACCCCGATCTGATCGTTCCGGCTCATCCGCTCAAAGGCCGTAAAGCGCGGTGAACTTCGCCTCCAGATAGTCAAGCAGCGGCGCCTCGTCGGGCGCAAAGCCGCAGGCGCGCTCGATCACTTCGGCCGGGCGATAAAGCGCGCCGTGGCGCTGAACGCGCTCGGCCAGCCAGCGGGTCGCCGGCGCCGCCTCGCCGCGTGCCAGCGCCGCGTCGAGATCGCCGATCCCCGCCCGCATGGCCTTGGCAAGGCAGCCGGCATAGACGTTGCCCAGCGCATAGGTCGGGAAATAGCCGAAAAGCCCCGCCGACCAATGCACATCCTGCAATATCCCGTTGGAAGGGCGATCGACGGCGATCCCGAAATCGTCGGCAAACCGCCGGTTCCACGCATCCTCCAGATCCGCCACCGGCAGCGCCCCCGACATCAACCGCCGTTCCAGATCGAAACGCATCATGATGTGCAGATTGTAGTGAACCTCATCGGCCTCGGTACGGATATAGCCCGAATGCACCCTGTTGGCCGCCCGGATGAACTCCTCTGCCGAGGCAAGCCCGAAATCGCCGAATTCCTGGCGCATGCGGCCGTAAAGCCATCCGGTGAAGGCAGGGCTCCGGCCCAGCTGGTTTTCATAAATGCGGCTCTGGCTTTCATGAACCCCCATCGAAACCCCGCGCCCCAGAGGCGTCAGCAGATAGGCCTGATCCACCGCCTGCTCATATGTGGCATGCCCGACCTCGTGAATGGTCGAATAAAGGCAGTTGAAGGGCTCCCCCTCGGCGACGCGGGTGGTGATGCGCGCATCGTTCCCCGACCCGGACGAAAAGGGATGAACCGACTTGTCCAGCCGTCCCCGGCTCCAGTCATAGCCGAAGGCGCCGGCCAGATCGCGCGCGATCCGCCACTGTCCCGCTTCGGGAAAATGCCCCGTCAGCGCCACCGGGCTCCGGCCCGAACCCAGAACCGCTTCGCGCAGGGCGACAAGCCTCGGGCGCATCCGGCCAAACATCGCCGCAATCGCGGCGGCACTCGTTTCAGGCTCGTAATCCTCCAAAAGCGCGTCATAGGCATCGCCGCCCCCAAATCCCGCGGCCGCCAGCGCCTCGCCCTTTTCGCGGATCAGACCCACGACCTCGGCCAGCACCGGCAGGAACAGCGCCACATCGTTCTTGGCGCGCGCCTCGGCCCATATGCCCTGCGAAAGGCTGGTGACCCGGGCGATTTCGGTGGCCAGCCTCGCGGGAATGGCGCGGTTCCGATGAAAGGTCCGCCCGATCAGTTCGACCGCCCGCCGCCCGGCCGGATCGGGCGCATCGGCCCCTGCCAGCCAGTCGCCGATGCGCGGATCGGTCCGCCGCCCGTGCAACACCGCCTCGATCGCCGCCACCTCATCGCCGCGCTGCGCTGCCGCCCCCTCGGGCATCATGGTTTCCTGATCCCAGCCCAACCGGCCGGCGATCTGCTCCAGCGCCTCGGTGTCGCGCTGAAACGCCATCAGATCTGCAAAACGGTTCATCCCTGCCCCCTGATCCGGGCCATGACCGGATATTGCGCCCTGTGACGGGCCCTGATCACCGCGACCCAGACCGCGACAGCCCCCAGTTGATGGGCCAGCCCCAGCCCAAGCGGCGCCGCGTGCAGAACCGTGACAATCCCCAGCGCCACCTGCGCCACAAGCAGCACGGCCACAAGCCCGAAGGCGCCCCGCGTGGCCGGATGGGCCGAACCGCGCGCCCTGAACCATACGAAAATCCCGTAGCCAAGAAGCACATAGCCCGCGATCCGGTGCGTGAACTGTACCAGACCGGGATTCTCGAAAAAGGCCAGAACCGCCGGCCCGCCTTCGGGCAGATAGAACGCATCGGCGGGAAAGAAGCTCTCCCCCATCAGCGGCCATGTCGGAAAGGCGCGGCCCGCATCGATCCCCGCGACCAGCGCCCCAAGCAGCACCTGCACGAAGGCCAGATGCATCAAACCCGTCGCCAGCCCGAAAAGCCGCCCGTCCCGCGACCGGCGCACCTGCAAAAGCTCTGCCTCGCGCCGCGACAGCGACAGCATGTACCAGGCGATCAGACCGAGGATCGCGAAAGCCAGCCCCAGATGGATCGCCAGCCGGTACGAGGCGACATCGACCATCCGGCCCGTCAGCCCGGATGAGACCATCCACCAGCCGACCGCCCCTTGCACCCCGCCCAGCAGACCAAGCCCGAACAGCCTGCCGGCCCAGCCCGCCGGCATCCGCCGCGTCACCAGAAACCCCGCGAACCCCGCGGCCCAGACCAGCCCGATGATCCGCCCCAGCTGCCGGTGCCCCCATTCCCACCAATAGATCGCCTTGAACTCGGGCAACCCCATCTGGTGGTTTTGCAACTGAAACTCGGGGCTTGCCTGATATTTCGCGAATTCGGCCTGCCAGTCCGCCTCGCTCAGCGGCGGCACCGCCCCGGTGACCGGGCGCCATTCGGTGATCGACAGACCGCTGTCGGTCAGCCGCGTCAGCCCGCCGACCAGGATCATCGCCACGACCAGCACGAAAAGAACCGCAAGCCAGACCCGGACCGCTCCGCGCGCGCCCCTCCGGCCCCTCTCGATCATTCCGCCCCGCGGCAGGGCGACCTGCGCGCCGCCCTCACCAACCTCTTCAAAGATGCTGCGCTTGCCGGCCATGCTGCCCTCCGTCACTCGGCCCGGACACTAAGCAAGGCCCCGCCCGGCTTCAAGCCGACAGACGCACGATCCCGCCCGGGCCGTCATCCGGCCTTCATCGTGGCCGAAATACCTCGGGGGTGTCCCGGACCGTGTCCGGGACGGGGGCAGCGCCCCCAGCCGCGCCCGGATCTTCAAAACCACGGATCGCGGACGCGCCGCCCGTCGCGCGTCAGGCTGTCTAGGGCGACAGGCCCGCCCTGATGGCCGAACGGCAGATCGGCCACCCGTTCCGGCCCGCTCCGGCGCAGAGCGACCGCAATCCGGCGGCGGCCCTCCGCATCAGCCGCCATCGCCCCGCCCGCGCCCGACCCGGGCGCAAGGCGCCCCCCCTGGCCGCTCTGCCCCGAAAGGGGCCCGCCTTTCGCCCCTGATTGCTCAGAGGCCAGCCCCGGCCTCGACCCGCGCCTTGACCAGATCAAGGATCGCCCGGTGAAAATCGCGAAAGAAGAAGAGGTGCCACAGCTTCGCATAGGGGCCAAAGCGCGACCCGTCCCATGTCCAGCTTGTCAGCGTCAGCCGCGTCGCGCCGCCAAGGTCCTCCAGCCGGTACTCCCCGCGCAGCACGTTGAAATAGCGCCCCCCCACCCGGACATGCGGATCCTCGATCCCGGGGGCGGCCCAGCCTTCGGGAAACTCGAAATCCCATGCGATGCGCCGCCCCGGCTCGTATCCGGTGATCCGTTCGAGAAAATGCACATCGCCGCCCCAATGGGAATGGCGCAGCGCCCCCCGGCCCGCGCCCGTCCAGACCGCGCGCGTGGGCTTGGGGATGCCAAGGTAATGCGATGGCCGCGTCGCGACCTCGTCGGCCCGGATATCGGGGATGGATTTGATCCGCGCGAAAACCAGCGCCGGCGGGGCGGCAATGATCACCTCGTCGGAAAAGCGGTAGACCGAAGGCTCCCTCGGCAGCGCGTCCAGCGCCAGAAACAGCAAAAGCGGCAGGATCGTTACCTTCAGCGCCTCCCCCGGCGCCCCGCGCCAGCGCAGATAGAACAGATAGATCAGCCCGCCCGCCATGGCGAAGAGAAGGATCGGCGCCGCCGCCATGGCGATGCAGATGGCACCTTCAAGCCCCCCCAGAAATGTCGCCACCAGCGAAAGCACAATGGTCAGCACCAGCCAGAACACCGCCAGAAAGAAGCTGCGGAACCTGCCCTGCGGCCGGAAATGCATGATGATCGCCCCGGCCAGCAGCGGAAAGCCGAAAAGAAAGCCGAAGCTCGCCGTCTCATACCCCAGCGCCGACATCGCGGCGTAAATGGCCACAAGCCCCGCGACAAGGCCCATCGCCGGCCCCGCCACCGCCAGTACTTTCGCCTTCAGCATCGCCATTTGCTCACTGCCCCGGCCCTTCCGCAATCCGGCCGCCGGGACACGGCCCCGGCCAATCCCCCGGCCCCGGTCAGGCCTGCCCCCCGTCCGATCCGCGCCGCAGGATCTGGCGCAAAACCCCGTGCAGCGTCTGGACATCGGCCCGCGTCAGCGGCATCCGGCTCCACAGGTTGCGCAGGTTCAGCTTCATCCCCGCGGCCTTGGTCTTGGGGAAAAAGAACCCGGCCTCATCCAGCCTTTGCTCATAGTGATCGCCCAGCTTCTCCACCTCGATCGCGGGCGCAAGCTCGGTTCCGGCCAGCGCCAGCACCTCGGGCGGTGCCCCGTCCGTCTCGCGCCGCCATTCATAGGCGCACAAGAGCACCGCCTGCCCGAGGTTGAGCGAGGCGAAATCGGGATTGACCGGGATCGAGATAAGGGCATTGGCGCGCGCGATATCCTCGTTTTCCAGCCCCGCGCGCTCGGGGCCGAAGAGGATACCGACCTTCCGGCCGGCCGCCGTCAGGGCGCGGGCATGTTCCATCGCGCGCTCGGGCGTCATCACCGGCTTGGTCAGGTCACGGGTTCGCGCGGTCGTGGCAAAGACATAAGCGCAATCGGCAATCGCCTCGGGCAGCGTCCCGGTGACACCGGCATGGTCCAGCACCCGCCCCGCCGCGCCCGAGGCCATGGCCACCGCGCGCGGGTTCGGCCAGCCGTCGCGCGGGTCCACAAGACGCATGTGGCTCAGCCCGAAATTCAGCATCGCACGGGCCGCGGCCCCGATATTCTCGCCCATCTGCGGGCGGACAAGGATGAAGGCCGGCTGTAGATCGGTCATTGGTGTTCCCGTAACTTTCCTGCCCTGATACGATGGGCTGCCCCACCCTGCAAGAAGATGAACTTGGCCTGTGACACGGTCCTTGCCCGGCTGATCCGGGATGATCCGGCCGGTCGGGGCGCAAGGGAACGGACGATGTTCGGCAGGCTTCGTTTCCTTCTGAACGGCGCTATGGCCGCCGGTGTCCACACGGGCGGCGGCATGGACCGCATCGGCAGGAAGAACCGGGCCGAAGCCATCCCGGTTCGCCGGGCGGGCCCGGTCACGATGGGTCCGAAGGGGCGCGGAATGGCCCAAATGGCGGGGCTCGCGCCCGAAGCGATGCCGGTCAGCGCCACACCGTCGCGCCCCCTTGGCCTTGCATTGGCCCATGTCGGCACCCTGCCCGCCACGTCGCCCGGTAGCCAAGCCGCGGCTTTTGCGCTAAGCGGCAGCAAACCCGATTGACCGGAGCCGCAGATGGCCGCAAACGACCGCCCGCAGATCTACCTCGTGACACCTCCGGACTTTGATCCGGACGCCTTCTCGGCCACGCTCGCCGCCGTGCTCGACACCGTCGATGTGGCCTGTATCCGCCTTGCCATGTCCAGCAAGGACGCCGACCAGATCGGCCGCGCCGCCGACGCCCTGCGCCTTGTCGCCCATGACCGCGACGTGGCGCTGGTGATCGACAGCCACCTGCGGCTTGTCGAGCGGCACGGCCTTGACGGCGTTCACCTTGCCGACGGCGCAAGAAACCTGCGCGAGGCGCGCAAGGCGCTGGGGGCGGATGCCATTGTCGGGGCGTTTTGCGGCACCTCGCGCCATGACGGCATGACGGCGGCAGAGGCAGGGGCGGATTACATTTCCTTCGGGCCCGCCGGTGGCCTTCTCGGTGCCGGCGCGCTGGCCGAACGCGACCTTTTCGCCTGGTGGAGCGAGATGATCGAAGTCCCTGTCGTCGCCGAGGGCGGGATCACCCGCGACCTGCTCGCCGGGCTGGCGCCGGTGACCGATTTTCTGGCGGTCGGCGACGAAATCTGGGGCAAGGACAACCCTGCATCCGCGCTTCGCGATCTGGTGGCCGGCCTCGGGTAGCCGCGCCGGCTCGGATCATCGCCCGGTCGCCCCGCCCGTTCGCTCTCGCCCCGGTCGCCCCGCCCGGTCGCGCCGTTCGCTCAGACCTTGCCTTCCCCGGTTGCGTCCCCGTCTTCCGCCGGGGTCACCGTGCCTTCATCCAGCACACCTTCCAGAACCGCCTCGACGGCAAGAATACCCGCCGTCGGCGACAGCGTCGCATAGCCCGTCGACTGCTGATCCCGCTGGACGCGCCGCCGCGTCATGCGCCAGCCGCCATAGGCGGCAAGCACGCCGAACAGCAGACCCATGAACAGAAAATACCCGTTCGGCCCGATCCGCCCCATGATCCAGCCGGTAATCACCGGCCCGGTGATGGCGCCGAGCCCGTTGATGAAGATCAGCCCGGCCGAGGCCGCAGGCATGTCGGCATTGTCGAGAAAGTCGTTGGTATAGGCGACAAGAAGCGAATAGAGCGGGTTTGACACGCCGCCCATGATCGCGGCCACGCCAAGAAGCGGCACGAAGCCAAGATCAAAGACTGCGGCCATCAGCAGCGTGACCGCGCCAAGGGCCGACAGGCCCAGCACCAGCGACCGCCGCCCCATGCGGTCCGACAACCAGCCGATCGGGTACTGGAAGACCATCCCGCCGACATAGATCGAGGCCACGAAGATCGAGATCTGCTTGACGCTCATGCCCACGGCCGATCCCCAGACCGCCGACATCCCGAACTGCGCCGAAAAGACCCCGCCCAGCAGGAACATGCCCACGCAGCCCAGGGGCGAGGCGCGGTAAAGCTCCTTGAAACTGAGCGGTTTGGTCGCTTCGAATGCCGGCGCGTTGCTGACGCTGAGAAGGATCGGCGTGAAAGCCACCGAAACCAGCACCGAGGGGATGACGAACAGGATATAGCCCGAGGGATCGCCAAGGTTCAAAAGCCCCTGCGCCCCGATGATGCCGATCATCTGCATGATCATGTAAAGCGACAGCGCCTGCCCGCGCGTCTCATTGGTCGAGGCATTGTTCAGCCAGCTTTCGGCGGTGATGTAGACGCCCGAGAAGGAAAATCCGATGATCACCCGCATCAGCGCCCATGCGATCCAGTCCGGCGCCGCCGCATAGGCGATCAGCACCGCCGAAATCATCGAGCCGAGGGCCGCGAAAACGCGCACATGGCCCACGCGGCGGATCATCTCGGGCGTCATCCGCGATCCGAAAAGGAAGCCCAGGAAATAGGCCGCCATCACATAGGACATCTGCGTGGTGGAAAAGCCTTCGATCCCGCCACGAATACCCAGAAGCGTGCCCTGCACCCCGTTGCCCAGCATCAAGAGCATGATGCCAAGCAACAGGGCCCAGGAATTGCGCAGGACGGTCAGCATCACTCGGGCCTTTCAATACGTGTCGGTGCGTTTATCGGCACTTGGTGGCAATGGGTCTGGCCTTATCGCGACAGGCTGTCACCGATTATCGCCCTCGGGCAGCAATAGCGAGGCATCGCCATAGGAAAAGAAACGATACCTTTCCCTTATCGCATGCCGGTAAATCCGCCCGATACGTTCCTTGCCCATCAGGGCTGAAACCAGCATCAGCAATGTGGATTTCGGCAGATGGAAATTGGTCATGAGCCCATCCGCCACCCGGAACCTGTGGCCGGGATAGATGAAGATATCCGTGGTCCCGCGCCAGGCGGCAACCCGGCCCTCCGCCGTCGCGGCACTTTCGATCAGACGCAACGCGGTTGTGCCGACAGGGATGATCCGCCCGCCCGCCGCGCGGGTGGCATTGATCTCACCTGCGGCGGCGGCGGTAATCTCGCCCCATTCGGCATGCATCCGGTGGGACGTGACATCCTCGACCTTGACGGGCAGGAAGGTTCCCGCCCCGACATGCAGCGTCACATGCGTCATCGCCACACCCTTCGCGGCCAGCGCCGCCAAAAGCGCCGCATCGAAATGCAACGAGGCGGTGGGGGCCGCGACCGCCCCCTGACGCGCGGCAAAGACGGTCTGGTAATCCTCGCGGTCGGCGGCATCGGGCGCGCGCAGGGCCGCGATATAGGGCGGCAAGGGCATGTCGCCCGCCTCGGCGATGGCCGCGTCGAACCCGGCCCCGGTCAGGTTGAACGAAAGCTCGGCCTGCCCCTCGGCGATACGCGCCACCCGCGCCTGCAGCCCGGCCGCGAAGTCGATCGTCTCGTCTTCGCGCAATTTGCGCAAGGGCTTGACCAGCGCCGCCCAGGTGCCGCCCGGGCGCGGCTCCAGCAGCGTCACCTCGATCCGCGCCACCGCCTCGCCCTGCGCGGTCTGGCGCCGCCGCGCGCCGGTCAGGCGGGCCGGGATCACGCGGGTGTCGTTCAGGATCAGCCGGTCGCCCGGCCCCAGCACATCGACAAGGTCGCGCACATGCCTGTCGCGGATCCCGTCGCCCTCGGCCACCAGCAGCCGCGCGGCGCTGCGCGGGCGCACCGGCCGCGTCGCGATCAGCCCCTCGGGCAGGTCGAAATCGAAATCACTCAGCTTCATTGTGGCAGTTTCGGCGGGTCAGAACGGAAAATATCCCTGAACATCCCGGGTGTCAGGATCGACAGGGGGTTGACCTTCACGGTCGGGTCCGCCGCAGGTCCGGCCAGACGATAGTTGAAACCGAAAAGGCCTTCCCCGCGACGGGTGAATATCTGGCCGATTCCATTCAGAAGGTAAATCGGCGAAATCGTCCCCTGAAGGTCGATGACATCGCGATCCGAGTGGTAGACCCCGGCCCCGCTGATGCCAAGCGAAGGCCCGACGGCCGAACCTTGCGAGATTTCGACCGCATCCGGCGTCAGGCGGAATTCACCTTCGACCGTGGTGAACTGCAATCCCGGCCCGTTGAGCTGGTTCAAAAGCCCCACGACCGACACGGCGTCAAGCAATTCGGCAAGAACGGGCGTGTCGGTCACGCGGATGTCGGTGATCCGCGCCCGGCCGCGATAGCTGCCCGCCCCGCCGTCCGGCCGAAACGTCAGATCAAGCGCGCCGCCAAGACCGCGCCGGAAAATTCCCGCCGCGCGCATCGCGGCGCCGGCATCGTCGGACCGGATGCGAAAGGCCGCCTGCCCGTCCATCGGCACGACCGTGCCGCGGAGCGGCGTCGCGCCGTTCAGATCCCCCTTGAAGGTTCCCGAAAGCCCGCCAATCGTGCTGAATTCGCCCCGAAAACCGGCGACAACGATCTTTTCGGACAGTTTCACACGGTCAAGCGCAAGGGTGATCGGGGCCGGGTCGCGGCTGTTATCGGCCACGGCCCTGAACTTGGCGCGGCGCAGATCGAGCGTGCCGCCGGTGACCTGAATGGCCGGCGCCCGGCCCTTGCCGCGCCCGACCAGTTGCAGCGCGCCTGAAAACCAGTCGTCGAGCGACGCCCTGGAAAAGACCGCGCGATCGAACTGCCCGTCCCCGGTCAGGCGAATATCGCCACCGATGGTCAGGCCGGCGGCGCTCATCTCGATCCCGTCGATGGTCGCGGGCGCGCCAAGGCGCCCCTTCACGTCCAGTTTGCCCCGCGCCTTCGGGGGTTTGGACCAGTCGATGCCGGGCAGGCGCATCCCCAGACCCGCAAGGTCCGAGGTCAGCCGAAACCCGGGCGCCGCCCCCTTGACCAGCGTCAGCGTGAAATCGCCCCGCCCGGCGCCCTGAACAAGATCCGCGTCCAACCCGATCCCGAAGGCATCATAGAAGCGTTGCGACAGTTCGATACTGCCATCGACCGTGCTTTGGCCCTTGTGATCGGGGCCAAAGCGCTGACGCCAGGTGAAATCCAGGGGAACACCGGACAGGGTCGCCGGCCCGGATATCTCGATCCCCGAACGGGTCGCGATCAGGCTCAGCGCGCCCGCGGTCAGCATCCGTCCCGGCGCGATCCGATCGGTGGCCACATCGCTCAGCCGCGCGATGACGAGGTAATCGACATCCTCGGGCCGAAGCTTCTCGACAAGGCGAAGGTCCAGCGTCGTGACGACCTCGGCCTGACCCTCGGCCAGATCGACCGGCAACCCGGCCTTCGTCATGAACTGGAACGGCGGCTCGTCCAGCAGGGAAAGTGCGGAATGGATGCTGCTCTTGGTGCGCAGCGTCACGCGCGCGGGCGCGAAACGCTCCCGCAGGTCGGGGATGGACAGGATGGTGCCCGCCACATCGATCCGCCCGCCCGCCGGCGCGGTCACATGCCCCCGGTCGACGACCAGCGTATAGGAATTGTCGGCGATCACCGCGTAGCCCGCGCCATCCTCGACCGGCGGCAATGACCGGATCACCCGTACCTCGGTATCCCGATATTCGTAGCCAAGGGACAGATGCGGCTCCTGCCCCGGCAGAACCCTGAGCGCGGCGCGCACGTCGAAAAGCTCGCTCGTGGCAAGGTTCTCGACCAGCCATGCCCGGGTCTTGGGCACCGCCGCCAGCGGCCAGAGCGCCAGCAGCCGCCGGCTGGTGATCGCATTGATGTCGGAATCGAAGGCAAGCGACCAGCCCCCGGCATCGGCGGATGCATGTCCGCGCACCTCGATCCTCCGGTCACCGTCCAGAAGGACGAACTGGCCAAGATCGACCCGGAAGGGCGCAAGGTTCAGACGGAAATCCAAAAGGCCGCGCCCGAAGGTGACAGGGTCCTGAAACAGCCCTTCGGGATCGGCCGACAACTGGTCGAACGCGATCTGAGCGACCAGACTGTCGGGCAGGCCACCGGCCTCTGCCCCCTTCAGCCACGCGCGCCCGCTTGCATGGGCCTGAAGCGCCGGCCCCTCGACGGCGATCTCGCGAAAATCAAGCACATCTGCCGCCGGATCGAATCCAAGATCGACCCGGGCCTTGTCGAAGCGGACGGGTTTTGCGTCCGGCGTCGGTTGCAACGCCCCCGCGCCGATATCAAGTGTCGCCTGCAACGCCTGCACCCGCCCCTTGGCATCCAGCCCTGACCGCAGCGTGCCGCTGATCGGCGCGTCGAGCGCACCAAGCCATGCCAGCGCCGGCGCCTGCGCGGCCAGATCGCGGGCGCGCACGTCCGTCACCTTCGCCAGCAGCGAAGCTTCGGGCGACGCCTTGACCGTGGTGAAATGCAGTTCGGCCCGCCCCTGCGCGTTCCCCCCGGACCGGTCAAGCGAAAGGCCCAGATCGATCGCCACCCTGCGCGGGTCCTGATGAAGCCGAAGCCACCCGTCCCGGGCCAGCCATGTCTGGCGGCTTCGCGCATCGTCCAGCGACAGGTTCAGATCGGCAATCTCGATTTCCTTGATGGATTTCAACGCCGGCAGCTCGAACGCCCGGTCGATCGCGTTCAGGATCTCGGCAGGTTCCTGCGCCCCCCCGGCCAGCGCCGCCCCCTCGCCAAGCGCGACATCGAAGTTGCCATCGGCCAGCCGCCGCAGCGCGATCCGCGCGCCGGTCATGCTCAGCGTCCTGGGGATCAGCTGGCCCGACAGGATCGGCCGGCCCCGCAATGTCACCCGAAGGTCGGGGACCGTGGCGATCCGACGCCCCTTCGGCGAAAAAAGCTCGGTGTCACGGAAATTGACATGGGGCGCGAAGCCTTCGTCGACCAGAAGCTCGATCCCTCCGATCCGGGTCGAAGCCTGCCCGGCAAGGGCAACATTGACCCGGGCGCTCACCCGCTCGACCATCCAGACGGGCATCGGCACCGTGCGCCCGGTCAGCCCAAGCACGGCCCCCCCGGCAAGAAGACAGATGACAAGCAGCGCCAAGCCCGCCAGCACAAGATGGCGCCGCCACCAGCGCCGGGGCTGGGGCCGGACCGGTGTGACCTCGTCTGCTCCGGCGTTTTCGTTCATTACTTGCCCTTCGGGACATACCCCAATCGGTTCGCCCTGCGCCAAGCCTTTATCTTTGCTGCCGAGCGATTAAAACATGACATCTGCGACGACGGCAAAGGAAAGCGCAACGATGCTCAGCGAAGGCGACACCGCCCCCGACTTCACCCTGCCCCGCAATGGCGGCGGAACCGTTACGCTTTCGGCCTTGGCCCCCGGCAAGACCGTGCTGTATTTCTATCCGAAGGACGACACGCCCGGCTGTACGACCGAGGCGCTGGATTTCACCCGGCTCGCGGGCGAATTCGCCAAGGCGGGCACCATCGTCATCGGCATTTCCAAGGACAGCGTCGCCCGGCATGACCGGTTCTGCGCCAGACACGGCCTGTCCGTCATCCTCGCCTCCGATGCCGAAGGACCAGCCAGCGAAGCCTACGGCGTCTGGGGCGAAAAGCAGCTTTACGGGCGGCGTTTCATGGGGATCACCCGGTCGACATTCCTGATCGGGGGCGACGGGCGGATCGCGCGCATCTGGCAGAAGGTCAAGGTCGCGGGTCACGCGGACGAGGTTCTGGCCGCGGCGCGCGCGCTATGACCCGTACCCTCGCGGAACTGGCGGTCGAGGTGCTGAACACCGCCGACGGGCGCGCAAAGACCGCCCTTTCCCACGCCCATGCCGCGCGATGGCGCGCCGCGCGGGCGGCGGGACAACCGCTGGCCATCGGCCATGCCACACCGCCCGATCGCCCGGCCCGGCCCGACCGCCCCGAACTTTTGCCCCCGCGCGAGGTGCCGCGCCGGCGCACCGGATCGCCGCAGGGGCGGATTGCGCTGCTGCATGCGCTGGCCCATATCGAACTCAACGCGGTCGACCTGCACTGGGACATCATCGCGCGCTTCACCGATCATCCGATGCCGCTTGGCTTTTATGATGACTGGGTGAAATCGGCCGATGAAGAATCCAAGCATTTCAACCTTCTTTGCGACTGTCTTGAAGCGATGGGCAGCCATTACGGCGCGCTTCCCGCCCATGCCTTCATGTGGCGCGCCGCCGAAGACACCGCGACCGACCTTCATGGACGGCTGGCCGTCGTGCCGATGGTGCTCGAGGCGCGCGGGCTTGACGTGACACCGGGCATGATCGCGATCTTCGAAAAGGCGGATGAACCGGCGGCGACCGAGGCGCTGAAGGTGATCTATGCCGAAGAGGTCGGCCATGTGGCCTATGGGGTGAAGTGGTTCAACTGGCTTTGCGGGCGCGAGGGCAGCGATCCCAAGGACGTGTTCCACGATCTTGTCCGGCGCTATTTCCACGGCCCCCTGCGCCCGCCCTTCAATGAGGAAAAGCGCGCCGAGGCCGGATTGCCGCCCGACTTCTACTGGCCCCTGGCCGATGAGATCGCGCAAGCGCCCGGCACGGCCGGGTTTCGCTGATCCGAACGGTCCGCCGCCGCGGGACCAACCGGCGGGAAGTCGCCGAAATCCGGCGAAATGGCCCGAACGGGGCGCGGCCCCGCCAATCGCCCCGGCAAAATCCTTGCGGGACAGGGAAGTGGTTGTTAATGGCTGGACAGCGGCAATCGGGGGATGGCCGCTGTCCGACGTAACAGCGACAGGATGGGGACAGCTTGCCAAAGCGTCTATTCAACCGTTTCCATGCGGCCCTTGAGCGCCGTCTGCCCGAACAGCGTCTTTTCCTTCGTTCGGATACGGAAACCCGCTTCATCCGGCTCCGGCCGCTCAGTCAGGCCATCGCCCTTGGCGGCACGGCCGCCGTTCTGGCCTGGACCATCGTCGCCACGGCCATTCTTCTGATGGATTCAATCGCGGCCGGCAGCGTGCGCGAGCGCGCCCGGCTGGAACAGGCCACCTATGAGGCGCGGCTGAACTCTCTGTCCCAGGAACGCGACACGCGCGCCGAGGAAGCCGCAGCCGCGCAGGAACGGTTTGCCATAGCCCTCGAACAGGTTTCCAAGATGCAATCGGCGCTTCTGGCCTCCGAGGAACGCCGCAAGGAGCTGGAAACCGGCATCGGCGTCATCCAGACGACACTCCGGCGGACGATGACCGAACGCGATGAGGCGCGCGATCACGTCGCCGAACTTTCGGGCGATGCGGCCGACGGTCCGACCGCCGCCGCCAGCGCCGAACGCGCCGCGAAGGACATGTCCGAGACACTGTCGCTGGTCACCGCCGCCCTGAGGCGCACCGCCTCCGAGCGGGACGCGATGGCGCGGGTCGCGGATGGCGCGGTCGAGGATGCGGATCGCATCGCCTTTGACATGAAGCTTCTGGCCCAGAAACATGACGATATCTTCGAACAGCTGGAAGAGGCGGTGACGATCTCGATGGCGCCGCTCGACAAGATGTTCTCATCGGCCGGGCTTGACCCGGACAAGCTGATCAAGACCGTGCAAAGCGGCTATTCCGGCCAGGGCGGTCCCCTCGGGCCGCTGATGCCCGCGCTTGGCGACGAATCCGATCCCGACATGTCCCGCGCGCGGCATATTCTTGACGGGCTCGACCGGATGAACCTCTACCGGCTTGCCGTCGAAAAGGCCCCCTTCGCGATGCCGCTGAAAACCTCGTTCAGATATACGTCCGGCTTCGGCCGCCGCTGGGGGCGCATGCATGAAGGCACCGACCTTGCCGGTGCGATGGGCTCGCCGATCTACGCCACCGCTGACGGCACCGTGGTCTTCGCCGGCAGGGAATCGGGCTATGGCAATCTGGTCAAGATCCGGCATGCCTTCGGAATCGAAACCCGATATGGCCATATGTCGAAGATCCGCGTCACCGTCGGCCAAAAAGTCTCGCGCGGCGACAGGATCGGTGATATGGGAAATACCGGCCGCTCGACCGGAACCCATCTTCATTATGAAGTGCGGGTGAATGGCACTGCGGTGAACCCGATGACGTTTATCAAGGCGGCGAACAATGTTTTCTAAAAGCAGAATCAATGAACCGGGGCCGAAGGGTGGCGCCGGCGACCACGCAAAACCCGCAGAATCCGCCGCGCCGAAGCCGTCCTTCGACTATGCGTCCTCGGCCCTGAAGCCGAAACCCGCCGCCTCGGTCCTCTCCTCGGATCTCACCGTCGTCGGAAATCTTCGCACCTCCGGCGACATTCAGGTTGAGGGCACGGTGGAAGGCGATATCCGCGCGCATCTGCTGACCGTGGGCGAAAGCGCCACGATCAAGGGCGAGATCATCGCGGACGACATCGTCGTGAATGGCCGGGTGGTCGGCCGCGTACGCGGGCTGAAGGTTCGCCTGACATCGACGGCCCGGGTGGAAGGCGACATCATCCACAAGACCANCGGTGCGCATTTCGAAGGCTCGGTCCAGCGTCAGGACGATCCCCTCACGCAAGGGGCAACCCCGATCAAGGCCGTGCCCCCGGCGCCGCAAGCGGCAAACGCGAAGTAACCGGTCCGGTCGGGCCAGGGATCGAAAGGGCGCCCGTTCCGGCGCCCTTTTCTATGACGCGGCGGTATCCGGTGCCGGGTCTTCGCCGCTCAGGCGCCGGTACATGTGCCAGCTTGCATGGCCAAGCACCGGCAGCACGATGAAAAGCCCCAAGAACGCCGGCGCCATCGCCAGCGCCAGCAGCACCGTGATCGTCATCCCCCAGACGACCATCGCAGGGATATTCGCCGTCACCGCCTGCACCGAATGGATCATCGCGGTCACGAAATCGACCTCACGCTCCAGAAGCAGGGGCAACCCGGCAACCGTCACCGAAAAAAGCACCCCGGCGAAACCGGCCCCGACCGCCGAACCGACCAGCAGCAACAATGGCCCGTTGCCCTGCAAGAAAAGGCTCATGACGTCCGAACCCGACGAATAGGCCCGCAGCCCCAGGAACAACGCCACCAAAGCATGCGCCACGAAAACCCAGAACAGGAAGGCCACGATGATCACGGCGGCCATGGCCGGGATCTGACGATCCTTCTGGCCGAGAACGACCCCCAGAACCGCGCTCCAGCGCAGATCCTCGCCCGACGATAACCGCCGTGAAACCTCATAAAGCCCGACCGCCGCGAAAGGCGCAAGCAGCGGAAACCCCACCGCCAGCGGCGCCAGCCACCATTCCAGCCCGGCAACCCCGTAGATCCGCCACAGGATCAGCCCGCCCGCGACATAGACCGAGCTGAAGAAAAGCCCGAAGAGCGGTGCGCGAAGGAAATCCCGCCAGCCTTGTGCCAGAACGGAAGGGATATCCGAGATGTCGACGCGATGGATTTCGGGCAGCGGATCGGGCCCGCGCTCGGCAATGGTCATGTCTCCTCCCGTCTGACGCGCAGGCTCAGGCTACGTCAGGCCGGACGGGCCTGACAAGCCCGCAGAAGACGCCCCGCCCCTCAGGACGCCGCCTTCTCCTCCAGCGCAAGCCACTCTTCCTCAGCCGCCGCCAACGCCGCCTGCCGCTCGGCCATGGCTTCCGAGGCACGGCGGAACTTTTCCGGCGCGGTGGAAAACAGCGCGGGGTCCGACAGAAAATCGCTCAGCTTGCCGATTTCCGCCTCCAGCCTCTCGATCACGTCCGGCAGGGTCTCAAGCCGGTGTCTTTCCGTGAAAGTAAGGCCTTGCGCGGGCTTTCTCACCTGCTTTGCGGCGGCGGGCGCGGCCTTCGCGGCCGGTTTTTCTGCGCGTGCGGGCCGTTCCTCCTGCCGCTGGGACTGGTAATCGCTCCACCCCCCGGCATAGGTCACCGCCCGCCCTTCGCCCTCCATCGCCACGGTCGTCGCAGCCACCCGGTCGATGAAATCACGGTCATGGCTGACCAGCAGCACGGTGCCGTCATAGTCGCCCAGAACGTCCTGCAGCAGGTCCAGCGTCTCGACGTCAAGATCATTGGTCGGCTCGTCCAGCACCAGAAGGTTCGACGGCCGCGCCATGATCCGCGCCAGCAACAGCCGCGCCCGCTCGCCGCCCGACAGGGATCCGATCGGCGCGCGCGCCTGCGCCTCGTCGAAAAGGAAATCCTTCAGATAGGCCACCACATGCTTCGCCACCCCCCGCACCATGACCTGATCCGACCGCCCGCTGACCGCCATTTCGGGGTCGTTCACCAGCCCGTCCCACAGCGTCATGTCGAAATCAAGCGCCGCCCGCGCCTGATCAAAAACCGCGATCTCAAGGTTGGTGCCATGGCGGACCGAACCGGTATCGGGGGCAATCTCACCCGTCAGCATTTTCAAAAGCGTGGTCTTGCCCACGCCATTCGGCCCGACAAAGGCCACCCGGTCACCCCGCAGGATGCGCAGATCAAAGGGCTTCAGGATCACCTTCTCCCCGAAAGCCTTTGAAATCCCTTTGGCTTCGATGACCAGCTTGCCCGATGCCGGTCCGCTCTCCAGCGCCAGATCGGCAACGCCCTGACGCCGGATCAGCGCGGCCCGCTCGCCCCGCATCGCCGCCAGCGCCCGCACCCTGCCCTGATTGCGCTTGCGCCGCGCGGAAATCCCCTCGACAGCCCAACGCGCCTCGGCCCTGATCTTCCGCTCCAGCTTGTGGCGGGCCAGGTCTTCCTCCGCCCAGACCGTCTCGCGCCAGTCCTCGAAACCGGCAAAGCCGGTTTCCCCGCGGCGCACGACGCCCCGGTCGATCCAGAGCGTCGCGCGCGTCAGCGCGGTCAGAAAGGCGCGGTCATGCGAAATCAGCACATAGCCCGCCCGCGTCTCGCCAAGCTCGGCCTCCAGCCAGCGGATCGCCTCGATATCCAGATGGTTCGTCGGCTCGTCCAGAAGCATCAGCTCCGGCGCCTCGGCCAGCAACTTGGCCAGCGCCGCGCGGCGCCTCTCCCCGCCCGAGGCCGCCGCGACCGGCGTGCCGGGATCGAACTTCAACCCCTCGGCCGCCATAGCAACGCGGTAAGCCTCGCCCTCCGGCAGGCCCGACGCCGCAAATTCGCCCAGCGTCGCAAAGCCGGACAGATCCGGCTCCTGCTCCATATAGCCGACGCTCACACCGGGCGGCACGACACGCAGCCCCCGATCGGCCTCGACCAGCCCCGCCATCACCTTCATCAATGTCGACTTGCCCGATCCGTTGCGCCCGACCAGCGCCAGCCGGTCGCCGGGCTGCACGACCAGATCAAGCCCGTCAAACACCGGATCGCCGCCGAAAGTCAGCGAAATATCCGAAAGTTGCAAAAGCGGAGCACGGGCCATGCGCCGTGAGCTACAATCCACACCCGGCGCCGTCAACGCCCATTCATCGTGGCGCGAAATACCTCGGGGGTGAACGCGGCCCGCAGGGCGGCGTGAGGGGGCAGCGCCCCCTACTCGGCCGCTTCGGCCGCCGCGATCGCCGCCGCGCGGGCCTCCACCGCCTCGACGATATGATCGATCATCCGCGCGTTCGAGATCTTGTGGCTCTGCCTGCCGGCCAGATAGACCATGCCCGAACCGGCCCCGCCGCCGGTAAAGCCGATATCGGTCATCAGGGCCTCACCGGGCCCGTTCACCACACAGCCGATGATCGACAGCGACATCGGCGTCTTGATATGCTCCAGCCGCTTTTCCAGCGCCTCGACCGTCTTGATCACGTCAAATCCCTGCCGCGCACAGGACGGGCAGGAAATGATCTGCACGCCGCGCGTCCGCAGGCCAAGCGATTTCAGGATCTCATAGCCAACCTTCACCTCCTCGACCGGATCGGCGGAAAGCGAGACGCGGATCGTGTCGCCGATCCCGGACCACAGAAGGTTGCCCAGCCCGATCGCCGATTTCACCGTGCCGGTCATCCGCCCGCCCGCCTCGGTAATGCCCAGATGGATGGGCGCATCCGTGGCCTCGGCCAGCTGGCTATAGGCGGCGGCGGCAAGAAAGACGTCCGAGGCCTTGCAGGAAATCTTGAACTCGTGAAAATCGTTGTCCTGCAACAACTTGATATGATCAAGCCCGCTTTCGACCATGGCATCCGGGCAGGGCTCGCCATATTTGTCCAGAAGATGCTTTTCAAGGCTGCCGGCATTCACGCCGATGCGGATCGAACAGCCGTGATCCTTCGCGGCCTTCACCACTTCCCGCACCCGTTCCGGCGCGCCGATATTGCCGGGGTTGATGCGCAGGCAGGCCGCGCCCGCCTCTGCCGCCTCGATGGCGCGCCTGTAGTGAAAATGAATATCCGCCACGATCGGCACCGGGCTTTCGCGCACGATCTCGGCCAGCGCCCTGGTCGAGGCCTCGTCCGGTGTCGAGACACGGACGATATCCGCCCCGGCCTCGGCGGCGCCCAGAACCTGCGCGATGGTGGCCTTCACATCCGAGGTGATCGTGTTGGTCATGGTCTGGACGCTGATCGGGGCATCCCCCCCGACCGGCACATTGCCCACCATGATCTTGCGTGACTTGCGCCTGTCGATGTTGCGCCAGGGTCGGATCGGATTGTGGGTCATCTCAGCCTCGGGTCGAAACCGTTCACGCCCTGATTACCGCCATGGGCGCGGCATCGCAATCGGCGGATCGGTCTTACTGCTCGGGCGCGGGAACCGGTTCGGCGCCGACAAGGGCGGCCGCGTCCGCGACAGCGACATAGCGCGCCAGATCGTCGTCGCTCGACAGGTCCGCCAACGCGTAATTCGCCGTCAGCGCCTCGGGCGACAGGGTCACGTCCTTGGTGACAACGCCGCGCGCACCGGCCGGGCCATAGGTCGTGCCGTTCACCGCGAAATAAAGCGCGCCCGATTCGCCCACCCGCAGGACGGGCGGCTCTTCAAGCTTGGGCAGCGCATAGCGTTCGCCCGCATCAAGGATCTTTTCAAAGATCACCGTGCCGTCAGGCGCCTGCACCCTGACCCAGGCCGGGCGCACGGCCAGCAATTCCACCTCGGGCGCGTCGGCGGCGACCACCTGAACCGGTGTCTCGCCCAGGGGCGCGGCCTCGGCGGCCTCGGCGGCGGCCGGGTCCCCGGCGGCCCCGGCCAGCGCGCCGACAGTCCGCGGGTCGATCGCCGCAATGGGGCCGTCACGCGCGACAAGCACAGGAACGTCAAGCGCCTCGGGCCGGTACAGCCGGTCGAGCGTATCGGGGGCCTGCGGCAGGGTATCGTCCCCGGGCAGGCCGGCAAGTTCGGCAAGATCACCGCCCGACCCGCCACCGGGGCCCGTGGCACCGGCCTGCAACGGATCAAGATCGGCCGTGACCACAGGCGCCTGATCGATCGGCGCCAGTTGCACCTTCTGCACTTCCTGCAGGACCGTCCAGCCGCCATAGCCGATGCCGCCGATCAGCACCAGAAGCACCGCCACCGACCCGATGGCGCTTGGCTGAATGCCCGACCAGAACGATGCGCCCCGGGGCACGAAAATCGCGTTCGGATTGGCAAGCGGTTCGGAATATTCGATCTTCGGGCGCGACGTGCGCGGACCCGAGGCCGCCGAGGACATGCCATGCACGACGGTGAATTTCGCCTCGTCGCAGAACCGCCGGAAGGCCCATTCCGGGTCCAACCCCAGATAGCGCGCGTAGGACCGGACATAGCCCGCGACAAAACCGGGGGTTTCAAAGGCGCTGACATCGGCATTTTCGATCGCGGCGATATAGCTCGCCTTGATCTTCAGCTCGCGCTGCACGTCCAGAAGCGATTTGGCCAGCGTCGCACGCTCGCCCCGCATGATGTCGCCAAGGCGCAATTCGTAATCGTCAAACCCCTTGGGTTTGTCCGCCTCGTCCGTCGAAGGAGGAATCCTCCGTCCGATCATGCCCACTGCCCCGTAGCCTGTCCCCGTGACCTCCGGCGATTCGCCGGACTGCCCGCTGTCCTATTATGAAATTAGTATCATAGGGCAAGGTTAATTGCGACCTTGCAAGCCCTCACGCGCTCAGTTCGGCACGATTCAGCGCGCAATGCGCCCAGAGCCTGTCCATCGCCTGAACCAGCGCGTCGATATCCTTGGGCGAATGCACCGGCGACGGCGTGAACCGCAGCCGCTCGGTGCCGCGCGGGACGGTCGGGAAGTTGATCGGCTGAACGTAGATCCCGTAATGCTCCAGAAGCATGTCCGAGATCTTCTTGCAATGAACCGGGTCGCCGACATGGACCGGCACGATATGGGTGCCGTGGTCGATGATCGGCAGGCCCATCGCCTTCAGACGCATCTTCAGGATCCGGGCATGTTCCTGCTGCTTGTCACGCAGGCCCTGATCGGTCTTGAGGTGACGGACCGAGGCCGCCGCCCCCGCCGCGACCGCGGGCGGGATCGAGGTGGTGAAGATGAAGCCGGGCGCGTAGGAGCGGATCGCGTCGCACATCCTGGCGGTTGAGGCGATGTAACCGCCCATCACACCGTAAGCCTTGGCCAGCGTCGCGTTGATGATGTCGATGCGGCCCATCAGGCCCAGCTTTTCGGCCACGCCGGCGCCGCGCGGCCCGTACATGCCGACCGCGTGAACCTCATCGAGATAGGTCAGCGCGTTGAATTCGTCCGCCAGATCGCAGATCGCTTCCATCGGGCTGATATCGCCATCCATGGAATAGATCGATTCGAAGGCGATCAGCTTCGGCGCCGCCGGATCGTCGGCCTGCAAAAGCTCGCGCAGGTGGGCCACGTCATTGTGGCGGAAGATGCGCTTGGCCCCGCCATTGCGGCGCACACCTTCGATCATCGAGGCGTGGTTCAGCGCGTCGGAATAGATGATGAGGCCGGGAAAAAGCTTCGGCAGCGTCGAAAGCGTGGCATCGTTGGCGATATAGGCCGATGTGAAGACCAGCGCCGCTTCCTTCTGGTGCAGGTCGGCCAGTTCGGCCTCAAGCCGCTTGTGATAGACCGTGGTGCCCGAAATGTTGCGCGTCCCGCCCGATCCGGCACCGGTCGCGTCCAGCGCCTCGTGCATCGCCGCCAGCACCACCGGATGCTGACCCATGCCCAGATAATCGTTGCCGCACCAGACGGTGATTTCCTTTTCGGACCCGTCGGGGCGCGACCAGATGGCCTTGGGGAACTGACCCTTGCGCCGCTCGATGTCGATGAAGGTGCGGTACCGGCCTTCGTCATGAAGCCGCTTCAGCGCCTGCTCGATCTGTGCGTCGTAATTCATGTCCGTCTCCCGGCCCGTTTTTCTTACCCTCGGGTTTAAAGCCCCTGTTCGCATTCCACATTGATAAAGGTCAAGTCGCCATCACGTCAGTGTACAAATTGCCGCGCCCGGGCAATGCGGTCGAATGGCAGAAGAATGCCCCGTTCCGCCGATGCCCGCATCGCCTGAACCCGTCCCCCCACCCTCGCATCTGGACACCACCAACAGGCCTGCTACCGTCGCGCCCGACCAGACAGGAGCCCCGCCATGACCCTCGACGCCGTCCTCACCCGCATCGACGAAACCCTGCCCGAGGCGATCGACCGCCTTTTCGGCCTCTTGCGGATCCGGTCGATCTCGACCGACCCGGCCTACAAGGCCGATTGCGCACGCGCCGCCGAATGGCTGGCGGACGAGTTGAAATGGCTTGGCTTCGACGCATCCGCCCGCCCGACCCCCGGCCATCCGATGGTCGTCGGCCACGGCGGCGAAGGCGGCCCGCATCTGCTTTTTTACGGCCATTACGACGTGCAGCCCGTCGATCCCCTGAACCTCTGGCACCGCGACCCCTTCGATCCGGCGATCGAAGAGACGCCAAACGGCAAGGTCATCCGCGGGCGCGGCTCATCGGATGACAAGGGCCAGCTCATGACCTTCATCGAGGCCTGCCGGGCCTGGAAGGCGGTGCATGGCCGCCTGCCCTGCAAGCTGACGATCTTTCTCGAGGGCGAGGAGGAATCCGGCTCGCCCTCGCTCATCCCCTTCATGAAAGAGCATGCGGGCGAACTGACCGCCGATCTCGCGCTGATCTGCGACACCTCGATGGTGTCGCGCGGGGTGCCCTCCATCTCCTCGCAACTGCGTGGCATGCTCAAGGACGAATTCACCCTGCGCGGCCCGCGCATCGACCTGCATTCCGGCCATTACGGCGGCCCCGGCCTCAATCCCTTGCGCGAAATGGCCCGCATCGTCGCCTCGTTCCACGATCCCGCAACCGGGCGCGTCGCGGTCGACGGTTTCTATGACGGCGTGCATGAGGTGCCCGCCGAACTTCTGAAGCAGTGGGAAAACAGCGGCTTTGACGAAAAGGATTACCTCAATTCGGTCGGATACACCGTGGCACATGGCGAAAAGGCCTATTCGGCGCTCGTCCAGCAATGGGCGCGCCCGACGCTCGAAATCAACGGCATGTGGGGCGGCTATCAGGGCGCGGGCTCGAAAACCGTGATCCCGTCGGAAGCGCATTGCAAGATCACCTGCCGCCTTGTCGGCGACATGAACCCCGACGATCTGCGCGCCAAGGTCCGCGCCCATGTGAATGCCCGGCTCGGCCCCGATACCCACATCACATGGGATCAGGACCTCGAAGGTTCGCCCGCCGCCGTGATGAACATCTCCCGCCCCGAATTCGAAGCCGCCCGCGCCGCCCTTTCCGACGAATGGAACCGCGCGGCGGTCTTTGTCGGGATGGGCGGATCGATCCCCATCGCGGGCTTCTTCCGCAGCGTCCTCGGCATGGATGCGATGCTTGTGGGCTTTGCCAATGAGGATGACGCGATCCACAGCCCGAACGAAAAATATGACGTGAAGAGCTTTCACAAGGGCATCCGAAGCTGGGCGCGCATCCTCGCCCGGCTGAACGCGTGACCGCGCCGCCGGAACAAAGGGCCAGCGTCAACGGCCAGTCGATCGCCTATGAGGTCACGGGCACAGGCCCCGCGGTGCTCGTCCTGCACGGCTTTCCGCAGACAAGGGCAATGTGGCGGCCGGTCGCGCGCCACCTTGCCACCCGCTTCACCGTCGTCGCCGCCGACCTGCGCGGCTATGGCGCCTCGTCAAAGCCCA
>JAGRDO010000112.1 GCA_020447005.1 Paracoccaceae bacterium
GGTCCATGGATCGACGATCATCGCGATGCCTCCAACCGTGACTTGATTGCCAGAAGGTCCGCCCATGCCTCGCGTTTCGCGGCCGGGTTTCGCAAAAGATATGCCGGATGCGTCATCGGCATGGCCGGCCGGCCGAAGGCCTCGGCCCATGAGCCGCGAAGCCGCAATATCCCACGCCTTCCCAAGGCCGCATCGCAAGGCGTGTTGCCCATCAGGACGACGATATCGGGATTGACCAGCTCCACATGCCGGGCGACGAAAGGCAGCATCATGGCAATCTCTGCAGGCTCCGGGTCGCGGTTTTGCGGCGGCCGCCACGGCATGACATTGGTGATGTAGATTGCCTCATCCCGGTTATGCGCCGTCCGCGCCAGCCCGATCGCGGCAAACATCCGGTCAAGAAGCTGGCCCGCCCGGCCGACAAAGGGCCGCCCTTCGATATCCTCGTCCCGCCCCGGCGCCTCGCCAAGGATCAGAACGCGCGCCTGTGGATTGCCATCGGCAAAGACGAAATTGCGCGCGCCCTTCCGCAGGTCGCAATGCGGATAGTCCGATTGAAGCCCGGCAAGCTCTTCCAGACTGCCCGCGGCACCGGCAGCGATGCGGGCAACCTCCACGGGGTCGATCTCGGATCGGGGCAGCGGCGCCGGCATTGCCGCCGCCGGTCTTGGCGCCTCGGCCGCGACCTCATAGCGGTCGATCGGCGCGTCGCCGATCGGCTCGTCCGCGCCAAGCTCCATCTGCCACTCGAGCATTGCCCGGGCGGCGTGAAAATCCAGACTGGAAAGGGGCGACTCCATGGGCGCCAAGCTAGAACCATGCCCCGGCAGGGGCAAGCGCCCGCATTGACCGTTGCCCCGCAGCCGATCCTTTGCGATAAGCAGGCGCGAAACGGGACCGGAGAGACCATGACATTCCGCGCGCGTCACCTTCTCGGGATCGAACATCTTGCCCCGGAAGAGATTCGTACCGTTCTCGACCTTTCGGAAAAATATGTCGAACTGAACCAACGCACCGTGAAGCACGAGGATGCGCTGCGCGGCATGACGCAGATCAACATGTTTTTCGAATCCTCGACCCGCACGCAGGCCAGCTTTGAGCTGGCGGGCAAACGGCTTGGCGCGGATGTGATGAACATGGCGATGCAGCATTCGTCGGTGAAGAAGGGTGAAACCCTGATCGACACCGCGCTGACACTGAACGCCATGCATCCCGATCTGCTCGTCGTGCGCCATCCGGCCTCGGGCGCGGTCGATCTGCTTGCCCAAAAGGTGAACTGCGCGGTGCTGAATGCAGGCGATGGCCGGCACGAACACCCCACTCAGGCGCTGCTTGACGCGCTGACCATCCGCCGCGCCAAGGGCCGCATTCAGCGCCTGACCGTGGCCATCTGCGGCGACATCGCCCATTCCCGCGTCGCGCGGTCGAACCTCATCCTGCTGGGCAAGATGGAAAACCGCATCCGGCTGATCGGCCCGACGACACTGATGCCCTCAGGTATAGCCGAGTTTGGCTGCGAGGTTTACGAGGATATGCGCGAGGGTCTGAAGGACGCCGACGTGGTGATGATGCTGCGCCTGCAGAAGGAACGCATGGATGGCGGCTTCATCCCGTCGGAGCGGGAATATTACCACCGCTACGGGCTTGACGCGGAAAAGCTTGCCCATGCGAAGGAAGATGCCATCGTCATGCATCCCGGCCCGATGAACCGGGGGGTGGAGATCGACGGGGAGCTTGCCGACGACATCAACCGTTCCGTCATTCAGGATCAGGTCGAGATGGGCGTGGCGGTGCGCATGGCCTGCATGGATTTGCTGGCGCGGAACCTGCGGGCGGAGCGTGGACGCCAGGCGGTGGGGGTGATGGTGTGAGCAGTTCAGGTCACGACAGAGGACCGCGACCGACCGGGGCGGGAGCGGGAACCGCGCCCGCCTGGGGGCGGGCGGACGCGGTCCGGTCCGCAAGCGGACCGGGAAAGACGAGGCTTCGGGAGATATGACCACCCTCCTCACCAACACCCGCCTGATCGACCCGGAGGCCGGGACGGATAATCTTGGCGCCCTTCTGATCGAGGACGGCCTGATTTCGGGTCTCGGCGATGTGAAAGCCCCGAAGGGCGCGACCGTCATCGATTGCGGCGGCAAATGCCTTGCCCCCGGGATCGTCGATCTGGGCGTCAAGATCGGCGAACCGGGCGAGCGGCACAAGGAATCGTTCCGCTCCGCCGGGCTCGCCGCCGCCGCCGGGGGTGTGACCACGATCATCGCCCGCCCGGACACCAACCCCGCCATCGACACGCCGGAAACGCTTGAATTCGTCACCCGCCGCGCGGCCGAGGCCAGCCCCGTCCGCATCCGCCACATGGCAGCCCTGACCAAGGGCCGCGAAGGGCGCGAGATGACCGAGATCGGGTTCCTCCTCGACGCGGGCGCCATCGCCTTCACCGATTGCGACCATGTCGTCACCGACACCAAGGTCCTGTCCCGCGCGCTGACCTATGCGAAATCCCTGAATGCCCTTGTCATGGGCCATCCGCAGGAGCCGATGCTGTCGGCGGGTGCCGCCTCGACCTCCGGCAAGTTCGCCAGCTTGCGCGGCCTGCCCGGCGTTTCCCCGATGGCCGAACGCATCGGGTTCGACCGTGACATGGGTATGGTGGAGATGACGGGGGCGAAGTACCACTTCGACCAGATCACCACCGCCCGCGCCCTGCCCCCGCTGGAACGCGCCAAGGCCAACGGGTTCGATGTGACGGCGGGAACCTCGATCCACCACCTGACGCTGAACGAATTCGATGTCGGCGACTATCGCACCTTCTTCAAGGTCAAGCCGCCACTCAGGTCCGAGGATGACCGGATCGCGGTCGTGGAGGCCGTCGCTTCGGGCCTGATCGACATCATTTCGTCGATGCACACACCGCAGGACGAAGAGAGCAAACGCCTGCCCTTCGAGGACGCAGCGAGCGGGGCGGTGGCGCTGGAAACCTTCCTGCCGGCCGCGATGCGGCTTTACCATGCCGGGCAATTGACGCTGCCCCAGCTTTTCCGTGCAATGGCGCTGAACCCTGCCCGCCGGCTTGGGCTGCCCCAGGGTCGGCTGGCTGTGGGTGCTCCGGCCGATCTGGTTCTCTTCGACCCCGACGTGCCCTTCGTTCTCGATCGTTTTGCGCTGCGCTCAAAGTCGAAGAACACGCCTTTCGACGGTCAGAGGATGGAAGGCAGGGTGCTTGGCACATGGGTGGCAGGCATGCGGGTGTTCGGGGGGGAATAGGATGCCGGAACTGACAAACGGGCCGCTGACCCTGATCATCGTTGCCATCCTTGCCTATCTGCTCGGGTCGGTGCCCTTCGGGGTTCTGGTGACACGGATCATGGGGCTTGGCGATCTGCGGAAGATCGGATCGGGCAATATCGGTGCGACCAACGTGCTGCGGACCGGCAACAAGGGTGCGGCACTGGCGACGTTGCTGCTGGATGGCGGAAAGGGGGCGGTTGCGGTGCTGCTGGCGCGCGGGTTGGCCGGCGCGGATGCCGCGCAGGTCGCGGCGCTGGGCGCCTTTCTGGGGCATCTTTACCCGGTTTGGCTGCGCTTCAAGGGCGGGAAGGGGGTGGCAACATTCCTTGGCACCCTTCTCGCGCTGGCCTTTCCCGTCGGTCTTGCCGCCTGTGCGACATGGCTGGCGACGGCCCTGATTTCGCGGATCTCGTCGCTTTCCGCCTTGGTTGCGGCCGCACTTGCCGCGGTCTGGGCCGGTGTGCTTGGCCACGGAGACATGGTTTATCTGATTGTTATTCTTGCGACATTTGTCTTCATCCGCCATCTGCCGAATATCGAGCGGCTGCGTGCGGGGACCGAACCGAAGATCGGCGGCAAGAAATAGCATCCCGTCTGGCGGCCCCTAGTCAAGCCGCGACAGAAGACCGCCTGCGTGCCGATGAACCCGGCCTTCCAGTTCCAGCGTCGTCAGTTCGGGTGCCACCGCCGAAGCGGGCAGGGCCAGATCGCGGATCAGCTGATCCTCGGACACGGGGCTTGGCCCCAGCCGGTCCAGGATCTGGCGGTGCAGCGCCGCAATGTCGCGCCAGCTTCGTTCCACTGCCGCCGGTGCCGTCTTTTCGGGTGCCGGCGCTGCCCCCTTGGGCTTGACCGCCGCCGCGTCGGGCTTGCCCGCCAGCTTCAGTGCCTCAAGAACATCATCGGCGCCGCGCACAAGTTGCGCGCCGTCGCGGATCAGCATGTTGCACCCGGCGGCACGGCCATCAAAGGGGTGGCCCGGAACGGCCAGAACCTCGCGCCCCTGTTCAAGTGCCGTACGCGCGGTGATCAGGCTGCCGGATCGGGCGGCCGCCTCGATCACGACAACGCCGAGACACAGGCCCGAGACGATGCGGTTGCGCTGCGGGAAATGCCGCGACACGGGGTTGGTCCCCATCGCCTGTTCGGACAGCGCCAGCCCCTTGTGAAGAATGTCGCCATAAAGCGATGTGTTTTCAGCGGGATAGACCCGATCGAGCCCGCCCGCCATGACGGCGATCGTACCGGTCGGAAGGGCCGCGAGATGGGCGGCAGCGTCTATGCCCCGGGCCAGGCCCGAAACGATGGTGACGCCGGCCGCGCCAAGATCGGCGGCCATCTTGCGCGCCATCCGGGTTCCGAGAGAAGAGGCGTTGAGGCTGCCCACAAGCGCGATCATCGGCCGTGCGGCAAGGGCGGTGTCGCCCCGCATCCATAAAAGAGGCGGCGGATCGGAGATGCCGCCAAGAAGTTCGGGATACCCGGCCTCGCCACGGCAGACAAGGCGTGCACCGGCGGCCTTTCCGGCGCGCATTTCGGCAAGGACAACACCTTCGGGGCAGGGTTCATAAGAGTTTTCACCGGCAGCTTTCGCCACTTCGGGAAGGGCCAGAAGGGCGGCGCGGGCCGAGCCGTATTCGTCGAGCAACCGGTAAAAGGTCGCCACACCGATGCGGCGGGAGCGAATGAGACGGAGCCACGACAGTCTGTCGTCTTCCGTGGTGGGTGGGGTGAAGGGGGTGGGGTAAGAAAACAAACCTTGTAACCCTCGTGCCTTCGCCTCATTCGCATCTGCAATCTGCAACCTTAAGGTTAATTAAAGGTTACGATTCGCGTGGCAATTCACGGCGGGGCGCGAGAGTTTCTTTGTCGGATACGCGTGGTTTTTCCGTAGTATTCCTGTAGCTACACCGGAACCGTGACGGATGCCCTGTCAGACGGGCCGGCCGGGGTGTTGCGACGCTTTGGCTGGCCCCGCCCCTAACCCGCGCGCGGGCCCCAGAGAATAAGCGCGGTTCCCAAGAGGCAGACCGACACCCCGGCGAGATCCCAGAAATCGGGGCGCTGGCCCTCGACCCGCCAGAGCCAGACGAGCGAGGCGGCAATATAGACCCCGCCATAGGCGGCATAGGCGCGCCCCGCCTGCGCGGCCGGGCTTTGCGCCAGCAACCAGGCAAACGCCGCGAGGGCCATGAGCCCCGGTACCAGCCACAAAGGAGAGTGCCCCAGCCTGAACCATGACCAGAAGGCAAAACACCCGGCGATTTCGGCCAGCGCGGCGGCAGGGTAAAGGAAAAAGGCGTTCATGGCAGGATCACGCCGCCGAGCCGCCCACGGTCAGCCCGCCGATCAGAAGCGTGGGCTGGCCCACGCCCACGGGCACCCATTGCCCGGCCTTGCCGCAATTGCCGACACCGGGATCAAGCGCCATGTCATTGCCGATGGCGCGGATGTTGCGCAGCGCGGTTGCCCCGTCGCCGATCAGCGTGGCGCCGCGCACCGGGTCGCCGACAACGCCGTTCTTCACGCGGTAGGCCTCGGTGCAGGAAAACACGAACTTGCCGTTGGTGATATCGACCTGCCCGCCGCCGAAACCGACGGCATAGATGCCGTCCTTCACATCGGCGACGATATCGCCCGGACGGGCATCGCCGCCCAGCATGTAGGTATTGGTCATGCGCGGCATCGGCACATGGGCGAAGCTTTCGCGCCGCCCGTTGCCGGTGGGTTTGGCGCCCATCAGGCGCGCATTCTGGCGATCCTGCATGAAACCGACCAGCACGCCATCCTCGATCAGGACATTGCGGGCCGAAGGCGTGCCTTCGTCATCGACGGTGATCGAGCCGCGCCGGTCGGGGATCGTGCCGTCATCCAGAACCGTCACGCCGCGCGCCGCGATCTGCTGGCCCATCAGCCCGGCGAAGACCGACGCCTTCTTGCGGTTGGCGTCACCTTCCAGCCCGTGGCCCACCGCCTCGTGCAGAAGGATCCCGGGCCAGCCCGCGCCCAGCGCCACGTCCATGACCCCTGCGGGCGCCGGAACGGCGCGAAGGTTGACAAGGGCGATGCGCAGCGCTTCGCGTGCCTCGCGCTGCCAGTGTTCGGGCGTCATCAGGGCGGCCAGACCGCCGCGCCCGCCGCCGCCGGCCGAACCGCTTTCGCGGCGGCCGTTTTCCTCGACGATGACCGAGACGTTGAGCCGCGTCATCGGGCGGATGTCGCTGACAAGGCCACCTTCGGGGCGCAGGATGAAAACCTCTTGCAAGGATGCCGCGATCGTGGCCGAGACCTGCACCACGCGCGGGTCGAGCGCGCGGGCGAAGGCGTCGATCTCGCGCAGGGTTTCGACCTTCACGCCAAAGGTGGCGTCGGCCATCGGATCGGCGTCCGTATAGAGCCGGAGATTGGTGCCGGCGGGCGGGGCGGCCATGGTGCCGCCGCCATCGCCCACGGCAAGGCGCGCGGTCTCGGACGCGCGCAGCAGGGCGGCCTCGGATATCTCGGTCGCGTGGGCGTAGCCGGAAACCTCGCCCCTGACCGCGCGCAGGCCAAAGCCTTCGGAGGCGTCATAACTGGCATTGCGGAGCCGGCCGTCATCGAAGACCAGCGCCTCGGAGCGGCGGCGCTCCAGAAAGAGTTCCCCGTCATCGGCGCCGGCCGTGGCCTGACGCAGAATCGCCAGGGCCCGGTCGGGGTCAAGCTGGGTCTCGAATGGGGAAAAGCGCGCGTCTGACATGGGCAGGGCCTGTTCGGTTATGGTTTTCGGGCAAAAGCGGTCGTATGCCGCGACGGTTTCACTTGTCGCACTGCCTCTAATATGATTTTAGAGACGCCGGATACAACCGCTCTGCCGAAAGGTGTGAACGGTACTGGAAGCGGCGCCGAAAAGCCGCGGCAGGAACGGGATTACGATATGCGCTTTGCGACCATTGTTACCGGCCTTGGGGCCACCATTTCCTCGGGTCTGATCGCCGGGGCCGTCTGGGCACAGGACGGAATCACCGGGCTTGAGATCGTCGGACAGCCGCATGCCGGCGGCACGGGTTTCCAGCCGGCCGCGACCGAACTGGCGCATGAGCAGCAGTGGCTAGACCACATGCTCCTGTGGCTTTGCATCGCGGTTGCCGGGTTCGTCATGATCCTGCTTCTGACCGTCATCCTGCGGTTCAACAGCCGGGTCAATCCGACCCCTGCGAAGTTCACGCACAACACGCCGGTCGAGATTGTCTGGACGCTGGTTCCCGTGCTGATTCTCGTCGTGCTCGGCTCGTTCTCGCTGCCGATCCTGTTCAACCAGCAGGAAATCCCGAAGGGCGATGTGGTGATCAAGGCGACGGGGAACCAGTGGTACTGGTCCTATGAATATCCCGACGAAGGCATCGCCTTCGATTCGTTCCTTCTGGGGCGCGACGGGCTGGAGGCCGCGGGCTATAGCCAGGATGAATACCTTCTGGCCGCCGACAATGCGGTGGTCGTTCCGGTCGACAAGACCGTCGTGGTCGAGGTGACGGCGGCGGACGTGATCCATTCGTGGACGATTCCGGCCTTCGCCGTGAAACAGGACGGCGTGCCGGGCCGCCTTGCGCATCTGTGGTTCAAGGCCGAGCGCGAGGGCATCTATTTCGGGCAGTGTTCCGAGCTTTGCGGCAAGGATCACGCCTATATGCCGATCACCGTGAAAGTGGTCAGCCAGCAAGTGTATGACGATTGGGTCGCCCGCACCAAGACCGCCGACGCCGGAACATCCGCGCCGGTGCAGGTCGCGCAGGCGAACTGACGGGGCCGGGCGTGGCCGCGCCGCGCCCGATCCGCAAGGGGAACGGAATGAGCGATCTGAGCGCCATCGATCACGGCAACGAGGCGGGATTCGGCGATTACGTGCAGCTTCTCAAGCCGCGCGTGATGTCGCTGGTCGTCTTTACCGCGATGGTCGGGCTGATCGTGGCGCCGGTTCACGTGCATCCCTTCGTGGCCTTCGCGGCGATCCTTTTCATCGCGCTTGGCGGCGGGGCTTCGGGCGCTTTGAACATGTGGTATGATGCCGATATCGACCGCGTGATGCGGCGTACCCAGGCCCGCCCGATCCCCGCCGGTCGGGTGCAGCCGGGCGAGGCGCTGGCGCTTGGCCTCGCGCTGTCGGGGATTTCCTGCGTCATGCTCGGGCTGGCGGCGAACTGGTTCGCGGGCGCCTTTCTGGCCTTCACGATCTTCTTCTATGTCGTCGTCTACACGATGTGGCTGAAACGCCTGACGCCGCAGAACATCGTCATCGGCGGCGCTGCCGGGGCTTTCCCGCCGATGATCGGCTGGGCCGTCGCCACGGGCGGCGTTTCGGTCGAGTCGCTTCTGATGTTCGCGCTGATCTTCATGTGGACGCCGCCGCATTTCTGGGCGCTGTGCCTGTTCATGAAGGACGATTACTCAAAGGCGGGCGTGCCGATGCTGACGGTCACGCATGGCCGGGCCGCCACGCGCCGGCATATCCTTGTCTATACGCTTTTGCTGGCCCCGGTTGCGGCGGCGCTTGCCCTGTCGTCGATTGGCGGGCCGGTGGTTCTGGCGTCGGCCGTGGTGCTGAACGCCCTGTTCATCCGGGGCGCCATTCGCATCGCGCGGCGCGACGAAGCCGTGGCAGAGGCCGATGGATACAAGGCCGAGAAGGCGTTCTTCAAGTTCTCGCTGGCCTATCTTTTCCTGCATTTCGGCGCGCTGCTGGTTGAAAAGAGCCTGACCGGCTTCGGGCTGGGGGGCTGGTGATGGCGATCCGGCCGGCGCATGAAATCCACACCCGCCGCTTTGGCCGCAATCTGGGGCTGGGGCTGGTGCTGGGTGCGCTGGCGCTGTTGATCTTCGGGCTTTCGGTCGTGAAAATCTCGCATCTTCAGGAAGGCAAGCTGCCGGCCGCGGAGGCGACGCAATGAAGCGGCTGGACGGCAATAACCGCGTTGCGGCCATTCTGGCCGGTATCGTCGTGACGATGGGCGCGCTGGCCTGGGCGGCGGTGCCGTTCTACAGCTGGTTCTGCCAGGTGACGGGCTATGGCGGCACGCCCGGTGTGGCGAGCACGAATTCCTCGGACATCCTTGATGAGACGGTGACGGTGCGTTTTGACGCCAATACCGCGCCGGGGATGCCGTGGGAATTCCGCCCCGTCCAGAACGAGATGACGCTGCGCATCGGCGAGACGGGCATGGCCTTTTACGAGGCCTATAACCCGACCGACAAACCCGTTGCCGGGACGGCGAGCTACAATGTCGCGCCCGATCTGGCGGGCTATTATTTCACCAAGATCCAGTGCTTCTGCTTTACTGAGCAGGTGCTGAAGCCCCACGAGCGGGTCGAGATGCCGGTTGTCTTCTATGTCGATCCGGATCTGGTGAAGGACAGCGATGCGGGGCGTATCCGCAATATCACACTGTCTTACACCTTCTATCAGACCGAACTGCCCCAGACACAGGCGAGCCTTTCGCCCGCGCAAACACCCGACTATAACTGAGGCCAAATCAGGGAAACCGACATGGCGCACGCAAAAAACCACGACTACCATATCCTCAAGCCCTCGATCTGGCCTCTCCTGGGTGCGATCGGCGGATTCGTCATGCTCTTTGGCGCCGTCCTCTGGATGAAGGGCATTACGCCCTTCATGTTCCTCGCCGGCCTCGCGCTGGTGCTTTACGTCATGTATGGCTGGTGGTCGGATGTCGTGCATGAAGGCAATACCGGCGATCACACGCCCGTCGTGCGGATCGGCCTGCGCTATGGCTTCATCCTGTTCATCATGTCGGAAGTCATGTTCTTCTCGGCATGGTTCTGGACCTTCTTCAAACATGCGCTTTACCCGATGGGACCGCAAAGCCCCGCGATCGACGGTGTCTGGCCGCCGGCGGGGATCGAGACCTTCGACCCCTGGCATCTGCCGCTGGTAAACACGCTGATCCTGCTTTGCTCGGGTGCGGCCGCCACATGGGCGCACCATGCGATCGCGCATGAGAACAACCGCAAGGACATGGTGAACGGGCTTTTGCTGGCCGCCGGCCTTGGGCTGTTGTTCACCTTCTTCCAGGCGGTCGAATATTCGGAAGCCGGGTTCGGCTTTGCCGGCAACATCTATGGCGCTTCGTTCTTCATGGCGACGGGGTTCCACGGCGCCCATGTGATCATCGGCACGATCTTCCTTCTGGTCTGCATGTTCCGGGCGTTGAAGGGCGATTTCACCCCCGAACAGCATGTGGGCTTCGAGGCCGCCGCCTGGTACTGGNNGTCGATGTGGTCTGGCTGTTCCTTTTCGCCGCGATCTATATCTGGGGCAGTGCCTGATCCGGCGCGTGCAATTGAGCATCCTTGCCAGGAAAATGAAGGGGCGCGGAACGAAAGCCGCGCCTTTTTCCTTGTGAGACAGTACCTGTCGGCGCTGATCATCGGGGTCGGGGGGATTGCGATCCTTCTGTCGCTTGGGCTGTGGCAGGTGCGCCGTCTGGCCTGGAAGGAAGGGATCATCGCGGCGATCGAGGCGCGGATCGCGGCCGAGCCGGTGGCGTTCGCCGGACTGGCCGCGCCCGATCCGGCGACCGATCTTTACAGGGCGGTCAATCTGTCGGGCCACAGCACGGGCGAAGAGCTGCTGGTGTTGTCGGGCCGCAAGGGCGAGGGCGCCGGTTTCGAGGTGATCGCGGTTTTCGAGACCGACGACGGGCGGCGCATTCTTCTCGACCGGGGGTTCATCCCGGAAGCGGCGCGCGACCAGCCGCGCCCGCCGGTGCCGCTTGCCGTCACGGGCAATCTGCACTGGCCGGACGAGACCGACAGTTTCACCCCGCCGCCCGATCCGTCGCGCCACCTGTGGTTCGCCCGTGACGTGGCGGCAATGGCCGAAAGCGTCAAAACCCTGCCGATTCTTGTCGTGGTCCGGACGGAAGCGGGGGATGATCAGGGTATCGTCCCCGTGCCGGTCGATACGTCGGCCATCCCGAACGACCATCTTGGCTATGCGATCACGTGGTTTTCGCTGGCTGCGGTCTGGGCGGGGATGACAGCGTTCCTGCTGTGGCGTATCAGGCAACGGAAGATTTAAGGAACTGACATGCGCTATATCTCGACGCGGGGCGCGGCCCCGGTACTTGGCTTCGGCGAGGCGATGCTGACCGGGCTGGCCCGGGATGGCGGGCTTTATGTGCCCGAGACGATCCCGGCGCTGACAGCCGATGAGATCCGGGCGCTGGGCGGGCTGAGCTATGAAGAGACCGCGTTTCGCGTGATGCGCCCCTTTGTCGGCGATGCCTTCGGCGACGAGGAATTCCGCGCCGCCATCGCGAAGGCCTATGGCGGGTTTGGCCATGCCGCCCGCGCGCCGCTGGTGCAGCTTGAACCCAACCATTTCCTGCTGGAACTTTTCCACGGGCCGACGCTGGCCTTCAAGGATTTCGCCATGCAGCTGATCGGCCAGCTCTTCCAGATCGCGCT
>JAGRDO010000113.1:0-773 GCA_020447005.1 Paracoccaceae bacterium
TGGAACCGCGGCCGATCTCGACCTCGCGCCAACCGGTCTTGGCGTTCAGCGTTAGTAGTGCGCCCTTGTCGAAGATCTCGATCCAACCACCGGAATCCGGCGTATCGTCTTTGTGGACGTCGAGGCTCACGATTTCGGAACGGCGCAAGCCTCCGGCGTATCCAAGGAGAAGGATTGCACGATCCCGCAGCCCGCGTAGGTCGAAGGGAATGGTGGCGACCATCGCGAGGATGTCTTCTGCCAGGATCGCTTCCTTCTGCACCGGCGGGCGCGCGTGCCTGCGCTTGATCCCGGCTAGTACTGTGGCAATGTGTCGGTTCTTGCGATCGAGGGAAAAGCCGCGCTGCGCGTAGTTCCAGGCGAGACCTGACAGGCGGCGGTCGATAGACGAGACGGATAGGGCAGGGGAGGGGCCCGATCCGGAGGCCAGATCCGCGAGATAGAGTCCGATCATTTCAGGGGAGGGGGGCAATGGTTCCGCGCCCTTCATCCGGCACCAGCGCGCGAAGTGCGCCCAATCCTTCGCATAGGCCTTCAGCGTGTTGTCCGACGCTGCCGCGCGCGCATAGTCGCGGGCGGTGTCGACCAGGCGATCGAGGTTGCCGGAGCCGGCCACAACAAAGGTCGGAAGGCTCAAGGCCTCGCCGTCAGGGCGATCTCTCTCGTTGTCCTCGTTGGACGAAGACCCGATTGGCACGTCGTAGCTCGATTTCTCGGTGTTTTCTGACATGTCGCCGAGCATATTCTTTAATGTCCGATAATGCAAACTTATT
>JAGRDO010000113.1:987-5015 GCA_020447005.1 Paracoccaceae bacterium
CTGCATCTTGTGTTGGAATGCGCGGAGGTGCCCCAAGCCTTGTTGCGGGACCGTCTGGCGCTGCGCGCGTCGGAGGCTTGCGTCGCGTTTTCGGGGCGCCCGGAGCGGGCTGGGGAGTTGCGTGACGCGGTGCACCTGTTACGACCCGGCGATCTGCCCGGACCGGCGGGCGAAACCTGCCTGATCTGGCGGCGGTCGGCGGAGCGACCGGTGTCGGTCAAGTCCCTTGGCCGGGCCTTGCCGGCCCTGGAGCCTGAGCAGATCGCGGCTTGGCTCGACGGGTACGACCCGCGCGGCGCGGTGCAGGTGGCTCCGTTGGCCCGCGCGGCGACGGTGCTGGAGACGGTCCTGACGGACGCGCCGCGCGCGGATGTGCCGGCACTGATCATGGCCGAGGCCGCGCTGGCACAGGCGCTTGGCTGGGATCATGTGGTGCCGCTGCTGGCCACCGGTCTGAAACGCGCCGACCTGAGCAGGCGCGGCGATGACCTGCGCCTCGCCTGTCATCGCGCCCTCGTCTCATCGGCAGCCGAGGCCGTGCGGCAGGCCATAGACCTCACACGTCGGGCGGCGCATCTGAAAGCGGTCGCACCGAAACTGCGCGCCAAGGGGGCGGGCGATGCGGTCGCGATGTTCCTGACCCGTGATGCGGTTGCGCCAGCGTCCCTGCCACTGCCCGACCGTGCGGCGCGGCGGCTTTGCGACCGGCTGGTCGATCTCGGCGCGGTGTGCGAGCTGACGGGCCGCGACACGTTTCGGCTCTACGGGGTGTAGCGATGGCGAAGGATCGCTCAGACCCCGAACTGGATCGAGAGTTGCCCGACCTGCCGCCCGAGCTGCGCTGGCGCGAATGGATGCGGCGGATCGAGGCGGTGCTCTTTGCCTCGGCCGCACCGGTGCCGCGCGAGGATCTGGCGCGGGTGGTGGGGCAGGGCGCTTCGGTCGACCTGCTGGTCGAGGACCTCGCCGCCGATCTGGAGGGGCGGGCTTTTGAAGTTACGCATGTCGCTGGCGGCTGGATATTCCGGACCCGGGCGGCCTATGCGCCCGCGATCCGCGCTGCGGCGGATGTCGGGGACCAGTTACTCGATCTGAGCGAATTCGACGTCGCGGTGCTGGCGACCATTGCCTACCAACAGCCGATCACGCGCGACGGGCTCAAGGACATCTTCGGCAAGGACATCAGCCGCGATCTGATCGGGCGGCTACATGCGCGCGACCTGATCGGGACCGGGCCACGATCGCCGCGCCGCGGTGCGCCTTATACCTTTGTGACGACCGAGCAGTTCCTTGTTGCCTTCGGGTTGGAAAGCCTGCGCGATCTTCCCGATCGGGAGCAGTTGGAGGATGCGGGGGTTGTGGGCGAAGCGCCACATATCGATTATGGGTAACGCATTGCCGATGCTGAGGATGAAGTCCGCCGTTGTGCTTATCGTTTCATTTGCTGTGCAACGATTCATCTGCGCGCCAAGAGAGTCGCGTGATTGCAATGTGATAATCGTTTCACGATTTCTGAACGAAGCCTCGTGCATTTATTAGCGACAAGGCATTCCCTCCTCATCGTTGTGGGCGGAGAGCCGACTTTCGGCGGCGCAGCGCAGCAACGGCAGCATTCCTGAGAATGCGGTCACCGGTGCACGGCGCAGCGATGATCCGGCACCGCGCATTGTGATCGGGTGGGGAGCGGACGGATGCCGAATGTATCTAATTTATTCCAAAAACGAAATCGTGCGAGCCACTCTCGGTCTAGTGTTTTGCATCTACGACGTAAAAGTTGTCACCGGCCGCTTCGATTACCTCGTCCGGCTGATCTTCGACGACAGTTAACGTGAGGACGCTGCAGTCATCCCGGTCTTCGGAAGGCTGGAACGCACCGCCCCGAAGAAACGCGGTCTTCTGTTCGGGATCGAGTGAGGCCCAGAACCCATCAGTCGTGAGAACCAGGCGCTGACCCGCCCCGAATGTTTGGACGGTCTCTTGGGGAACCATGAATCGTTTTGTGCGAAAGCTCCGCGTAAGGAGGTTACGCGACGGTGACCGTGCGAGCTCATCAATCGCTACCGGCGATATGGCGTTTGCCAGGGTGTGCGGCTGTATCGACCACTCGATATCAGACGTCTCTTGAACCAATCCTGCAAGACAATCACCGGCGTGGAGAATGCAGGTCGCACCCTGCCTTTCGATAAGTACAATCACGACACTCGCCGAGTCTCGCCGATATGTGCGTGAAAGTTCCGCGTGGATCACGCGCAAACGGTCGATGATGGTCTTCGGTGTCACGACTTCCGCAACGACGAACCAGTCAATCAGATTGCGCGCCACTTCGCGAGCGAAAGCGCCACTGGCTTTCCCGTTCGAGGAGCCGTCGAGCACAACAGCAAGAACAGCATCGTCACGAAGTCCAACCCCGCAACAATCGCGATTGTCATCGGTGCGATGTCCTTGTTCGCTGCGCCACCTGATCTCTACTCCCATCTCAGCCACCGCCATCGCAATTCGCGAGCGCGTCGATACGGTCGCGGACAATGTCGACGCGTCCAGCCGGGCCTCTGATATTCCCTTCCAGGAAGTTGTCGAAGTCCGCGTGTTCTTTGAATGCCCGGAGTTCTGAAGCGATAAAGTTGCGCACGTCTTCGTCTGCGCCTTGAACTTCAGCAAGAAGTTCCTCCCGCCCGTCCACGACGATTACGACATCTTCGAGATCATGGCTCCCCAACGGGTCGTCGCCACCACGCCCGCGGTAGGCTTCGAGCTTCGTCGCGATAAAGAGCGGCGCAGTCAGATGCTTGATCTCCAGCTCACCCGTCAACGGATGTGACACTGCTGTTTCGATGCCCTGCGCATACCAGCGGTTCGAGAAACCGAGGATGCGTTCGTCGTCCGGCATGAAATCGACGATGAGTTCGCCAAGTCTCATGCGACAGATGACCTCGTCCTGCGGGGAAATCGTGAAGCCCTTCCCGAACAGTTGTTCCTCCAGCTCTATCCACTCGCCGTAACCGGCCAGGTCGACGATGAGATCGACATCATTTGTCAGTCTCACGTCTTCCAGCGTGATCGGATCGGTGATGAAGAGTGCCGTCGTACATCCGCCGACAAACACAAGGCGATCGCGCAGATCGTCCCCGATGGCCTCGGCCACGGTTTCGAGCATATAGAGAAGCTGCCCCTGGACGGTCATTTGTTCAGGAGCCTTTGCTTGAGCCGCTCGACGGCAAGATTGGATTCACGCTGCTTGCCAAGCCTGATGGCGTCGACCAGTGCGAGATATTCGTACAGGCGCTGGTCTTTCTGGACGGCCTCGGGGACAGATTTGAACAGCGGTTCAATCGAAAGTCCGCGCACTCGACCCTCCGCATAAGCCCATACATAGATGTCTTGGCCGACACTAATGAGCTGACCTTCGAGCATCGGCGCAGAGAACCCAGTTGGAACGCCTCGCTCTGGCGCGCCGGGTTTCGCCGGAAAGACAAACTTCAGGCCATTGGCGATAAACTCGCACAGGTCACGACGATTTGGCTTCACCCGCCGATAGCTACGATCCCTTATGGCCAGGCCGGACTCTAGGCTACGGTTGAGCGAAGCGCTGACTTCTGTCTTGCTGATACCAAGAGAATTGCCCAGACCACGGACCGAGTAAGGCTCTTCGCGACCCGAGGACCAGTCGGGGCTATCTAGAAGATCGGAATCTTCCTGATTTTGCAGGCTCACAAGCTTGAGCAAAATGACAATATCTTGACTTTTCATCATCTTATACGAAGTGTCCTCTGTCCCCGGACCAAGGACACTTAGCCACACGAGGGACGTTTTGTCAAATTGCAAGTCCACACCGCTGTTGCAGGTATCGGTGAGAGGGGCTATGAAGCGTTCCGGGCTTTCCGGCAACTGTACTCAGGTTGGCTGAACTTCCCGGAAGTAGGTGCCGTTCACGACCATGCTGTTGAGCACGCTGAGCAGCTTTCTGGCCGTCGCAGCCAAAGCAGCTTTCACCGGTTTCCCTGCCTCCTGCAGCTTCTGCCAGAACGCTC
>JAGRDO010000113.1:5030-9141 GCA_020447005.1 Paracoccaceae bacterium
GAACGTCGCCGAGTGACGAGACGCGTGGCGCCGCCGCCACCGCCGGCAATGCGCTGCGCTTTGGCGCCGGTGATGCCGCCTTCGATGGCGGCGGCAATCCGGTCCATCGCGTCGTTGATCTCGACGAGGCTTTCGGCGCGATCCTTGAGGGGCAGATAGGTCAAATCGATATCGACCGAGAGGCGCGGAAGGTCGCGATAGAAGAGGTTGATGGCCGTCCCGCCCTTGAGCGCAAATATTTTCTCCTTTGCGACATACGGCAGTATCCGCACGAGCAGCGCCACTTGGGCGGCATAGTCCTCACGCGCCATGACCACGTTCCTTTCCTACAAACTCTTCGGGCACCATGATCCTGTAGCGCGGATGTATCTTGCCGCCTTTGACCAATGCGCGATCCCCGCTGCCGAGGTCGAACTCTTCCGGATCGAGACGCTTGCGCCAGGCATGGTCGTGGCGGTCGGCGAACACGAAGAACAGGCGTTTGACCTTGATCTTCTTGCAACTTCTGAGCAGTGCCGAGAGGGTTCTCGGTCGCAACGTCGTCAGGCTTTCGAACACCATGTCGAGGTTGTGAAAGCTCTCCTGATCCGGCAACTCGTCCAGCGCCTCTAAGATCGCGCGTTCCGGCGAGGACATCACCAGTTTCCAGTCCCATGGCAGGGGCGATGCTGTCTCGTTGAGATTTTTTCGTGCGTCATTGACACCCAACTCTGGATCGGAGAACAGCGATACGCTGCGTGTGCGGAGTTCGGCGTTGAGCGTCAGTTTTTCGAGCCAGTTGGGGATTTTTGAGCCGTAGAGCCAGACTGTGCTCTTGTCGCCGAGTGAGAGATAGTGCGCATAGCCTTGCAGGTCCAATGCCGTCGCTCCCCCGACATGGACAGGGTAGTGCATGATGTGCTGGAGCGAGAGCAGGTAGGTCTTCCACTCGAGCGTATTCGTGGTGGCGCTGCCTGGTGCCGGGCGGCGGAAGACTCCGCGTCCAAGGCGTTCTAGCCAGCCACGTTGGACATAGGCGTAGGACGAACGCCGGCCTATCCCGTGGTGCTCCAGCCAGACCGAGTCCACGAGGAACCCCGTGGGGACTGCCTCAAGAAGACTCTTTAGCTTTTCGTGTTCTTGTCCACTCATGTGCGACACAATGAAGTATTTTTAAAGATGCCGCCACTTGTTTCTGTGATGACCTGTGAGATAGTCCGTCAAGGATCGACAAATTCTGGAATTTTCAAAGAGACTGGTGGTTGTCAGCTCTGAAGCTCACCAGCAAAGCAGGGCGTGAATGCCCTCGGAGGGCTGAGAAGACATCCGGCCATTCGGATCGAAAGGTCGAAGCTATGTGCCCCTGTCGAAGCCGCTGCGCCAAACCAGAGTCAGGTTTCACTTTCGACTGTGGCGTTCTTTTGCCCATACAAACATCGCACCGACGGCATCATTGGCTTGCTGCACGCTGAAAACTTCCGGTTCGAACGCGCCCGCCCATTGCTTTGTAGCGCGATGTTCCGGGTGGTGTTTGTCGGACAGCGCGTCGAGAAACTCTTCGTAAGAGTCGGGTCCTCCACAGTCCTCTGGCGGGCAGGCTCGCTCTCCGGCAACACAGGCGGGAAAATCCTGATCTGGTCTTCCGGTTGGTTTGCTAATGTTCTCAACGGTGACGAGATGCCGCCAACCATCGCCGAAATCATAAGTATATGTGAACTGACTGCCTTTCTTGACCAGCTCTCCAAGAGCAAACTTCTTTTCGTCCTTCCGGCCATCGGTAGGGTCCCAGCTGTCGTCAAGTTCGTCGCGGGCCTCGAACCTGTCTTCGCCGATCTCGAACTCATGCAAATGATAGTCTTGCCAAGGCATAGCGCCCTGGAGAACGGAATGCAGGATGTCCAAGCTGATGTCATTCGGCACGAGGATTCGGCGCCAGATAGGTGGTTTGATGCCAATAAGTTCGATTTTCAGCTCAATCAATATGTGTTCCGCCTGTCTTAATGCCCCTGCCGTTAAAGTAACTTTTGGTTTTTAAGTTGAGGCATTCAAGGGGAACATTGGCCCCTCCTGCCCTTTGGTCAGGACCGCGCCCTACTCGGTCGGCTGCAGGCAGCCGACCTCGCCGAGCTGAAACGCCGCCTCTCCCTGCAACGTGCCGCTGGCCCGGCAGTCTCCTTCGGAGTCAGCCCGACCAGCCGTCGCATGGTCGTGGCAACGCTTCATCTCGGCCGTTCCGGTTACGGTCACTGGGGCGGGGGTGTGCCCTCAACGGTGCGAACAGATGTATGTGGCCATCGGCCCAATCAAGCATAAAGCATGGGAAGTGCTTCAACCATGACGTTAGTCGTTGCAAAGATGGCTGTTCAAAATAGTGTGGTTCGGAGAGGGTTCCGATAATGTCTTCAATACTCAAGTTTTTCCGAATTACATTCTTTCTCGTCCTATATTTTTTCTTATGCATGGTCGTGGTGACCACAATGCTTCAGGCTTGGCCGATTGGCGGCCAGATGTTGTTTGCATTTGGTATTCCCGTCATTCTGGTCTGGTGGCAAGAAAAACGGAGATCGCGGAAAGTCGCTGCAAAGGCGCAAGCTGAGGGGAGTTCGGAAAACCTACCCCCCCGACCTGAGCAGGTGCCGCGCCCAAGTGCCTACGACAAGCGTATCGAGCGTGAGCGCGAACGAACTCGCGAAGCCAACGCGTCCAAAGAGCCGGCTGCCGTTCAGGCTTATTCCCCACCAAAGCAGGACTACGCTGAAATCGTTCGGGCTGGAAAGTCTGCGGCGCCGGCACTTGCAGCGGCCGCAGAACGAAACCAGCCCTCGCGAGTGGCATCGAGCGCATCGGCCCGATCATCGAAAAGCGGGTGGGTCCGGTCTAATGAAACAGCTAGCGTCGCCGGCCGCAACATCGGCGGGATGGTCTATGTCGGCACGCCTCCCTTGCTGAACACCTACGGGTATCGTGACAAGTGCCGAGCCTATATCGATCCATCTCTGTCTGTCGCGCGCTCTGGAGCCGACAAAGCTGGTGAAGGTATGCCCTACTGGCCCGGATACTCGGATATCTCACCTCAGTGCCGGGCGACCTACCTCGACTGGTTGGCCAGCGGGCGCAACGACGCCTCCTACAACCCCGGCTACATGTTCCTGTACTTCTACGGGCTGGAGCGTCGCTTCTTCGTCGATCAGTCCAACGAAGATGCCAAGGATATAGTCCAGGAAGTTCGGCGGCTGCAGTCACTTTACCCTGACAACCACTCTGTCAGGCGTTATTTGGGGGAGTTTCTCGACATTGCGATGCTTGCCGAAACCGACCTCGACGCTATCGAGCCGATGTTCGAGAAGCAGGGCTGGGAACTTCCGTTCTCACTCAAATACGCAATCGGAGCTCGGATCGACAAAGGCGAGATCCTGACAGCTGACTGGTTGCTGGGTTGGTTCATCTGCCATCCGGAAACATATCTGAGAACTCCCGCGACACGGTGCCGTGACGAGTTCGTCGCTCTTTTCCGTATGCGGTTTGATCGGCGTTTTCCTGATGGGCTCAAAGTGACCAAACCCCGGAAATCACTCACGGCTTTTTATAGGGCCGCCTCGAGCGAGTTTCAGGGGTCCGCCAGCCCAACCGTCGACGGCAAACCGGTCCCCGATATTTCCGGCCTGCGCAAACCGGTCGAGATTGCCCAGGAGTTGGCAGACGAGGTGATGAACGACCTCGACAAACTCAGTCGTTTCCTGGGCCGAAATCCTGATGGTCGCGGAAGCGTTGAAGCGCATGCCTTGCTGCCTTCTGAACTATGGGATGCCTTCCCATCAGAGGAAATGGACCACTTGAAATCTTGGGCAAGCGATATCGTCGATCGGGGGGGATTGGTGCCGCTTGAGGAGGTGATCGGGCGTCTGGAGGGAGAAACGAACGTGAAGATCGGGAAACGGCAAATGACAGGAGCGGCCGACGCGCTCGCGCGCCTCGGTTTCGGTCTGGCGCCCGACCCTCGGTTTGCGCTCCGGTCGCCCAAGGCGGAAGAGCCTGTTGTGCTGTTTCGTCTGGGCGAGCCTATCGAGCGACTGGAGGACGTTTCCGACAGCTATCGAAGCGCCTTAATCGAATTGGCACTTGGGTCGTTCGT
>JAGRDO010000114.1 GCA_020447005.1 Paracoccaceae bacterium
TCGAGAATGCGCGCCAGCGTCTGGGCCAGCAGGGTCTTGCCGGTGCCGGTCGGGCCGATCAGAAGGATGTTCGACTTTGCCAGTTCGACATCGGCGGATTTCGCGGCATGGTTCAGACGCTTGTAGTGGTTGTGCACGGCGACGGCCAGCACCCGCTTCGCATGGCCCTGCCCCACCACATAATCATCCAGAACCTTGGAGATATCGCGCGGCGTCGGCACCCCGTCCGAAGATTTCAGGCCGGTGGTCTTCGTCTCTTCGCGGATGATATCCATGCAAAGCTCGACGCATTCATCGCAGATGAATACCGTCGGTCCGGCAATCAGCTTGCGCACCTCATGCTGCGACTTTCCGCAGAAAGAGCAGTAAAGGGTGTTCTTGCTGTCGCTGCCTGAATTGTTCGCCATCGTCATCCTCTGCGGCGGGTTCGCCATGTGTCGTCAAAAGTGTGACCGCCCAATGGGACAAGATTAGGGCAGCCACAGGTCCATCACAATGCCAAATTGCCCCGGCCCGATCACGGACCCGGGCAACGCGGTCTACTTTGCGCCATCCGTGTCGGGACGCGCCTGCAGGATCTCGTCAATCAGGCCCCAGTCCTTGGCGTCCTCGGGCGACATGAAGTTGTCGCGCTCAAGCGCCGCCTCGACCTTCTTGACCGGCTGGCCGGTATGCCTGTGATAGATCTCGTTCAGCCGGTCCTTCAGCTTCTGGGTCTCCTGCGCGTGGATCATGATATCCGTCGCCTGACCCTGATACCCGCCCGAGGGCTGGTGCACCATGATCCGGCTGTTCGGCAGGCTGAAACGCATCCCCTTTTCGCCCGCCGTCAGCAGAAGCGAACCCATCGAAGCCGCCTGCCCGATGACCAGCGTGGAAACCTTGGGCCGGATGTACTGCATCGTGTCATAGATCGAAAGGCCGCTTGTCACCACGCCGCCGGGCGAATTGATATACATCGCGATTTCCTTCGACGGGTTCTCCGCCTCAAGAAACAGAAGCTGGGCGCAGATCAGCGTGGACATGCCGTCATGAACGGGGCCGGACAGGAAGATGATCCGCTCCTTCAAGAGGCGCGAGAAGATGTCATAGGCCCGCTCCCCGCGCGAGGTCTGTTCGACCACCATCGGGACAAGGGTATTCATGTAGGTATCCAACGGGTCTTTCATGCGCGTCCGCCTTTTTTTCGCTGCTCCGGTTCCAATGATTAGAGTGAGAACCTTGACCGAATCTTAGTGGCGCGATCCGGGCGCTGCAAGGGCCGCTGGCGGGTTTGTGACGTGGCCGCGTGGCCGGCGCTTCGGGTCTAGCGCGGCATCAGTGCCCAGTAGTCGAGGTCAAGCAGCACCTCGGGCAGATACTTGCCATCCGCGGCCTTCAGGGCGAACGCGCCCGCCCCGCCCCGGGTCGCGACCAGCCGCAGGCGAACGGCGCCGATACCGGGCGCCGTGGTTTCGGCCTTGTCGAGCACTTCGGACCAGGCGCGCACCGTGTCGCCCGCGAAGCAGGGATTGGCATGGGCGCCCGCGTTCAGCGCCACGATGACCTGAGCATTGGCCAGCCCGTTGAAGGACAGCGCGCGCGCCAGGCTGATCACATGCCCGCCATAGATCAGCCGCTTGCCGTCCTCTCTCTGGGTGGCGTCGAAATGCACCTTCGCCGTGTTCTGCCAAAGGCGCGTGGCCAGCATGTGTTCGGCCTCCTCGACGGTCACGCCGTCGACATGGTCGATCTTTTCGCCCACCGAATAGTCGCCCCAGCGATGCGGCTCTCCCGCCAGCGTGAAGTCATAGCGCGTGAAGTCCAGCCCTTGGGGAATGACCAGATCGGCCGCCGCGATCGCCTGTGCCAGCTCCGGCACCACCGGCGCCGGCGCCGGCGCGTCAAGGCGCGACTTCCGCACCATCACCCAGCGCACATAGTCCAGAACCGCGTCGCCATTCTGGTTCAGGCCCCGGGTGCGCACCCAGACCACCCCCGTCCTGCCGTTGGAATTTTCCTTCAGCCCGATGACTTCGCTTTCGGATCGCAGCGTGTCGCCGGGCCAGACCGGCCGCAGCCAGCGTCCCTCGGCATAGCCAAGATTGGCGACGGCATTCAGCGAAATGTCGGGCACCGTCTTGCCAAAGACCGTATGGAAGGCGATCAGATCGTCCATCGGCGCGGCGCTCAGGCCGCAGGCGCGGGCGAACTCGTCCGAGGAATAAAGCGCGTGCCGCGCGGGATAAAGCGCGTGATAGAGCGCCCGCTCGCCCCCCGAAACGGTGCGCGGCACCGCGTGGACGATCACCTCGCCCAGTCGGTAATCCTCGAAAAAGCGGCCCGGGTTTGTCTTCATCTCTCGCGCCTCTGCGATGCGGGTGGTCAGGAATAGGTTCCACGGAAGGGGTTATAGCCAAGCCAGCTGTGGATGCCCGCGATCACGGCGAAAACGGCCAGCGAGATCGCAAGGCCGATCAGATCGCTGCGCAGGTGCCCGCGCGGGGGCGGCGTCCAGCTTGTCTGCATGTTGATCAGCGTCATCGAGATGATCGCCCAAAGCCCGAGCCAGCCGAACAGCACGACCGAGGCAAGATCGCCATTGACCAGCAGATGCGCGATGGCCCAGACGACGACAGCCATCAGCATCGGGTGGCGCAGCTTCGATTTCAGAATGCCCCTGGAGTGCGGAAGGCCGGTCAGGAAGACCGCGCCGAGCATCAGAAGGTTGTTCAGATGCCCCATGCCGGGCAGCGGCTGATAGATCTCCACCGGATCGGCACGGCGATACCCCGCCACCATCAGCCCGATCGCCGCAAGCGACAGGATGGTGACAAACATCTTGCCCGGGATATCGCCCATTCTGGACCGCAGACCCGGCAGAAGCCGCTTGAAAAGATGCGAACCCGTCCAAAGAACAAGGCCGAGGATCAGAATCTGCATGGCAACCTCCTGCGACTGACGCGAACCGCGTCAATGTCCCGTCAAACCGTGCGTTCCGCAATAGCCGTGGCGCGGGCCAGCGTCCGGCGCGCGGTCGCGACGTGCAGATTCTCGACGATCCGGCCATCGACGACGGCGACACCCTGCCCGGCCGCGCGGGCGGCCTCGAACGCGTCGATCTGCCGGCGCGCCAGTTCGACCTCGTCCGGCGACGGCGCGAAAACCTCATTGGCGATCTCCAGCTGCGCGGGATGGATCAGCGTCTTGCCGTCAAATCCCATGTCGCGGCCCTGCTCGCATTCCGCGCGCAACCCCGCCTCGTCCTTGAAGGCGTTATAGACGCCGTCGATGGCGATCCGCCCATGTGCCCGCGCCGCCAGAAGGCAAAGGCCAAGGGCGGGCTGCATCGCCAGCCTGTCGGCGCGAAACCGGCTGCCCAGTTCCTTGGCCAGATCATTCGTGCCCATGACCAGGCCGCCAAGCCGCGGATGCGCCGCGATCGATGCCGCGTTCAGCATCGCGGCAGGGGTTTCCATCATCGCCCAAAGCGGCACGTTCGCCGCCAGACCGGCCACGGCATCAAGATCGGCCGGGCCATTCACCTTCGGGATGAGAAGCGCATCGATCCTCGCCCCGGCGAATGCGGCGATGTCATCCCTGCCCCATTCGGTCTCCAGCCCGTTGACCCGGACGATCCTTGCCCGGTCGCCGAAATCCCGCGTCGAAAGCTCGTCCGAAAGCGTGGCGCGCGCGTTCAGCTTTTCATCCGCGGACACCGCGTCTTCCAGATCGAAGATGATCGCGTCCGCCGCAAGACTGGCCGCCTTTTCGATCGCGCGCTGACGCGAGGCGGGGATGTAGAGAACCGAACGGAAGGGCCGCAACTGTTCATCCGGCGTCGACATGACATTCCTTTCGCAACTTTGTTTCGCTACTCACCACAGCAGCGGCATATTCGGCAAGGCAAAAATTGCCGCAGCGCAGAAAAACGCTGGTTCACCCCCGGCCAGGGCCACTCCGAACCCTTTGTTAACCACATCTTGCGAAAGCCGGCGCAGCATTGCGTGGTCTTCCCTCAGTGAGGCAAACCATGCTCAAACATAAGATTTTCGCCCTTTCGCTGGGTTTCGGCGGATTGATCTTTGCCACGCAGCACGCCTATGGGCAGCAAACCAATCAATGCGGCCCGCGCGACGGGGTGCTGGCGGTGCTTGCCGAACAATATGGCGAATCCCGCCGGGGGATCGGCATCGCGGGCAACAATGCGGTGATGGAGCTTTTCGCCTCGGGCGAAACCGGAACCTGGACCGTCACCGTGACGCTGACCAACGGCATGACCTGCCTGCTTGCCTCGGGGCAGAATTTTGAAGCCCTGGCGGACGCCCTGCCGGCCCCCGGACAGGGCGCCTAGCCGCGGAACGGCGGCAGCGCGGTCCAGACCAGCCTCAGCGAGATGAGAAGCAGCGCCCATGTCACCAGCCGGAAATAAAGCCGTTCAGGCAGGACACGCACCAGCCAGACCCCGGCCACGACGGCCAGACAGGCCGGAACCGCCAGCGCCGCTGCGATCTGCAGGTTCCCGACCGAAAGCCGGCCAAGCGCCCAATAGGGCACCAGCTTGATCGCATTGACATAGGCGAAAAGGATCGTCGTCGTTCCGGCAAAGACCACCTTCGCCAGCCCGAGGGGCAGGACATAGACCTGATAAGGCGGCCCCCCGGCATGGCTGACAAAGCTCGTAAATCCGGTGATTGCCCCCCAGAACGCCCCTTTGCCCCATCCGGCGGGCCGCGGGTCTCCACCAGAAGGCCGGCGTGTCATGAGCGTCAGCGCAAAGACCGCTCCGATCACGCCGATCACGCCGGTTATCAGCCATTCCGGCACCTGCGCCGCCAGTCCCCACCCCAGCCCGACACCGATGGTCGTCGCCGGGATCAGGATCGCCAGAACCCGCCGATCGAATGACCGGCGATAGGCGATCAGCCCGATCAGGTCAGAGACGACATAAACGGGCAAAAGCAGCCCGGCGGCGGTCAGGGGCGGCATGACCAGCGCCATGACCGGAACCGCCAGCATGCCGATCACGGGAAGGCCGCCTTTCGACAGGCCCACCGCCATCGATGCCGCGCAGGCCGCAAGCCAGAACACCCAGCCCTCCGCCACCTCTACTCCATTTCGCGAAGCAGTCGAAGCGTCGCGCCGGCATCGGCATTGTTCGCATGCGGGCCGACCCTTATCGAGGTTCGCAACTGCCACGGCTCCACCCCGGCGCCACCGCCCCGCACGACCCCATAGTCGCAGGCATCGATGACATGCGCCTCGCCTTCCTCAAGCGCCTCGTCGTGCCAGGGAACAAAGCAGTCTTCGACCCACTCCCACGCATTTCCGATCATGTCGTGGATGCCATAGCCGTTGGGCGCGTGAAGCCCGACCTTTCCCGGGCGACCGCCAGTCCGAATGTCCGAGCACTCCGCGCAGGTCGCGTTGTCCACGCCGATATTGTCACCCCAGGGATAGCTGGTCGTCGCCCCCGACGCGGCCGCATAGGCCCACTGCGCTTCCGTCGGCAGGCGGTAGTGCCGCCCGGACCGCGCCGACAACCACGCCGCAAAGGCCCGCGCGTCATGCTGGTTGATCGTGTTGATCACGGTGTCGGGCGTCGCCCCCTCCGGCCACACCGCCTTGCGCGCCGCCCGGCCGGTGATCTTTTCCCAGTCCGGATCGTCCTGCGCCCGGTCCCATTCGGCCAGCGTCAGTTCAAAGCGGGACAAGGCAAAGCCATGCCGGATACGGACCAGACGCCGCGGGCCTTCCCGGTTGATGTATTTCAACTGCCGAAGAAACGGCGAATGCGCGAAAATATGCGTGTAGCGCCTGACTTCGATCAGCGGAGAGCCGATCAGCGCATAGCCCGGCTGAACCTCCACCATCTCGGGGCAATCGTCGCAATCGCGAAAGACCCGCCCCTCGCGGATCAGCGCGGCACCCGGCTGGCGCAGCGGCAGAACCTGTGCGGCGACATTCAGCCCAAGCCGCTTCCATCCGGGAAGCGCATGGCCGAAATCGCCCTGTGCCACCGCCTCGTCAAGCTCATCCAGCGCGGACCTGGCGGTTATCCAGGACAGGGCGAAACCGACGAACAGCAGCAAGACACACCACCGGAGCACCATCCAAAACCGCTGCCGCACGCGCTTTTCCCTTCATTGCGACCGCCGATGACGGCAGCCAGTCGCCAAAACCTATCCACATTGCAACCCCTGCGAGAAGCCCTCTGCAATGCCGCAGCGCAGCGGACTTGCACGAAAGCCACAGAGAGGATACGCAATTCCGCGACATACACCCCAGCTGGAGCAAAATTATGGCCAGACCCAAGATAGCCCTCATCGGCGCCGGTCAGATCGGCGGCACCCTCGCCCATCTCGCGGCGATCAAGGAACTCGGCGACGTTGTCCTCTTCGACATCGCCGAAGGCACGCCGCAGGGCAAGGCGCTCGACCTTGCGCAATCCGGCCCGGTCGAGGGGTTCGATGCGAACCTCAGGGGCGCCAATGAGTATGCCGACATCGCGGGGGCGGACGTCTGCATCGTCACCGCCGGCGTCCCGCGCAAGCCGGGGATGAGCCGCGACGATCTTCTCGGCATCAACCTGAAGGTCATGAAATCGGTTGGCGAAGGCATCAAGACACATGCGCCGAACGCCTTCGTGATCTGCATCACCAACCCGCTCGACGCCATGGTCTGGGCGCTGCGCGAATTCTCGGGCCTGCCGCACAGCAAGGTTGTCGGCATGGCCGGCGTGCTCGATTCCGCGCGCTTCCGCCACTTCCTCAGCCTTGAATTCAACGTCTCGATGAAAGACGTGACCGCCTTCGTCCTTGGCGGCCACGGCGACACCATGGTTCCGCTCGCGCGCTATTCCACCGTTGCCGGCATCCCCCTGCCCGACCTTGTCGCGATGGGCTGGACCACGCAGGACAAGCTTGACGCCATCATCCAGCGCACCCGTGACGGCGGCGCCGAAATCGTCGGCCTGCTGAAGACCGGTTCGGCCTTCTACGCGCCCGCCGCCTCGGCCATCGAAATGGCCGAAGCCTATCTCAAGGACCAGAAGCGCCTTCTGCCCTGTGCGGCCTATGTCAAGGGCGCCTACGGGCTTGACGGGCTTTATGTCGGCGTGCCGACGATCCTTGGCGCCGGCGGCGTCGAACGGATCGTGGACATCAAGCTCAACACCGATGAGCAGGCGATGTTCGACAAATCCGTCGCTTCGGTTCAGGGCCTCGTCGCGGCCTGCAAGGCCATCGACCCGAGCCTCGGCTGATCCGGCCGGCAAGAAGGATCACGCGCGCGGCCTGAAAGGGCCGCGCGTTTTTCGTGCCTGCGCTCAGTCCAGCCCATAGGCCCGGAAGAGATCGGCCGACCGCCCCCAAAGCCAGCGATCATAGGTTTCCGCCGTCAGCCGTGACGCCCCGCCCGGAACGAACTGATCAAGCGCGGCGGCGATGCCAAGATCGGCGCGCACAAGCCTGTCGTTCGTCCAAAGCCGGTCCGCCGTTTCGCTGTCCGGACATTTCAGCCTGTCGTGAAGCGCGTTCACCGCCGCCCGGTCGCGGCCGGCCGCCAGCATCGCCGCGATCTGCCGCAGCCGCGTCTCCGAGGCGGGCGCATCCGGCCAGGTGCTGATCGCCTCGGCCTTGCGCATCAGCTTGTAGATCCATTCAAGCCGCGTGACGCCGTCGAAATGCAGGATCGAGCAGTCGACCGAGTGCGTGCGCGGCGGCTTGCGGCCACCGCTGCCGCGCAGCACCGGATGATGGATGTTCATCCGGTAGCCGAACCCGCGCGGCACGACCGATTTTCCGGCCGCATGTCCGGTCAGGCCCCAGCGGGTCAAACCCTCGATATCCGCCGTCAGGGAAAGATCGGGCGGGTCAAAGAGGGTTTCGGGAACGCGGAAGGTCGGGGAAAACAGGGGGGACCTGTCCTCGCCCGCGACCCAGACACGTTCCACCACGCCGACCTGAAGGAAAGCCCCGCGCCGCAGCCGGGCCAGTTCCCTCCCAAGGGGTTCGCGCTGCCACAGAAACTCGTCCGCATCCAGATGCAGCAGATAATCCGTGCCGGTCCGCTCAAGCGCATGGGTGGCGTTCAGCACCTGCCGGTGCTGATGGAAATCGGGCCGCGTGGTTCCATGCTCCCGTGTCCAGTACTCCGAATCGCAAATCGTGACGCGGCAGCCCTGAATTGCCGAAAACGGCGCGGCATCGGCGCTTTCCGCGCTGTCGAGGTAAAGATGAACCTCGCGGGCGCCGCTTGCCACATGCCACGCGGCGTTGGCCAGCGCCAGCATCGGCGCGCAGTCGACCGTCGAGACGGTTCCCCAGCCTGGAAGGTTCACAAGACCTGCCCTTCAGTTCCCTTGGCGATACGGGTATCGCCCGGCCAGTGGCGAAGGTCAATTCCCCGGTACGTGGCGCCGATTGCGCCGACTCGGCCCGCACGGCATGGCGCGGACGCATTTGTGATCACGCTTTTGGAAGGTGTGATCACAAATCGCATATTGTCGCAACCGCCACCGGGAAAATCGCATTAATCGCTTCGACATTCCCTGTCATTATGCCATGAAAGCTGAAATTCGCACGCAAACGGGGACATCGACGATGAATATCCACGAATATCAGGCCAAGGCCCTCTTGCGCAGCTACGGCGCGCCCGTTTCCGATGGCCGCGCGGTCTTGCGGGCCGAAGAAGCCAAGACGGCGGCCGGCGAACTCGACGGACCGCTCTGGGTGGTCAAGGCGCAGATCCACGCCGGTGGCCGTGGCAAGGGCAAGTTCAAGGAAGCCGAGGCCGGCGAAAAGGGTGGCGTGCGGATCGCCCGTTCGGTCGAGGAAGCCGCGAACGAGGCGCGCAAGATGCTGGGCCGCACCCTCGTCACCCATCAGACCGGCCCGGCGGGCAAGCAGGTCAACCGCATCTATATCGAAGACGGCAGCGACATCGCGCGCGAACTTTACCTCGCCCTTCTCGTCGATCGCCAGACCAGCCGCATCGCCTTCGTCTGTTCCACCGAAGGCGGCATGGATATCGAGGAGGTTGCCGCATCGGCGCCGGAAAAGATCATTTCCTTCAGCGTCGATCCCGCCTCGGGCCTGTCGGATTTCCACGGCCGCCGCGTCGCCTTCTCGCTCGGGCTGGAAGGCGCGCAGGTCAAGCAATGCGTCAACCTGATCCGCATCCTCTACAAGGCCTTCATCGAAAAGGATATGGAGCAGCTTGAGATCAACCCCCTGATCGTCACGCCCGACGGCAACCTCAAGGTGCTCGACGCCAAGGTGGGTTTTGACGGCAACGCCATCTACCGCCACCCCGATATCGCCGCCCTGCGGGACGAGACCGAGGAAGACCCGAAGGAACTGGCCGCGTCCAAGTTCGATCTGAACTACATCG
>JAGRDO010000017.1:0-184 GCA_020447005.1 Paracoccaceae bacterium
TCGGTGCCGAATGGTCAGACGGCATTGCGGTGCTTGCGGACCACATTGTGACGCCTGTCATGCTGTCGACGTCTGATTTCGATGTCGGCGCACAGACTGCCGATTGGTATGAGAAGCTGAAATCCCGCGTTGACGACCCCTCCAGCCTTCCGCGCCACCACGTCGTCCTCAACATGGTTGACCC
>JAGRDO010000017.1:322-445 GCA_020447005.1 Paracoccaceae bacterium
TCCACGCCTTGGCGCTGGAAAAGCAGTCCGATCCAAACCCTCTGATGCGTCCACATGTACGTCATGTCGTCGAGGCGCTTGAGGAGGCGACGGACATTCTCAACAACATTCTTGCTGCGTGAG
>JAGRDO010000017.1:587-903 GCA_020447005.1 Paracoccaceae bacterium
TGACGTTGACGCTGATCGGCACGAGGCAGAGCGTGCGCCGGACGGTACCGTGGCGCCGCACCAACTCACCGCGGAAAGCTGTGACCCGCACACCAGCCGGAGAGCTCCCGTATCGGCGCGCGCTTTGAGCCCCACCCGGAAGATCGACATCAGGGTCAACGCACTCGAACGACAGGAAGCAGCGCTGCAGACTTGTGGTGTCGAGCCAGCACATGTGGTGCGTGCCGCCCTGCGCCGTGCAGTCAAAGGCTGGCAACTGTCGCCGGTCTTTGCCCCAATTGCTGAGGAGCAGCGCACTCGAAACACGCAGTGGCAG
>JAGRDO010000017.1:987-6473 GCA_020447005.1 Paracoccaceae bacterium
TGAGTAAATGGGCTCTGATCCGCGGCCAGGTGGAACCACGCATATGGGGCGAGATCGATGCAATCCTGGACGAGCTAGCCATCGCTGCGGCGCAGAACGCCAACACGGATGTGGCGACGCGTGGATCGTAGGTCCCGAGCAAGGATTCAACACTGAATTCGAACAGAAATTTTCCTTTTCGGGCAAGTTTCCGCGACCACTCGCATCAACCGCAAATTGCATGTTGCAGGTGCAGCATAACGTCCATATGACCCCGACAAGAATGTCGCACCGTCGCAGAACAATCGGTTTGCATAAAGAGTTCAGAGGAGAGCGGAATGTCCCATGCCCCACGTTTGACCGGCACACCAATCATGCAGATCCTCTCCAATGCAACCGGCGATCTGGTCGGGTTCCTCTACGAGTGGGACAACGGAGACCTTCAACCCGCCTGGTTCGATGTTGCCGTGAAAGGGGTTCGCTATGAACCCATGAAGCGCGAGAAGGTGCCAGAGTCTGATGATGCGCAGGCATTGCAGAACCCTTTGGAATTTGAAGGCGTTTAGCTAGCGCAGCTTTTATGGGCGGCCTGCAGTTTAGGAACCTTGAGGGGCAAGTACGACCTCTATGGCTCACCAAGGAGACAAAAATGAGCTATAGACCGAGAGCCTATAACTCAGGACCTGACTAAAAGCCGCCGGATTGGCGTGATAAACGAAATTCGGCCACGCATGTGTAGCAACTCGAGCACGAACCTCCTCTGTAGACCTTGATTTGAGATGTCTTAGGCGTTCACGACACGCATCACCTCAAACGGCAAGAACTGAACTTGATGCTCTTGTCCACTCGCCGACGGTGATCTCTGGTCCGGTATTGCGGCTCAACTGTTTTGTGCCAACCCAAATCGAGCGCTTACAAGAAGCAGATAATCCTCGATTTTCTTAGACATAGACGGTGATCGTCTTCGGCGGTAGTGTCAAGTGACCGGGCGGGTAGGAGAAGTGTGTTGAAGGCGAGCGGCTTGAATGGAAGATGAAACAAGGATTTACGAAGTCGATTTCTTCAGATGGTTCAAGGACCGCCTGAAAGACAAGGGGCTGCAATTCTCCCAGTGCGGTTTCAAACTGAAAGATGGACTTGGCTCGCGCCACGACATCAATTTGGAAACCGGCTTCTGGAAGGAGCCAAATTACTCGGCGAACAAGCCGCCACGATGGCTTTACCAGATCGAGCCTGTCGGGGAAGGTTGGAAAGCCACCAATCCTGTGACCGGCGCGTTAAACCTCGGCGCGATCAACGCCTCGCAGGAAGACAAAGCGGGGGTGGTTTTTCGCTTGGTGCCGCTCGTGCGGCAGGGGATGAACGACTATTTCCGAGACGACAGCCTCGAAGTCCACGCACTGTTCGTCTTCCACGGGGCAACGCCGCAAGGCTCGTCGGCTGAGCCATTCCAGTTCGATCCCGATAGCGGGGCAATGAAGTTCAAAGGCGCTGCCCTGCCCTATTTGCTGGCGGGACTTCTCGGGGTGAAACCACGCGACCATGGAGTCGAGGTCTCGATTGCGGGGACGTCGCGCCCGCTGACCTATGGCGAAGTGATCGACGCTCTAGCGGCGGATATCACAGTCTCGCCGGAAGGTGGGGCGGCGGGGGCGATCCCCGTCTATGACCTGAGCGAAAAGGCTGAGTTCGAGCGCCTGAAGAAAGACATCTCCGATGCCTGGAAGGCGGCGGGGCCGGTCGCGCCTCTGGCGGCGGCAGCGGGCACTGGCCTTGAAGACGAAGAAGATGAAGCGGCGGATGACGACGAGATCGTCGCGCCAGCCTCGCTGCATATTCCCGAGATGACAGACCTTCTGGGCATCGACCCTGCGGTCTATCGCCAGATCAATGCCGCGCTCGCCTCGGGCAAGCAGCATATCATGCTTTACGGCCCGCCAGGGACGGGCAAGACAACGCTCGCCCGCCATATCGCCACGGTGCTGACCGGTGGCAAATGGACGTTGGTGACGGGCTCCTCGGATTGGAGTTCGCAAGACATCATCGGGGGCTATCAGCCTATCGGCAGCGGATCGGTGGCCTTCATTCCGGGGGTTCTGTTGCGCCGTTTTGACCGCCCGCTCATCATCGACGAACTGAACCGCTGCGACATCGACAAGGTGATCGGGCCGCTTTTCACGGTGCTGTCGGGGCAGCAAACCACCCTGCCTTACCGGCTCGACATCGAGGACAAAGACAGCCTGCAATATGTGATTTTACCGGAGAGCAAGCCCTCGGCGGCGGCGCACGAGTTTGCGCCAGGGCCGCATTGGCGGTTGGTGGCGACGATCAACTCCATCGACAAGGCGTCCCTCTACCAGATGTCCTATGCGCTCGCGCGGCGCTTCGGCTGGGTCTATGTCGATGCCCCGCGTGATACGGAGGGCTTCATCGAAGCCTTCCTGCGCAAGGAAGAACCCGCCTGGGCAGGACCGGCGGCAGGAGCCCCCTGCCCTCTTGCGTCCTTCTGGGGGGCAATCAACACGGTGCGGGTGATCGGCCCTGCGCCGATTATCGACGCCATCAAGGCCGTCCAGGCGATGGAAGATGATGCGGAGTTCTTCACCGCGCCAACGCCCTCGATGAAGGAGGCGCTGCTCGACTCGGTGGACATGGTGCTCCTGCCCATGCTCGACGGGATCGTCGTGCAGGATGCGGAGTTCCTCGCGGGCAAGGCTATCGAGGTTTTTGGGCTCGATACCGCCCAAGGCGAACGGATCAAGGCGCGGATGGCGTCAGTGGCCGTGTAGTGAATCCGTGATGGAGACGCTCGACCGCGCCATCAACGATTATGCAGCGGGGGTGTTCCTGCGGTATTTCCGGCAAGGGACGCTGGCGGGGGCTGACAGCCCTCATCTTGATTTCGCACGGGACATTGACTTGCTGCGCGCCCATTGGGCGTTGTCGGAGCCCGTGAGGACGTTCCTATCCTATGTGCTGAGCCATCGACACGAAGCGCAAAGCCTTCTGCAATTCGTGCGACGGACAGATGATGCTGTGGCACGGGGGCGGATCGATGCGCGGGGAACGATGCTCGCGAGGCGGGTGGCCGGTCATCCGTCATTGGTTGTCTACGAAGAGCCGGTGAGGAGCTTCAACACGGGGCCGAACCAGGTCGTGGCATGGGTTGTCCATACCGTCTCGACCTATGCGGCGCGGCTCTTCGCTCTTCAACCTGCGGGCTCGGCCTATGCCCGCCTTGTCGAAGAGACGATGACCCATGTGACGGCTGTCAAGCGCCTCGATGCCTTGCGAGAGGTTCTGAAAAGCGTGGCCGTCCATCGCAGGCCCGGACCGGGAGCCCTACGAGATGCGGCACGTTCGCGGCGGATGATCTACCGACTGGCCATTGCTGCCTATGACACGCTGGCGCGGGTCGAGGCGGGGGATGAAGAGGCGTTACTGAGCGTTCTGCGCAGCACGTTGGTTGGGCCGCTGGAACAGTGGCGGCGCTTCGAACTCGCCATGGGACTTGGGATCGGGGAAGCCCTCGCCGCAGAGACGGGCGAGCCGATGCGCCTTGCCTTGCTCGGCAAGCCATCAGGAGCGCCGATTATCTCCTGCGGGCGATTTGAAATCTTCTGGCAGGGCAGTGGCGGGCTGTTCACTCCACCCTCGTTAGAACCGACCGAAGAGCGGTTAGAGCGTGCTTTAGCGGCTTATGGGATGCATCTCGCGGCGGATCGTCCAGACCTGGTCATCGCCGACCGGCAAGCCGGTCAGGCGGCAGGAATCGTCGAGGTCAAATATCTGGCCGGAGATACGGCAAGCGCCCGTTTCCGCGAAGCGGCCGGGCAGATCGTACGCTATGCGCGCGGCTACAGGCCAGAGGCTGAGATCGAGGGGCTTGTCCGCGCCTCGCTCATCGCGCTGAGCCGCGAAGCCCCTACCCTTCTGGATGAAACTGCCCCTGCGCCCCGTACGGTGGATTTTGCAGGGCTTATCGAAGGGCGGGTTCAGGCTTGGGTGCGGGAGAGGTTGCTCGCTCCCCCTGCCTAGCGCTTTGCGCAGAGGGAGCGACCATTACTCGGCAGCGATTTTCGGCGATGCCTTCTTGCGCATCGAGGCGGGACGTTGCGCGCCACCGTCCTCGAAGAGCGGCACGTCTTCTTCCGCGACCGGCCGCGCACAGGGTGACGCGATCTCGTAAGGGACGCCACGATCCTTTGGGAGCGACTGAAGTTCAGGCTCAAAGCGGGCGCGAGCACCGAGAAGATATTCCTCGGACAGCTCGCAGCACGTCCAACGGCGCTTCAGGTTCTCGGCCACGACGCCTGTGACGCAAGAGCCGCCGAAGGGATCGACCACCAGGTCGCCGGGGTCGGTGAGGAAACGGATGAAGTATTCGGGAAGTTGCGCAGGGAATCGCGCAGGATGGATCGGGATGTTCTCGGCACGGCAGTGATCCTGATAGCGCCCGTTAGACTCGGTGTTGGCTATGGCCAACAGGTTTGGCGGGACGGAGCCACCGTTGTCCTTGTTGAACTTTTCGGAGATGTCATGACCCGACGGGCGCAACTTTGCCTTGTACCCGTTCTTAAGCAGATGCTCCATCGACTTTGAGTAGGGTTGAAGAACGCGCTTGTTGTTGGCCTTGGGGTAAGGCGTCTTCGAGAGCCACCAAACAGTGTTCACCGCGTCCTTAACGCGTACTCGCCGAACATTCACCCACTCGGCGGGTGTTGGTAGCTTTGACGGGTTGAACCAATAGTGTTCCTGGCAGAGGTGGAAACCGTATTCCTCGACAAGCATTACAAGGAGCTTGAAGTGGTAAAGGCTACGAGTGGGCTGCCCCGGCACCCAAGCGCCGCCGATGTCGATCACAAGGCTGCCCGTATCCTTAAGGACCCGATGAAACCCTTCCGCGAACGGGCGGAACCAGTCGCAATAGCGATCTGCATCTTCATTGCCATAGCTCTTCTTACGCACCAGACCGAAGGGCGGCGACGTCATTATGAGATCGACGCTGTCCTCGTCAGCCTTGTTGAAGAGGTAGCTGCGGCTGTCGCCCCAAAGAATTTGTCCGTAATCTGTCTTCAGAAAGGGACGCAAGAGCTTGGCGGGAAAGTCTCGAGGGTTGGTCTTCTTCGCCGCAATATTGGCTTCATCATCCTCAGTGAAGCGGCTGTGCAAGAAGCGGATGTATTCACTAAGAGACGCGTAACCCTGAGCAGCAGCAGCAGCTTCAATCTCAGTTCGCTCTTCCTCGGTAAGACGAATATTTGCAGCTTTTGTTCTTGGATTCTCTGCTCTTGGCCGTGCCATAGGTGCCCTCACTTGCTTTACATCTGGACCCTAGCTGAGGTATTTTCGTAACACAAGAACCAGATGAGTTAATTGTTACACAAAATTCCAATTTAGAACTTGCGCGGACTTGGGCGCGATTCTGCACGGCTGAACGTGACAATTTGTGCAAGGCCGAAACTTCTCAATATCCAGTGGCTTGAAGTCGGGGGCTCACGCCCCCT